>JAGWWC010000047.1 GCA_018970545.1 Betaproteobacteria bacterium | reverse complement strand
GTCGCCATGATGTATGCCATGCTCTTAATGGGCATGGTCGTCAGCGGCATTGCGTTCGGTTTTCTGTTGACTGAATTCAGTCAGATCAAGCTGATTAAGGTGGTTCAGGGGGCAGCCGCAGTCGCTGTGGCGCTCAACGTGATTGCCCTTTGGAAGCAAGAGGTCCGAAATCCTGAGCGTACTGCCCAAGCGATTACACGGCCGGCCTTTCGCGAGAATTGGAGTCGGTTTTACAGTCAGCCCAGCACACTCCGATTTCTTTTCGCTCTCGGGTTGGGCACGGCCGCCTTCAGCATGCAGGATGTCATCTTGGAGCCCTATGGCGGGGAGGTCCTGGGCCTCTCGGTGTCGGCCACGACCGTACTCACAGCCCTCATGGCCATCGGCGCCTTGTGTGCGTTTGCCTTGGCTGCCCGATGGCTGACTCGGGGAATGAATGCTTTTCGGGTCTCCGCCCTTGGCGTTGTGGTGGGGCTGGCGGCTTTTTCCTGCGTGATTTTTTCTGAACCCTTTCAAGAGCCACTCTTATTTCGTATCGGCGCAGTACTCATTGGTTTTGGCGGTGGCCTTTTCTCGGTGGGCACGCTGACCGCTGCCATGAGTTTTGAGCCGGCATCGCCGTCTGATCCGTTTGGCAACAGCGGGCTCGTACTGGGTGCATGGGGTGCTGTCACTGCCACCGCCACTGGCCTATCGATGGCCTGCGGTGGCGTGATTCGAGATGCAGTCTCGACGCTTGCGCTGGAGGGACGAATCGGATCGGTGCTCGTGACGACCGGCACTGGCTACAGTTTTGTGTATCACCTAGAAATTTGTTTGTTGTTAGCAACGCTGATTGTGATTGGTCCAATGGTCCGCCTTGCGGGGCGTCCGCGTGGACCGGCATCGTCAGCATCAAAGTTTGGTCTTGCTGAATTCCCCGGCTGATCGGACATAAGGAGAGTCATCATGGGAACTGGTGCAATTACTGCCTACATTGATGTTGCACAGATCGTGCTCTACATCTTCTGGATTTTCTTTTTCTCGCTGGTGGTCTGGCTAGTCCGCGAGGGCAAGCGTGAGGGCTATCCGCTGCAGAGTGATCGCCGTGACTACGCGGATATTGAGGGCTGGCCTCCGCTGCCCTCGCCCAAGACTTACAAACTGGCCGACGGACGGGAGTTCTCAGCGCCCCACGATCGGGATCGCAGCGCAGCCCCCCTTGCTGCCCAGCGCACGGCGAATTTTCCAGGCTCGCCGATAGAGCCAACCGGCAATCCGATGGTCGATGGGATTGGCCCCGCCGCCTGGACGGCCCGAACTGATGCACCGGATCACATGCTCGATGGCAGCGTCAAACTTCAGCCACTGCGGACAGAGCGTGACCACTCGGTCTCGCTCAACGATGTCGACCCCCGGGGCCTGGAAGTGCGTGGCCATGACGATGCGGTCGCCGGCAAGGTCGTTGATCTCTGGGTAGATCGGGCAGAGACCCTTTTTCGCTATCTCGAAGTGGAACTGCATCAGGGCAAGCGCGTTTTGCTGCCGATTCCGTTTGCACGCATCACTCAGCGTGGCGTGAAAGTCACTGCAATTACCGGGGCGCAATTTGCTGACGTGCCTACCACGCGCCATCCGGATCAGGTTACGCTGCTGGAGGAAGACAAAATCGCTGGCTATTACGGTGGGGGCTATCTGTATTCCACGCCGCAGCGACAGGAGCCGCTGGTATGAGTCTGGATCACCACCACGGCTATCCGCACGAGTACGAGCTCGAGCCCCAATACGGCCTGCCGGAGGCGCTGCCTGCAAACGAGCGTTTGCTGTGGCAAGGCGCCCCCAATTGGGCTGCGCTGGCTCGGACTGCGTTTCATGTGCGAAAGCTTGCGGTGTATTTTGCAATCATCATTGCACTGCGGATCACCACCGTCTTGCTGGAGGGCGGTGGCCTGGAAAAGGCCATGATCTCCGCGCTGTGGCTGAGTCTGCTGGCAATGACCGCAATTGGAATTCTGTCCGGCCTCGCCGTGATTGTCGCCCGCACCACGGTTTACACCATCACTTCTCGTCGGGTGGTGATGCGAATCGGCATGGTCTTGACAGTGTCGTTTAATTTGCCGTTTAAGCGCATCGTCTCCGCAGGACTGCGCTTACATTCAGATGGATCGGGCGATATTCCCTTAGCGCTCATGCCCGAGGATCAGATCGGTGTTGTTCAGCTCTGGCCCCATGTTCGGCCCTGGCGCTTTGCCCGGACCGAGCCGATGCTGCGCGGTTTGAAGCAGCCCGAGCAGGTGGCCAAGATTCTTACAGACGCCTGGGCAGCATGCGTAGGCGATCGGGCCGCGGTTGCTTCAGGCCAGCGTGGGATTGGCCTTGCCGAAGCAGGCACGCCTCGCGGCGACCGTCCACGACTTGCCGCCGCTGCCGCTGAGTCATCGTCCAGCGGAATGCGTCATGCTTGAAGCCCACTCGTCCACCCAATCCAGCGCATTTCAGGCACCACGTTGGCTGCCGATTGCCGTGCTGGTGGGCCTGGTCATGCTGATGCTCTCCATCGCGTCATATCGGGCCACTGGCGTTGCGATTCGCGAGCCAGACGCTGCAGCCGCGGTGGTGCGCGAGTTACGTTTTGAGGATCGCGCTGACGGCAGTGTGGCCGTGATCGACCACCACACCAATCAGAAGGTGGCGGTAATTGCTGGCGAGGCAGGATTTGCACGCGGCACCCTGCGCGGCTTTGCTCGTGAGCGGCGGCTTCGCGGTGTCAGCGCTGAGCATCCGCTTGAATTGGTGGGGCGTGTTGATGGCCGCCTGACACTCTCGGATCCCCAGACCGGCCGTGTCGTTGACCTTGAGTCGTTTGGCACGAGCAATTCTGGCGTCTTCGCGCGGCTGCTGGCCGCTGATGGAAGACAGTGATGAAAAAGACCAGAACATCCTGCACAGTTGAAATTGCCCATACCTCACGGGATTTCTATGCCCATGTGGCGCTTGAAGATAACTCCATCCGTCCGGGAGATCAGGTCTTGGTCCATAACCCACCGACCGAGATCCACTGGGGTGGGCAGCTGCGTGTGGAGCGTGAGGCCACCATCTCACGGGCCAGCTGGTTTACTCGCTGGTGGACCAAATGGATTGCCCGTTTTGAATTGACCACACTGTATGAAGTCAGTTTTTCTACGGCGCGATTTTCGAAATCGCGCCGCTATCCCCGGCCCGCTGCACGACCCGACGAGCGGCCCCACTCCACCAGTAAAAGGCAAATCGCATGAATACACTTGCCCATCCTTATCCCGCTAAAGCGATTGATACCAACGAGGCCACCGAGCGAGCCTTAGAGAGCACGGTCTTAAACCCACGCTTTTACACGACTGATTTCGAGGCAATTGATCGACTGAATGTTGACCATGTCCGAGGCCAGTGGGATGCATTGATGGCGGAGTTTGCGGAAGACCGCAATAAAGATCATTTCCAGCGGCCCGCCGAGACCATGAATCGGGATTATTCCCATCTGCCCGATGGCCTGTATCAGGAGTTTGTTGATTTCCTGATTTCCTCAGTGACCTCGGAATTCTCCGGCTGTGTGCTGTATGCCGAGATTAAGCGGCGGATCAAGAACGAGGACATGCGCGCACTCTTTGGCTATATGGCCCGCGACGAGAGCCGCCATGCAGGATTCATTAATCAGTGGCTCAAAGATTTCGGAATTGGCGTGGATCTTGGTTTTCTGGCGAAGGCCAAAAAATATACCTACTTTCGGCCAAAGTTTATTTTTTACGCCACCTATCTGTCCGAGAAGATCGGCTATGCCCGTTACATCACGATTTATCGTCAGATCGAGCAACATCCCGAGCTGAAGTTTCATCCGATTTTTGGCTGGTTCAAAGAGTGGTGCAACGATGAATTCCGTCATGGCGAGGCCTTTGCCATGCTGATGCGGGCAGATCCCAAACTCTTGCAAGGCGTGAATCTGCTGTGGATTCGGTTTTTTCAGCTGGCCGTCTATGCCACGATGTATGTCCGAGACCATGCCCGGCCCGAATTTCATCGTGCCCTGGGTGTGGACCCTACCGACTACGACTTTCAGGTGTTTCGCACGACCACCGAAATCTCTAAGCAGGTCTTTCCGGTGACGTTAAATCTCGATGATTCGCGTCTGCATGATGGCTTTGAGAAATTGCGCATCATTGCAGATCAAGTCGCCGAGGCCCGCGAGCGGGGCGGTGTGCTCGGCCGGATTCGACAGGGCTGGCATGGCCTGCGGGCTGCGGCCGTCTTCTGTCGACTGCTGGTGCTGCCTGCTCGCTATCACACGCTCCCACAGGATGTTCGGCTCGCGCCGACTTGGTGATGCCTGACGTCTTCGCGGCGCTGCTCTACACCATCTTCGTGTGGTGGTTTAGCACAGGCATCATTCTGTTTCTCAATGGCTTACCGCGACACACATTTAAATGGACCATGTCGGCCGCGACCATCATTCTGGTGGCAGCACTTTCAGCCCTGCAGCTGACAAGCCATGTCAGTGAGATCTGGGCAGCCTACTGCGCCTTTAGCTGCGCAGTGCTGGTCTGGGCCTGGCAAGAGATTGGATTTCTGTTGGGTTTTGTCACCGGCAGTCGCAAGACCGACTGTCCCGAAGATGCCCGCGGCTGGCGCAAGTTTGGTCTCGCGGCGGAGACCATTCTTTATCACGAGCTGGCTTTGGTGGTGTTGGGCGCCATGGTCTGGCTGGTCAGTCGCGAGGGTGTGAACCAGGTCGGATTCTGGACCTATCTCGTGCTGTGGACGATGCGTCAGAGCGCCAAACTCAATGTCTATTTCGGCGTGCGTAATTTAAGCGAAGGGTTCTTGCCGCATCACCTGAAGTATCTTCAGACCTACTTCCGGCGGCGGTCGATGAACGCATTCCTGCCAGTGTCGTTAATCGTCTCACTTGCGATAGCAATCCCGATTTGGCAGTCGGTGGCCTCGGCACCGGCCGGCAGTTTTTCTGCTGTGAGCCTCACGCTGATCGGCACACTACTTTCCTTGGCCATTTTGGAGCACCTGTTTCTGGTGCTTCCCGTGCCGCTTGAAGGCCTCTGGCGCTGGGGCCTGAGATCGCGTTCGGCTGAATCGTAAGCAAGGCTTCTAGTTTTTGGCCTGACGGGATACCCCCATCACCAGGGCCTCGCCCTCCAGCACACGCTTGCCGCCTACCGAGCAAGTGGTCTCAAGCCGGACCCGATTTTTTTCCGGAAAAATTTCAAGCACTTTGACTTCAGCGGTAATCGTAGCGCCCGGATGTACGGGTGCGAGAAATTTCATCGTCTGGGTCAAGAAGATCGTGCCTGGGCCGGGAAGACGATTGGCCAGCACCGAGGAGATCAGGCTGCCCGTGAGCATGCCATGCACAATCCGTGTGCCGAATCGCGTGGTTTTGGCATAGTCCTCATCAAGATGAATCGCATTGGTGTCCATCGACACCGCTGAAAAGAGAATGATGTCGGTCTCCGTAATGGTCTTGGATTGCTGAGCGGTCTGACCGATCTTCAGATCTTCAATATAAAAAGCGGGATGGATAATGGACATGAGGCTCCCTGTTGCGGTTGGCGTTATAGTGATGGCTCAAAGCCGGTGAGAGGGTTTCGCACTGGTTAGGCCGATCGTTCCGATGCGCTTTGGATTTTACGATGAAAGAGTTTGTCGAACATTTCTTAGTTGCCCATCTCGGGACAACGCTGCCGGTCTGGGCCAGCGGCCTGATCTCACTGACCAATGTATTTTTAATTCTGGCCATTGCTTGGGCACTGATGTCGTTTTCTGGCCGCGTCATTCGGGTGCTCGATAAAGGCTGGACCGCCCGACATCCGAATCCCGAGGAACGCAAGCGGCTGGAGACCCTCACGCGCGTTGTCCGCTACATCGCCTCGGTGGTGGTGGGAGCGGTCGCCGTTATGCTGGTGCTGGCAGAGATTGGCATTTCGATTGCACCCATCTTGGCGACCGCCGGTGTGGCGGGGCTCGCGGTGGGTTTTGGCGCCCAGAGCTTGGTAAAGGATTATTTCACCGGATTTGTAATGCTGATCGAAGATCAGATTCGGGTGGGTGACTTGGTTGAGGTCGGCGGCAAGGCTGGCACCGTTGAGGAAGTTACCTTACGTTATATCCGCCTGCGCGACTTAGAAGGTGCGGTGCACTTTGTACCCAATGGCGTGATCGCCACCGTGACCAACCGCAGTCGCGAGTTTTCTTACGCCATGATGGATCTACGTATCAGTTATCAGTCGGATCTTGATCAGGTCTACCAGGCCATCCGTGCGGCGGCTGAGGTGTTCTCGCAGGATCCCGATTATGCCGCCCGTCTGCTGCAGCCCATCGAGATTATGGGCGTTGATCAGTGGAACGACTCGCATCAGATTGTGCGTTGCCGATTCAAAGTCCGGCCCGCAGAGCAGCAGACGGTACGCCGCGGATTTCTCAAATTGCTCAAGCAGCAATTTGATGCCCAGGGCATTCGAATTCCCGCTAAAGAGAGTTAAGCGGATCCAGCCATCCCAGCATGATCATGAGCAGGGTGCCGACAGAAATTGCTGGGACGAGGCCATTTTTTTTACCGATCATGATGGCCAGGGCCGCTCCTGTTGCGAGGAGCCGGTAGGCCATCGCGGTCTCAGAAAGAACGCCCACTGGCAGCACAATGATGCGCACGACCAAGGCAGCGACCATCGCATAGGTCACGCATGTGATCCAGCCAAATAGTGGGCTGTTTTGTTTGATTTTTCCGGAGAGCATGACGCCCAGGCCCCGCCAGGCGTAGGTCCCCAGCGCAACAAAAAATAAAATGCTCCAGGCCCACAGCGCTGATTCTTTGGGGATGTTAAAGAGCGTTTCCATCTCGCGCCTCGATTTCGTTGGACTCGCTGTTGGCCCGCACCGGCTTCTCCTGCCCCAGGGCGAGATCGAGAAAAAAAGCCGCCGTGCCGCCGATGAGCCCACAAATCAGAATGCTCCAGCCTGGGGCCCAGCCGTACACAATGGGCCCAGACAATCCGCCCATGAGCAGCGCAAGGCGACTCGCTCGGGCCCGCACCTCGGTGAAACTCAGCAGGAAAAACAAAGGGTTAAGCATGACCAGCCCGATCGTGACCGGCGTGGGAACGTGGCCCGCCACCAAGTAGCCCAGCAGCGTGGCGGGTGTACTCACCGCCCAGCACGTCATGCCAAATCCGGTGAAATAGGCCATCCGCTGTGACGCAGGGATACGTGCGAAGTCGCGCATCATGACCGCCCAGCTGGTCATTGAGATGAAATGAGCACTCGCATAAAGCGAGCGTCCGCGATCCTTCCGGGGAATCTGCGGCACCAGCGTCAGCGTCATCGGCAGAAATCGCGCAGCCGTTAATGTGGCAGCAAGCGCGACAGCAAACCCGGAAGCACCGAGGGCCACCATCTCGACAAACACCACCTGACCTGGCAGAGCGTAAATAAAAAAACTGGTGGCTGTCGTGAGGCCAATCGAAAGGCCGCTGGCGTGTCCCAGCGCGCCGAATCCAAGCATGCCTGCAGCCAGCACCGCCGCGGGCACACCGATCGCATCCTTGCAGCCCGCCCGAAGCGCATCATGGGTGGAGGGCTGGGGTGAGGGAGCCATGACCGGATTGTAGGCGTAGCCTTTAAATTCCGGATAATGAGCGGATGAGGACCACAGTGAACCAGCGGAAAATTCGTGTCTGGGACTTGCCGACACGATTATTTCATTGGCTATTGGCGGCCTGTATTGTGGCGCTATTGATCTCGGGCAATATCGGCGGGGAGGCCATGGTCTGGCATGCTCGATTCGGAATGCTGGCGCTCGCGCTGATTCTTTTTCGGCTGGTGTGGGGCGTAATGGGGCCGCGGTATGCCCGTTTCACGGAGTTCG
The DNA here is from genome assembly GCA_018970545.1 of Betaproteobacteria bacterium. GTDB lineage: Bacteria > Pseudomonadota > Gammaproteobacteria > Burkholderiales > Burkholderiaceae_A > Lacustribacter. The sequence goes on along the minus strand of JAGWWC010000047.1, from coordinate 3,964 downwards.
TGAGAGGGCCGGCCGCTGTTTTGCAGGAAGTTCGCGGCCTTTTCCCACGGAAGCCCGGCCATAACCCGCTCGGCGCACTTTCGGTACTTGCCATGCTTGTGGCCATCGGGATGCAGGCGGGCCTTGGCTTATTTAGCTCTGATGACATTGCGTTCGATGGGCCCCTGGCCCGTCATGTCAGTGATGTCGTGGTGGATTTTGCAACCCGCTGGCACCTTCGGCTGCAGTGGGTTGTTCTTGGCCTGGTGATCTTGCACTTGGCAGCCATCTTTTGGCACCAGCGGATCCAACAGCACCGCTTGGTGCAGCCGATGCTGTCGGGTGATCAGCAGGTAGAGGACGACGACGCAGTGGCTGCAAATGATGATGCAGCAATGCGGGCCAGGGCAGCGGTGATTTTTGCCCTGGCGCTCACGCTTGTGGTTTATCTCTCGCGGTAGTCATCGTGGCAGGCTCGGCAGGTCTGCTGAGTAGCCCCAAAAACTTTGCGAATTTGCTCGAGATTGCCGGATTTGGCCGCTGTGTTGAGTTCAACCGCCGCCTTCATGTAACGCTCCGAAGCAGCCTTGAATTTATCGGTCTCTTTCCAGATCGCTGGCTTGGCTTTGCCGCCATCCGTGTCGGGGCCAAAGGCCTCCCAGGGCAGTGTCGACAGCGTTGCAATCACATTGGCGCTTTTCTGGACTTCAGCGGCATTAAACGCAATGTCACCCTTCATCATGGCGCCGATGCGGCCCATATGCTGACCAGTGAGCTGAAGAGCGCTCTGGCGATACTTCAAGGCATCTTCTTTTTTTGCAAATTGGGCGGATGCGGTTAGCGGGGCTGCCGCAGCGAAGGCAGCAACGACGCCCAGGGAGATGAGTGCTTTCATAAAAACTCCTATCAACAAAAGGGGTTGTGAGTGCGATTCGCTCCGAAAACTCGCGGGCGGTAGTCTGATTAACTTGAATCAGAAGGTTTTGCGGACATGACCCACCACACACCCCATACGGTAAGCAATGTTCCCGCGATCGTTGTCAGTGTAATCGGTTCACCAAAAAGACTCCATGCCATCAACGCCGTAGTGGGAGGTGTCAGGTACAGCAGGCTGGTGACCTGGGTGGCTGCACCCTCTCGAATCAGTACAAATAACAGTGAAATCGCACCAATTGAGAGGGCAAAAATCGCCCAGAGCAGGGCCCCAATCAGGGCCGGCTGCCAGTCGATGTCGCGGGTTTCAATCAGAAACACAAAGGGCAGGCAGGCAATCGCCGAGGCTCCGAATTGAATGACCGAGCCAGCGCGCAGATCAAAGCTAGGGCAATATTTTTTTTGATAGATGGTGCCAGTCGTGATGCTGATCAGCGCAAAAAACGCAAGCCCCAGACTGAACCAAGTTAGATTTGTCAGCGATAACTTGGCGGTGACGACCAAGGCCACGCCAGCGATTCCGAGAATTAAGCCAATCCATTGCCGCGAAGTGATTTTTTCGGCAACAAGTGAGGCCAGCCATGCGGTGATGATGGGCTGAAGACCAACAATCAGCGCCGCAAGCCCTGCCGACATGCCGTGACGAACCGCCGCCCAGACGCCACCGAGATAACCAGCCTGCAGCAGAAGGCCGGCAACGCCGATATGAAAGACCTGCTTACGGCTTGGCCAGACGGGTCGAATCAGCAGCACAATCGGCACCATGATTACCAAAACTCCAAGAAATCGCAGCAGCTGAAATGTCATTGGCTCGGCGTGGGGCATGCCGTATCGGGCAATGACGAATCCCGAGCTCCAAAGAAGCACAAAAATTACTGGAATCAGGCGTCGAAAGCTGGTGGGCATGGGTCTTTTTCGTGGAACTTGGGTGATAATGCTGCAATGAGTTTTGAATCTTTCGGCCTGCATCCTGATTTGATGCGGGCCATTGCCGAAGTAGGCTACACCAGTCCCACCCCAATCCAGAGCCAGGCGATCCCCGTCGTGATCGAGGGCAAGGATGTCATGGGCGCCGCCCAGACGGGCACCGGAAAGACTGCCGCGTTTACTCTGCCGATACTGCAGCGGCTTATGCCGCATGCTAACAGCAGTGCGTCGCCGGCGCGCCATCCAGTACGGGCCCTGATTCTTGCCCCGACCCGCGAGCTTGCGGATCAGATCTCTCAGAATGTGACCCAGTACGCCCGCCATGTGCCGCTGCGCAGCACCGTCGTTTTTGGCGGCGTTGACATGAATCCGCAGACTGCAGCGCTGCGGTCTGGCATTGAGATTTTGATTGCAACGCCGGGCCGGCTTTTGGATCATGTCCAACAAAAGACCGTCTCGCTGTCTTCGGTATCCGTGCTGGTATTGGACGAGGCGGATCGAATGCTGGATATGGGATTTTTGCCAGATTTGCAGCGGATTGTGAATCTGCTGCCCAAGGCCCGGCAGAGCCTATTGTTTTCGGCAACGTTCTCGCCTGAAATCAGAAAACTGGCCAAGACATTTCTTGACGATCATCCGGTCGTGATCGAGGTTGCCGCCCGAAATGCGGCTGCCGAAAATGTATCGCAGGTGGTCTATGTGGTGGATCGTGCCGAATCAAAGCGCGCTGCAGTGGCCCATCTGGTCAGAAGCCAAGGCCTGAGGCAGGTCATTGTCTTTACCAACACCAAGATTGGTGCCAGCCGTCTTGCCCGTGAGTTACAGCGCGAAGGTATTCCGGCAGATGCAATTCATGGTGATAAATCGCAGCCCGAGCGACTGGCCACGCTTGAGCGGTTCAAAAAAGGCGAGGTGGAAGTGATGGTGGCCACTGATGTTGCCGCCCGCGGGCTCGACATTGCTGAATTGCCGGCAGTGATTAATTTCGATTTGCCGTATTCGCCTGAAGATTACGTCCATCGCATTGGCCGTACGGGCCGTGCTGGCGCGAGTGGGCAGGCGATGTCACTCATGGTTGCAGAAGATCAACGTCTGCTTGCAGAGATCGAAAAGATGTTGCGCCGATCGATTCCGAAGGAATCCTTGCGACCGCAGCGTGAGCCTGAACGGGCAAAAAGTATGCCCCAAGAAAAACGCGCCCCCCAGGACCCTATTTTTTCTCAGCCCTATCAGCCGAAGGCGGCGGACGCAGTTGGCCAGGCGCCCCTTGTCTCGGGATCGACAGCCTCTGCTGCGCCTGTGAAGCCTGCGGTTTCGGGCCGGGCCTTGCCCTCGGGGATTCGGCGGGCGCCGCGCACGGTGCCCGCCCTTTTGGGTGGCAAACAAAAGGCCTGACGCTCAACCCCTAAAAGGCCTGGGCTACCGGCTGTATCGGCTGCTGATGTAGCCGTGACCAGCTGCCCTGCACGCGGGCAATCCAGCCCTGCGGCATATGAAATTCCAGATGCGACCATGCGAATTCCAGCTGCAGACGAATCACCTCTGCGTTATCCGTTCGAAGGGGCAGGGCCTTGGTCTGCTTGGAGAGTTTTTCGCCCAGTTCGTTTTTGACAACGGGGACATGCTGCACCGAAATGGATGAATAGCCCAAGGCTTCGCGCAGCGCCTCATGCCGTGGCGCAGAGTGCAGCAGATCATCACCACGCAAAATATGAGTGATGCCTTGGGCCGCATCATCCACGACCACCGCAAAGTGATAGGCCCAGAATCCATCAGCTCGGCGAATCACAAAATCATCTCCATCGGGATTACGAAATCGCCAGGCGCATCCCTCGCGATCCTCACGTTCAAAACGCAGTAATCCCTCTTCGGTCTGCCACGATGCCTGCTGCTGCGGCCGGCAATAGCCTGGATAAATAATTTCGCCATCGCGATTGTGAATGGTCTTGCCGGCCTCAATCGCATATTGAAGTTTTTTCCGAGAACAGCTGCAGAGATACGCCTGGCCTTGCGCAATCAGGCGCTCCAGTGCCGCCTGGTAATGGGCCGATCGTGTGTTTTGAAACAGCACGCCATCCTGCGCAGTTGGGTCCACCCAGTGATCCCAGTGCAGACCATGGGCCTT
>JAGWWC010000002.1 GCA_018970545.1 Betaproteobacteria bacterium | reverse complement strand
AGCTCGATCACCTCACCTTCCATCGTGACTGCCCGGACACGAAGTACGTTGTGAACCGTCAGGCCATATTTCAAGCAGTGCACGCCACCAGAATTTTCCGCGACGTTGCCGCCAATTGAGCAGGCGATCTGCGACGAGGGATCCGGTGCGTAATACAGGCCAAAGGGGGCGGCCGCTTCAGAGATTGCAGCGTTACGCACACCCGGCTGCACCCTGGCCGTTCGGGCCATGGGATCAACACTGATGAGCGCGTTTAAGCGGGCGAGCGACAGCACGACGCCACCCCGATGCGGTGTTGCACCCCCGGATAGTCCAGTGCCCGCACCTCGCGCGACCACGGGCACATCCATCTGATGGCAGATCCGAAGGATTTCGACTACCTGTGATTCCTGGGTGGGCAGTACCACCACCGACGGCATCTGCCGATAACCCGCCAGGCCATCGCATTCATAGGGCTTGAGGGCCTCGTCGGAAAAGAGCAGATCCTTTGCGGGGACCACCTGTCCGAGCGCACGAATCAGGCCGTCGCGCTTGGCAGCTGCCATTGGCTGGGTAAAGTCTTCGAAACGCAACTCGCCAAGGTGGAGTTCTCTAGGGGCATTCATTTTTTAATAGGGCCACTGCATTTGAACGCAGTGGTTGTTCGATAGAATCCGGTCATTTTAGAACAAGCGCAAGCCCGTTACCCCCACATGGCCAATCGTCTCTCCGCAATTACCACTCGCACTGGCGATGATGGCACCACGGGCCTGGGTGATGGAAGCCGTATTTCCAAAGACCATGCACGGATCAACGCAATCGGCGATGTTGATGAGCTCAATAGCAGCATCGGCTTGCTGCTGACCGAAGATCTTCCCGCTGAGGTCCGCGAGGTGCTGGTTGAAATCCAGCATGACCTCTTTGATGTCGGCGGTGAACTCTCGATTCCGGGTTTTGAGCTGCTGCGTGAGGCCCGCATCGCAAGCTTGGATGAAACCCTTCAATCCTGGAATGCCGAACTACCGCGGCTGGCCGAATTTATTTTGCCGGGGGGATGCCGGGCTTCTGCGCTGGCCCATGTCTGCCGCACGGTTGCCCGACGCGCAGAGCGCAGTGCGGTCCACCTCAGAACCGCCTCTCCGGTGCGTAATGAAATCATTCAATATCTGAATCGACTATCCGATCTGCTGTTTGTCACAGCGCGGAGACTGAATCGCAGCCCGCAATGCCAAGGGCCAGGAAACGATGTGCTCTGGCGTCGCGATCGTGACGCCAGCAGTGATAGTGCTGGCTAGGCGGCAGCGAGTCGAAGCCGGCGGGCCCGCACGGCCTGACTGAGGTTCTCGAGAATCGAGAGGCTGCCCTCCCAATCAATACAGCCATCGGTGATGCTCTGCCCGTAAGTCAGCGGCTTTCCAGGCACGAGATCCTGCCGTCCGCCAACCAGATGGCTTTCCACCATCACACCAAAGATGCGGCGCTCACCGGATGACAACTGAGCGGCGATGTCTTGGGCCACATGCAGTTGATTCTCAGGTTTCTTGCTGCTGTTGGCATGGCTCATGTCGATCATCAGCCGGCAGGCCATGTTGACTGCCGCCGAGTCTTTGCAGGCAGACTCCACACTCGCAGCATCGTAATTCGGTGCCTTGCCGCCACGCAAAATGACATGGCAGTCTTCATTGCCGCCCGTGGAGACGATGGCGGAGTGGCCCGCCTTGGTGACAGAAAGAAAATGATGCGGATGGGCCGCCGCCTTGATTGCATCCAGTGCGATTCGCAGATTGCCATCCGTGCCATTTTTAAATCCCACAGGGCATGACAAGCCAGAGGCGAGTTCACGATGGACCTGCGACTCAGTCGTGCGGGCGCCAATGGCGCCCCAGGCCACCAGATCGCCGATGTACTGCGGCGAAATCATGTCCAGGAATTCGGTGCCTGCGGGCACGCCCAACTCATTGATGCGTAGCAAGACCTCGCGCGCGGTACGCAGGCCGAGGTTGATGTCATAGCTGCCATCCAGCCTCGGGTCATTGATCAGGCCCTTCCAGCCGACCGTTGTCCGCGGCTTCTCGAAGTAGACCCGCATGACAATCTCAAGGTCAGCCGCATAACGCTTACGTTGTTCGAACAATCGGCCGGCATATTCCAATGCGGCCTTGGGATCATGAATCGAACATGGGCCGATGATGACCAAGAGCCGATCCTCCATTTCGTGAAGGATGCGATGAATCGACTGACGCGTCGTGCTGACCAGCTGTGCTGCCGATATGGATACCGGAAACTCACGCAACAGATGCGATGGCGGGGCGACTTCCTTGATCTCACGAATGCGGAGATCGTCGGTGCGCGGCGTAGCGGATTCGGTCGTGAATGAGGTCATTCCGCTATTTTAGCCGGCGGTACCCCCAACCGTTAGAGACTCAATCCGCAGCGTTGGCTGGCCGACGCCTACAGGAACACTCTGGCCTTCTTTGCCACAGGTGCCAACGCCTGAGTCCAGCTCAAGATCACGGCCGATCATGGTGACCCGCGTCAGCGCATCGGGCCCATTGCCGATGATGGTGGCGCCTTTGACGGGATACTGAATTTTTCCGCCCTCAACCCAGTAGGCCTCGGAGGCCGAGAAAACAAACTTACCGCTGGTGATATCGACCTGTCCGCCGCCGAAATTCACCGCATACAGGCCCCGATCTAGAGAGGCCACAATGCTCTTGGGATCTTCTTTGCCAGCCAGCATATACGTATTGGTCATGCGTGGCATGGGCAGGTGAGCATAGGATTCGCGCCGCCCATTTCCGGTTGGCGCCACCTTCATTAGGCGAGCATTTAATGAATCCTGAATATAGCCGCGCAAGATTCCGTCTTCGATTAGGACATTGCATTGTGTTGCATGGCCTTCATCATCGACATTCAGAGAACCACGCCGATCTTTCAGAGTGCCGTCATCGACGACGGTAACCCCCTTTGCCGCAACCTGCTGGCCGATTCGGCCCGCAAAGGCCGATGAGCCACGTCGATTAAAGTCGCCTTCCAGGCCGTGGCCTACCGCCTCGTGCAGCAGCACGCCTGGCCATCCGGGCCCCAGAACGACAGGCATTGTGCCTGCCGGCGCGGGCCGTGCGTCGAGATTCACAATGGCCTGGCGGACTGCATCCTCAACGTAATGCTCGATTAACGCATCAGTAAACATGCTGAGATCACGCCGGCCGCCGCCGCCGCCGCTGCCCTGCTCGCGCCGGCCATTGTGCTCAACAATGACCGTGACGGAGAGCCGCACCAATGGCCGAACATCGGCGGCCATCAATCCATCACTGCGTAAGACCATCACCACATCGTATTCACCGGCAAGCGATGCCATCACCTGAATAACACGCGGGTCGCGGCGGCGGGCCAGAGATTCCACGCGTCCGAGCAGGTCCACCTTCTGCTGGGCAGTCAGCGCAGCGATCGGATCCGCATCACCGTACAAACACTGCGGCGGTATGGCCAACGCAGTCGAGGATGCCAGCTTCGTTTTTACGGAACGGCCCGAGCGCGCAATCGCGCGTGTCGTGATGGCGGCCTCATGCAGGGCCTCGGGGCTTAGGACATCAGAATATGCAAAGGCAGTCTTCTCGCCACTGACAGCCCGCACACCAACACCCTGATCGATGGAGAAGCTGCCGCTTTTGACAATGCCTTCATCTAAGCTCCAGGCCTCAGACCGCGTGTATTGAAAATACAGATCTGCAAAATCAACGCGGTGGGCAAAAATCTCCGATAGAGCACGGTGCAGGTGATGCTCGTTGAGGCCATAGGGCTCAAGCAGGAGTTCACGGGCTGTGGCCAGTGAGGCAATCGCGAGTTCTGCGGGCTTCATAGCGTCTTCTTTAGGTTGATAGGTTTTTATTCACCGCACGATGGACCATCACGCGATGCTCAAGGGCAGGCAAGTTTAGGCGAATCTCGGCCAGGCGGCCTGCATCCAAATCCCCCATCGCCAGGCCCTCGCCCTCGGGCAGGCAGTCCAGGATTTCCCCCCAGGGATCAATCAGCATGCTGTGGCCCCATGTTCGGCGGCCATTCTCATGCTGCCCGCCCTGCGCACTGGCCAGTAGGTAACACTGGTTCTCGACTGCCCGTGTCCGCAGCAGCAGCTCCCAGTGGGCCCGGCCTGTGGTGTAAGTGAATGCCGCCGGCACGACAATTAAATCCAAAAGACCCAGTGCCCGATACAGCTCGGGGAAGCGTAGGTCGTAGCAGACCGATAACGCAGTGCGGCCGGCAATCGTCTGACAGGCCACCGGCTCACTTCCAGGCTCAATGGTGACGGACTCGTCATACGACTCACTGCCCTTTTTAAAGGCAAACAAATGAATCTTGTCGTAACGCGATCGCTCTTGACCATCGGGCCCAAAGACCAGCACCGAGTTGCGGACCCGATTGGGCGTGCCTGCCACCAGGGGCACCGTGCCGCCCAGTAGCCAGACCTGATGCTCGGCGGCCGTCTGTGCAAGGGCCTGCTGAATCGGCGAGCCAGGGCCGGCCCCATGGGCCTCCCGCAGCCTGACCTTATCGGTTTCAGCGCCCATGACGCAAAAATACTCTGGCAAGAGCACCAGCTGCGCGCCACGGGATGCCGCCTGAGCAACCCAATGCCGCATGCGCTCAAGATTCTCTTGCACGCGTGGAGTGCTCACCATTTGTATCGCAGCCACTTTCGCCATATCAGCAGTCCGTTATCGATGCGGACCCACCCTGGGCCGCTGGCTTATTTTGCCTTGATCTCAGGCGTATTCGAACGCAGTTCACGGCGGGCCGACTCCACCACGGGGTCTTCCCAGCTGCCCGTGACACGGTACTCATAAGACAAGAGCTCGCGCACAGGATTTCTCAGAATGTATTGCGCCACAAAAGCGCCCAGGCCAACCGCAGGGTTCACCAAAGCGGCATAGCCGAGTGAGGCCAGGCCTGCATTGAATTCGGGCAGCACCAGCACCCGCAGATCCTGCGTCTCCCGACGAATATCGGCAGTGCCCTCCAGCATGACTGAGGCCTGAACGCCAATGATGCGAAGATTCTGAGTGCTGGCCTGGCCATTGAGAAACTGCAGGTCGCCACGGATACGCTCGTAGGTAAAGCCCTCCGAGAAAATATCCCGAAAGTCCAGTTTGATCCGCCGCGGCAGAGACTGCAGATTCACAACGCTGACCAAACGCGCAAGGCCCGGATCGGCCTTTAAGAACTGGCCTTGCTCGAGATTCAAGCTGAGATTGCCGTTTAAAGCAGCGCCTGAAAAATCAAGCGGCGATCCCGGCCAGTGCAGCCGGCCCTCAATCTTGCCCTTGGTATCGCGGATCACTTTGGGATAGCCCGATCGCGCCAGCAGCGCGCCACCGTTGTTGACCCGCAGCTCAAGATTCAGAGAGGTCCTCGATCGGCGCTGGCGGCCCTGAGTCAGCGTTGCCCACTGGCCCTGGCCAGAGAGCTCTGCATCAGAGTTTGCAACAGAGAACCGCGAAATCTCCCAGCTTCGCGTGGCCGTTACTGGTGAGGCCTGAACCTCAAGCCGGCCCCAGGCCCGCTCACCCACACGAAAATCATCCACCACCAAATCAACGCTTGGCCACTCTTGGGCGACGCCATCGGATGAATCCTCTTGCGGGATTGAATCCTCCCGGCCAGGGGCATCCAGCCAAAGCCGGGACAGTCGAGCCTGCATCAGGGGCTGCGAGCGTGCTCCCTTGGCAGATTTCACTGACGATACCGACGGCGTCCAGCGAAACTGGCCCGCCAGCTGACGAGAATCAATGTCGATGAGGGTCTCTTTTCGCGCTGTAAGACTGCGTTGAATGCGCGCGTTGAGCTGTTGTTGGTTGCTGCTGATCGTCCAGGTCTGCGTCGGCGCTGCTGGCGCCCCGGGGTGCGGCTGCTGATGTAAGAGATCAATGCGAAGGCCCCAGTCGTCCTGGGGGCGTTTGCGAAATGAGCCGGGAAGCGAACTACCCAGGCCCTCTAAAGAGCTACGAATCACAGTGCGAATGCTCGCCTCTTGTAGCTCCACAGCTGCGCTGTAACGCGTGCTACCTGTGAGTGTGTTTTTGATCGGCAGGCCGATGGATTCCTCCGTCCAGCGCTCCAATGCCGGACCCACGGCCTGGCCATCCACTGAGATGGTCAGGACAGCAGCCGGCCCGGATGGGCCGCGCTCAGCGAGTCTTGAACTCACCCGCAGCGGTCCGCCAAGCGCCTGGCCCTGCAGATGAAAAGCAGTAATGCCGGATTGATTAAATCCAATGTCGGCGGCGGCTATCGAAATCTCCGGCAGACCCTGCGCATAACGAAAACTGCTTTTTGCGGTCGACAACTTTCCATCAATCTGACTGCGATCGGCTACGGAGAGATCTAACCTCAGGCCCAATGCAAGACTAGCCTGGCCTTTGGCACGCATCTCTGTGGTCAGCTCCCCCAACATCTGGCGGACCGGAGACTGGTTAGCGATATCGATCAGCGACTGAAAGTCACCCGAAATTACCCCGCCCACCATCAGCAGGGGCCCATTGGCCTCCAGGTCATCAATGCGTGCAGTGATATCCGACAGGCCAAGCGGCCCCAAGCGCGCGCCCTTCGCGACCGTACGGAATTGATGCCGATCAAAGATCACCTGGGCCCGAATATTGTTGATGAGCGGCCAGCCGGCCGTTGGTCGCATCACAGCGGCCTCAGTCTGTACAACCACGACAAACTTTCCCTCTGACGGATCGCGAAACGGGAAACGTTCCAGCGGCCCACGCAACTCAAAGCTGGCGCTTGTGTTTTTTGCGCTGATGAGATGCTGCTTTAACCAAGAGCGTGTCTCGCTGCCGACCGCCTTGGGGACATAGTCCACAATCTTGTTGAACTCGGCCCGGGTTATTTTTCCAGCGAGATCGGCCTCGCCGAGACTGCCATTGCGCCAGCGATAAGTTCCAGAAGCCTCGATTGCCAAATCTGAATTCGTGACTGCGAGCCGTCGAATCGTAAATTCTGCTGTTGGCTGCTGATCATGGGCAGCCGCCAGAAGGTGCTTCGCTGACCAGCCAATCTGCGCATCAAGGCGGTCAAAACGAAATCCGGCCGATTCGAAAATTCCTGGAAAACTCAGGCCCCCCGAACGGCTTGCCAGCCTCAGCTCGCCCGACTGCTCATTGGCCTTGATGCTGCCCGATGCCTGCGAAAAGCCCGGCCGCCGTCCGAGCGGTGCGAGCGATAAATTTTCAAAGCCCGACTCAATTGCAAAACGCTTCGCGACATCGCCCTCCTCATCCCAGGCCAGCCGAAAATCGATCAGGCTTCCCGCGGGCTGCAGCCCCGACAACGTGGATCGCCAATCCGAGGGCAGAGGAATATGTTCCAAAAACCACATCACTGCTGACAAATCAATCGCTTTTGCCGCCACCTGAGCCGATAGATTTCCGGCCCCCGATTTCTGCCGTAAATTCAATTCGGCAGACGGAATGTGGGCTGGCGCTTTCAGTTGACTGGATTCAAGATGTACGTTGGTGAGGCTCACCTTCTGCTCACGGTCAGCAAGCCGCGTCTGCGCCCGGCCCGTCAGCCGCTTCAGCAGCATCGGCCGCTTTGGCGTGCCCCACTGCAGTGATGCATCTGTTAAATCCAGATCCACCGTGAGATCTTCCAGGGTGCCTGAATCCAGCTTAATCCAAGCCCGCAACGCACCCTGGCCAGAATTCACCCGCAGTGGCGCTGCCTGCGGAAGATGCACAAACTGAGTGAGCTCCGATAAGTTCACACGATCGAACTGAACATACGCTTCCCCGACCCACTCCTTGAGATCACCGGGACTGCCTCCCAAAGCATGACGAAAGTCGCCCTGCAGCACAAAGCCCTCACCGAGTATCGATGGCGGCGTTGCCTTCAGCGCCCAGGCATGACTCACGCCGAGGTTATTCATGGCAAACGTAAGATCTCGAAGCCGGACAGACCGGCTACGAATCACGTCTCGCCAAATGATTTCGCCACCATCCAGCCGCAGCCGGCCTTGGCGCAGCAACCAGTTCAGCAGTTCGGGATCCGATTGATTGCCCGCCAGCGCAATGCCGGCAACGATGACTTCACCTTTCGCATCACGCTCTGCATAAAGCTGCGGATCTTGGAGCCTGATTTCAGAGAAAACGGGCGTCCAATGCAGCAGTGAAGCGATTGACCGCAGCCCCAACACCGCCTGGATCTCTCGGATCGCGAGCACACGATCGCCATTGGGGCGGGCCACTTCCAGCTGGGCGATGCGAATCCGCGGTCTAAACCAGGTCTCCCAATCGGCATCGAGGGCCTGCACGCTGACCGAGAGCCCACGCTGCGACATCTGCGACTGGAATTCTGAAAGCCATACGGCCTGCCGATCGGACATCGATGGCCAGATCCAGAAATGCAACGCCAACAAGGCAGCGGCGGCCAGAGCCGCTATAGCGGCTGCGGCAACGGCCGATGCTTGAATCAATAGCCATGCGAGATGTCGAATGCGGCCAGGCGCTTGCGCTAGCATGGATGGGATTCTTGCACAGGACCCGTGCCTTCTCACCCCATTCGATGCGCCTGTCGGACAATTTCAGCATGACACCGTCCCATTCGATTGATCCCTGCCCCGCTGAGGCCAGCGACTACGCGGCCGCCTGGCATCACTCGGCCTTCGCACGTCGGGCGCTGCCCGGCGTGATCAGCCGGGGGCAGCTGCTCGATGTGCAGGCAGCAATCACGCCCGATGCGCTCAATGCGCATTTCCAGCGCTTCTGGTCGGACGTGCTGCTTGAGCCCTCGCCCGAGGCGATGACCGTTGCCCTTCGGCAGTTTCGCAACAGCGCGCTGCTGGCCATCATGGCCCGCGACCTCGCTGGGACAGCAGATTTAAACGAGAGCCTGGAATCGATTACCGCCTTGGCTGACATGACGATCAATGCTGCCTATGCCAGTGCAATGGCAGTAGCGATTACCCAGCACGGCATCCCCCGTGACAGCCAGGGCCAGCCCCAAGACATGATGATTGTCGGCATGGGAAAGCTCGGGGGCCGCGAACTCAATGCCTCTTCCGATGTGGATCTGATTTATGTCTTTCCCGATGACGGCGAGACCGATGCCACAACCGCCAATAGCCGGGCCATCGATACGGCCTCATTTTTTATCAAAGTTGGTCGACGCATTGCAGCCCTTCTTGGGGAGGTCACCGCCGATGGGATCGTATTTCGTGTCGATCTGAGGCTGCGGCCCAATGGCGACTCGGGCCCGCTTGCCGTCAGCCTGGGCATGCTCGAGCAATATTTCATCGTCCAAGGCCGGGAGTGGGAACGCTATGCCTGGATCAAGGCCCGGGTGGTCAACCAGCCGGTCGCCCAAACGCCATCTGCATTTCAACAAGCGATCAGCGGACTCCACGATATTGTTCGGCCCTTTGTATTTCGACGCTATCTCGACTTCAATGTCATGGCGGCCTTACGCGAATTGCACGGACAAATCCGAGAAGAGGCACAGCGACGGCAGTCCAATCGTGAATCCCACATGGCGGGTGAGCATGCGCCAGTCGATGTCAAGCTTGGGCCAGGCGGCATTCGTGAAATTGAATTCATCGCCCAGCTGTTTCAGCTGATTCGCGGCGGCAAAGAAGAGCCCCTGCGTGCCCGAAGCACCCGCGAGATCTATGGCTATCTTGAGCGCTCTCGCCGGCTGGAATCGCAAGAAGTCAAAATGCTGCTCACCGCCTATGAATTCTGGCGGCGTCTCGAGCATCGATTGCAATATCTCGATGATGCGCAGACCCATGTCATGCCAGGAAAACTGGCCGCCATTGCCCATCTGGCGCGTTCAATGTCGTACGACTCTGCCGAGGCATTTCTCCAGGCGATCGAGCTGACTCAACGCCAAGTGCAACAATCTTTTGAACGGCTCTTTGCGGCCGAATCAGCTGGGCCGACCGCAACTGAGCCGGGCAGGCCCGCTGCAGAAAATCGGCTTGAGCGCTTAAAGGCCCAGGCCCAGCGATTCGCATCCGAGACGGCAAACCCCGAACAGACCTTAACGCGGCTGCAGCAGCTGCTGGACTCCATCGGACGGCGGGCCTCGTACCTCGCGCTCTTTGATGAGTATCCGAATGCATTCCTGCGTGTCGCCCATCTGGTCAGCGCCTCCGCCTGGGCGGCCGACTATCTTCGTCAGCATCCCATCGTGCTGGATGAGCTGCTGGATGTGCGTGCAGCTGAAGATCCGCCGAATCAGCAGGCCTTTATCGACGAACTCCGGATTCGCGTTGCGGAGGCCGTTCACAACGGGGTGCCTGATATCGAGCAGCAGATGGATGCCTTGCGCGAGACCCATCATGCGGCCCTATTTCGATTACTGGTGCAGGATCTTGACGGACGCTGGAGTGTTGAGACCCTCTCCGACCATCTCTCGGCCATGGCCGATAGTGTTTTACAGGTCACACTTGAAACAGTCTGGCCAACGCTGACACGCCGGCATCGTGAGACGCCACGATTTGCGGTAATTGCTTATGGCCGACTGGGAGGCAAAGAGCTCGGTTATGCCTCGGATCTAGATCTCATTTTTCTCTACGATGATCCACACGAGTCGGCCAGTGAAATTTATGCCCGCTACGCGCAGCGCATCAACGTTTGGCTCTCGACTGCGACTGCGGCCGGCACACTCTTTGATATTGATCTTCGACTGCGACCGAACGGCAATGCGGGCCTCCTGGTGACCTCCATCGAGGGATTCTTGGATTATCAGCATCGGCATGCCTGGGTCTGGGAGCACCAGGCCCTAACGCGGGCGCGCTTTTGCGCGGGCGATTGCGTTATTGGCCAGCGTTTCGAGGCCGAGCGGGAGCGACTGCTGCGATTGGCGCGGCCGACCGAGGGCCTCTTGGAAGAAGTGCTGGCCATGCGTCAGAAGATGCATGATGGCCATCCCAACCCCTCCGCACAGTTTGATATCAAACACGACCGTGGCGGCATGGTCGATATCGAATTCATTGTCCAGACACTGGTGCTGCGGCACAGCCATGCCCATCCGACCTTGACCGGTAACCTTGGAAACATTGCGCTGCTGCGGATCGCTGGCGAATTGGGATTAATCGATGCAGAGCTCGCGGCCCAGGTGGGAGATGCCTACCGCAGCTATCGCAAGCGACAGCATGCAGAGCGGCTCTCGGGCGCGGCCTCGGCACGCGTTGATGCGCATGAATTTCAAGCCCAACGGGCGGCTGTCATCGCACTGTGGGAGGCGGTGTTTCGCGAAGCGCCCGCCACGATTCGTTCATTGCACGCGCTGCACCAGTCTGCTTCGGGCGCAGCCTAAAACTGCGCGCAGGGTGGTCTTAAAGGGCCAGCATGCCCAGGGCATAGACCGCGATGCCAGCTGTCAGGCAGACCGACATCTGTCGTGAAATCCACCAGCCCAGCAGGCAGGCGAATGCCGATAACGGCCGCGGGTCGAGCAGGCCAATCACATCGCCTTGGGGCGACCAGATCAGGCTGGGCAGAATCACCGCGGCAATTGCGGCCATTGGCGCGAAACGCAAGGCCCGCTGAAGACGCGGTGGAAGATGAATCGGGCCAGGCCAGACCACAATGCCCGAGCGTGTCAGCAGGGTCATGACCATCATGCCAATCAGCCCAAGCCAAATCATGGCATCACTCATGATGCGGTTCCTTCTGGGCCTCGGGGATGAACATCGCGGCGATAACACCGGCAAGCATCGCCACCAGAATCCCGAGCTTTAGCGGCATCCATGCGCTGAGAACGGCGACGATCCCCGCAACAACAACACACAAAATTTCGGCGCGTCCGCTCATCATGGGCATTAACAAAGCAATCAACGCAAGCGTCCCAATAAAATCCAAACCCCACGAGGCTGGGATCCATTGGGCCAGAAGAATCCCCGCGACTGAACTCGCAGTCCAGACGGTCCAGATCGTTAACGCGGCGGATTTAAAATATCGAATCGCGCTCTGTAAAAAACCTGGAGAACTCTCACTGACCAGGCTGGCAGTCTTTAGGCGTGCGGGATCAAACCGTCGCAAAAATTCAGCCGACAACACATCCACGTTGCCAAATCCAAAGAGCAGCCGACGCGGCCACGAGAAGCCTTGAAAAAATGGTTTCACGGCAACGCCGTACAAAACGAATCGCAGATTCACAATCAAGGCACTTGCCCAAATAATGGGCAGCGGCGCGGCCGCCGCAAATAGCGGCAGGCTGGTGAGCTGCGCACTGCCGGCATAGACCATCAGCGTCATGCCCAAGGCCTGACCAGTCGAGAGGCCTGATTGGACCATCGCCACGCCGGTCACAATGCCCCAGGCGACCATCGCCACCATGGCGGGCACCATATCGCGAACGCCCATCGCGGTTGAGGGGTCAGAAAGCCATCGTGAGCGCGAACCAGGACCTTGCATGGCATGGATTGTAGAGGGGCGGCTCCGCTAGAATGGGCAGCCGAGAAACTTACCGAGGGGCAAGACATGTCGATGGCCGACCGTGATGGCTGGATCTGGATGGATGGGCAGTTTGTGCCCTGGCGTGATGCCAAGATCCACGTGCTCACGCACTCCCTGCACTACGGCATGGCGGTCTTCGAGGGGGTTCGCGCCTACAAGACCAGCTCGGGCTCGGGAATTTTCCGCCTCCGGGAACACACCCAGCGGCTGATGAACTCGGCGAAGATTTTCCAAATGAAGGTGCCCTTTGATGCCGCCACCCTAGAGCAGGTTCAAAAAGATATTGTGAAACGCAATAGCCTCGAGTCCTGCTATATCCGCCCAATCATCTGGGTTGGTTCCGAGAAGCTCGGCATCGCTGCCCGCGATAACAAAATCCATGTCTCGGTCTCAGCCTGGCCTTGGGGTGCTTATCTCGGAGAAGAAGGCATCACCAAAGGAATTCGCGTGAAAACCTCCTCGTTTTCACGCCATCACGTCAACGTCTCGTTGGTGCGCGCCAAAGCCAGTGGCTACTACATCAACTCGATTCTGGCCAACCAAGAAGTCGGGGCCCATGGCTACGATGAGGCCCTGCTGCTGGACACCGAAGGGTATGTCTCTGAGGGCTCGGGCGAAAATGTCTTTATCGTGAAGCAGGGCCGACTCTATACACCCGATCTTGCTTCTTGCTTAGATGGCATCACGCGTGATGCGGTGATGACCATTGCCCGCGATCTCGGCATCGAGGTGATCGAAAAACGGATCACCCGTGATGAAATGTACTGCGCGGATGAAGCATTTTTCACTGGCACTGCTGCTGAGATTACGCCCATTCGAGAACTTGATGATCGTGAAATCGGAAATGGCAGCCGCGGCCCGATTACACAACGCCTGCAGGAAGTCTTCTTTGATGCGGTTGCCGGCAAATCGGCCCGCTATGCCCACTGGGTTCATTCCGTCTGAATTCCGCAATGGCCGCCGCCCCGAATTCTCCCGCCGCCTCAGCCATCGTGCAGCTGAAGGCCGACGATCTACCTGCGTTTTGCCCCAATCCGAAAATGCCGCTCTGGAATCACCATCCGCGAGTCTTTCTTGATGTCCGCCACGATGGCAAGGCACGATGCCCCTACTGCGGCACCGAATATCAGCTTGAGCCCGGCACGGTCCCCCACGGCCACTGAATCCCGCCGCGCGCTCATCATCGCTTCGCAATGGGTGGGAGATGCAATTCTCTCTCTGCCATTGCTTGCCGATCTACAACGTGCGGGGCGAACGCTGGATGTTTTAGCGCTGCCATCGGTTGCTGCGGTCTATCGATGTAGCCCCAGTGTCCAAACGGTTCATGAGGTGGCTTTTTCCCGCGGGAAATTGCAGTGGCGCTTGAGACGACGCATTGCGAGCGATCTGCGCGGCCAATACGAAATGGCGGTGGTGCTGCCCAATTCACTGAAATCAGCCTTGATTCCATGGCTTGCCGGCATTCCCCTGCGTCGCGGCATGATCGGCGAGGCCCGCTATGGACTGATCAACGATCGTCGAAAGCCGCCCGCCCGCCCGATTCAGAGTTCAGCGCATTCAGGCCGCGCACAACGGGCCCCGATGATTGCCCACTATCTTCAACTTGCCGATCATCCACGGCAGCCCGCCGACATTGATCCGCTTGGCAACGATCGGCCGAGACTTACGCTCCCGGCTAACCTTGCACTGCCTGTCGCCTCAGGGCCGCTGCTGGTGCTCTGCCCCGGCGCGGAATACGGCCCGGCAAAGCAATGGCCGGCAGAATATTTCTCGCAGACGGCGGCCCTCTGGTTATCGCGAAGCCCACGGCACCAAGTCGTCGTGCTGGGCAGCCCAAAAGAGCAGGCGCTCTGTGATGCAATTCGTCAGCAGACACTTGTCATGATGCAATCCGCGGCCACCGCAGGCAGTGGGCCGACTGACTCAGGCGCTGCTGACGGCAAGCGAATTTCTAGTCTCGCTGGGCAAACGACGCTCCTTGATGCTTTCAGGTGGATTGCAATCGCGGATCATGTCATCAGCAATGACTCGGGATTGATGCATGCCGCCGCCGCATTGGACACGCCAGTCATCGCACTTTTCGGCTCCACCGACCCCACTCACACACCGCCAAACTCAGATCGAGCGGAGATTCTGCATCTTGACCTGCCCTGTGGCCCCTGCTTCAAACGCCGCTGCCCCCTTGGGACGACCGCCTGCCTGCGCGACATCAGTCCATTTCAGGTGCTGACGCGTATTTAGTTTTTGCCTCCCGCCTGCTGACGCTCCATCTGCTCACGACGCAACGCCGCACGTAATGTCGTCAGGCGCGAGTCGATCCTGGAGAGCATCACGAAATCAGCATCAGACGCACCGCGAGCCAGTGTCAGTTGCTCGATTGCAGAGGCAGTTGCTCCCGCCAGCGCATATTGCTCTGCCAGCGCGGCATGCTGCGCCGTTTTCTTTCCTCGGGCGCTCTCAACTCTGGCCAGAAGGCCCCAGACCTGCGGATCGTTCGGCCACTGCTGGGCAGCGAGCCGGGCGAGCGCGGCAACGTCTTCGACGTTGAATCCTGCCGTTAGTCGTGCATGAATGGCGGCACGCACCACCGAACGCGAGTACGGATAGCGGGCCGCCATCTCGCTGGCCACTTGATCCAACTCTTTTTTTTGCTCAGCGGTCTCCGAAGATGACGAAAGAATCTGCAGGTGCAGATGGTCCAATAAAGGCTGCGCCGACGGCTCTGCCCGCTGACCGCGGACTGCCGCCTGGGCCTTTGCTCGGTAATCCAACGCAGCAGCAAAGTCTCGCTGCTGCAGGCTCACCCAAGCCAGCCCAAAATACGTTGCCGACTGAAGCTGGGCAGAGGGGCGCTTCGGGTCTTTTAACTGCAACAGCATACGACTACGAGCGGTACGCAGGCCGTCCACACGGACATCCGCGAGCGCTGCCAGCTTGGCCCTGAGCCAATCAAACTCCAGACTGTTCTCGCTATCGGCCGTTCGGCCGAGACTAGGCTCATTTTGCAGCCGAGATTGAATATCAGCGATACGGTCCGAGGTCAGCGGATGCGTGCGCAAATAGGTCGGCGCGTTGTTGTCATAGAGCCGGCCGGCTTGGCCCAGCCGCTCGAACATCGACGACATTGCACGCGGATCAAATCCCGACTCGGCAAGAATCTGCAATCCCACACGATCCGCCTCGCGCTCGGCATCACGCGAAAACGCGAGCTGTTCACGCAAAGCAACAGTCTGCCCGAGCGACAGCATGCCCATCGCGGCATCCGGACTGGAGCGGGCAGCCAGTGCCGCCAAGACCGCAGCCGCAATCATCACCGCTGAGCCCTGCCGCTGCTGACCAAACATACGGGCGATATGCCGCTGCGTCACATGGCCAATCTCGTGGGCTACCACCGACATGACTTCAGCCTCGCGATCCGATGCAGTAATCAGGCCGGTATGAATGCCGACATAACCCCCGGGCATTGCAAATGCATTGATGGTGGGATCTTTGACCAGAAAAAAACGAAAGCTCCGGTCCTCGCTGCTATGGCCCAACTGCCGCGAGGCGGCCAAGAGCCGCTCCGCCTGCCGGGCCATAAGATCCGCAGTTTCGGGATCATCATGAACCGCACCGACACGAAGTAGCTGTTGAAAAATCTGATCACCCAGTCGCTGCTCTGCTGCAGGACTGAGCTCATCGACGGCCGCCTCTCCCAGGGCCGGCAGATGATCCACGCCTCTGGGGCGATCCTGCGCACGCAAGCCTGACGGCGGGCTCAGCGCAAGACTTAAGGCAAGCGCACATGCCAGGAGAGGTCGTAGCGGTAAGCATCGCCGGGTACCCATACGCTCTATCATAGGGTTTATGACCCAATTCACTCACTTTGATTCCGCCGGCCAGGCCCACATGGTCGATGTCGCCGACAAGGCCGATACCCGGAGGATCGCCATCGCCACTGGCCAGATCCTCATGCTGCCGCAGACGCTGCGGCTCATCCGGGAGGGCGACGCCAAAAAAGGCGACGTCATCGGTATCGCCCGTATTGCTGCAATCCAGGCAGCAAAAAAAACCTCGGAGCTGATTCCGCTGTGCCACCCCTTGATGCTGTCACGGGTCGCGGTGGACTTTGAACTCATTGATCTGGCGAGTCAGAACACGTCAACTGAGCCGCCGTTACGGGCAGCGATCGCCTGCACGGCGACCGTCGAGGTAACCGGCAAGACCGGCGTGGAAATGGAGGCCTTGACTGCGGTGCAGATTGGACTGCTCACGATTTACGATATGTGCAAGGCCGTCGATCGCGGCATGACCATGACGGGCATTGAGCTCATGGAAAAACATGGTGGCAAGAGTGGCTCCTATCGTCGTCGCTAAATCATGATGCCGATGTCACTGCAAGGCGTGCGGGTCCTCGACCTGACCCGCATTCTTGCGGGGCCCTCTGCAACACAGCTGCTCGGAGATCTGGGCGCCGATGTTGTAAAAGTTGAGAAACCTGCAGAAGGCGATGACACCCGCACCTGGGGCCCGCCGTTTGTGCCTGGCAAAGATGGCCAGCCGACCTCAGAGAGTGCCTACTATCTGTGTGCGAATCGCAACAAACGATCGATTGAGATTGATTTGGCAAGCGCGGAAGGCCAGGCCCTCGTGCTGCGACTGCTGGCCAATGCAGACGTACTGATTGAGAACTATAAAGTCGGGGGACTTGCCGCCTATGGCCTGTCGTATGCGCAGCTCAAAGATAAATTTCCGCGATTAATCTACTGCTCGATTACCGGATTCGGACAGACAGGCCCTTATGCCGGCCGCGCGGGATACGACTTTCTGATTCAGGGAATGGGCGGCATCATGAGCCTGACGGGAGCCCCCGACGGCGAGCCGATGAGAATCGGCGTTGCCTTGGCCGACGTCATGGCCGGCATGTATGCCAGCGTCGGCATCCTCGCTGCGCTACGGCATCGAGATCAGACAGGCCAAGGCCAGTACATTGATATTTCACTTCTCGATACACAGGTTGCGTTATTGATCAATACCGCAACCAATTTTTTTACGACTCAACAAGATCCGCAACGCTGGGGCAATGGCCACCCCAACATCGTGCCGTATCAAGTCTTTCCCACCGCGGACGACCCCATGATTGTTGCAGTGGGCAACGACAGCCAATTTCGAAAACTCTGCAAGACGATAGGCCGGCCGGAGATTGCCAGCAACCCCAATTACGCCACCAATGCAGGCCGGGTAGAACACCGGCAGCAGGTCGTCGCAGCCCTGGAGGCAGCCCTGCGCACCGAGGGCCGACATCATTGGATTGCAGCCCTCGGCGCTGTGGGTGTGCCCTGTGGTCCGGTGAACACGCTATCGCAGGTCTTTGAAGATCCACAGGTCAAGCATCGAGAAATGGTCGTGGCCATGCCGCATGCGAAGGCCGCTGACGGCTTTGTCAATGTACTTGCCAATCCGATTCGATTCTCCGAGACACCTGTCCAATACCGCATCACGCCACCCATGCGCAATGAACACGCCCAAGAGATTCTGCGTGACTGGCTGGGCGAAACAAACTGAAATCAACAGCTGTAACTACCGCGATGGATATCGCCACACTTCGACTCGGAATTGATCTGGGCGGCACCAAAATTGAGGCGGCAATACTTGATGCACGTGGCGCTATTGTCTGGAGAAAACGTATCGCTGCTCCGCGAGACGACTACACCGCCACCTTATCCGCAATCAAAGCCCTGGTGCTGAATGCCCGCAACGAGATCTCGGCGGCAGAGCGATGCCCCATTGGCATCGGCATTCCTGGATCGCAATCGCCGATCGATGGCTGTGTGCGCAATGCAAACTCCACCTGGCTAAACGGAAGGCCACTCAAAGAGGATCTGCAGTCTCTACTCGATCAACCCATAAAACTTGCCAACGACGCCAACTGCCTGGCGATTTCAGAATGTACCGATGGTGCTGCACGCCACGTACAGTCAGTGTTCGCCGTGATCCTGGGCACTGGCGTGGGCGGTGCCCATGTGATGCATGACCAGCTCATGGTGGGTGCCAACGGCATTGCCGGAGAATGGGGACATACTCCGCTGCCCTGGATGACGCGCGCAGAATTGGATCATCCGCCCTGCTGGTGCGGCCGCTCGGGATGTATCGAAACATTTCTGAGTGGGCCTGCGTTGGTGCAGGAATTCAATGCTTTGGGTGCCGAGTCGGTCGTATCGGTGCAGGAAATTCTGCGCTTAGCGGAACTTAATCACACCGCGGCGATTGCGCTGGTCGATCGATTCCATGATCGGCTGGCCCGAGCACTGGCGATGATGATCAACATCATGGATCCAGAAGTCATTGTGATGGGCGGTGGGTTATCCAACATCGCTAGCATCTACACCGAGATTCCAAAGCGCTGGGGCAGATGGATTTTTTCTGATGTTCCCGCTGTCACCCGCATCGTGCCCGCGCTGCATGGCGATGCCTCGGGTGTTCGTGGGGCGGCGTGGCTATGAAACAGCATCTTGTGGTGGGAAGTTGGCAGGATCTTCATGATCGGTCCGCCCGGGTTCGATTCGTGGTTTTTGTAGAAGAACAAAAAGTTCCGGCCGATTTAGAGCTCGATGAGCTTGACGCCGAATGTGTGCATGCTTTGGTTGAAGTAGCGGGTAAGGCTGTAGCCACTGGGCGCTTGTGCCCCGATGGTCGCATTGGTCGCATGGCAGTGCTGACGCCCTTTCGAGGCCGAGGACTGGGCAGCGAAATCCTGCGCGCCCTGATATCGGCCGCACAGCTGCGTGGCCAGCATGAGACCTATCTGCATGCCCAGATGCATGCAATCGGATTTTATGAGCGCCACGGCTTTATTGCCGAAGGACCGGAATTTGATGACGCAGGCATCGCCCACCGACTCATGCGGCGCACTACCTGATCAGGGGGCCTCGTTTTCCTCGGGGCCCGATTCAAGAAACGACTGCGGGCCAGCATCGGCCACCGGCAGCGCCTGTACATCCTGCAGCCGGCGCTGAATAGCGCGGGTCCGCACGCCAACTGTCTGGAATTTGTTGGCGGCTTCCTGCAGTTTCTTTTCAGTCTCGGCGATGACACCACCAAACTTTTCAAACTCAGTCTTTACGCCGCCCAGCAGCGCCCAGACCTCAGAGGAACGTTTCTCGATGGCCAAAGTACGAAACCCCATCTGTAGACTGTTGAGCATAGCGGCTGTATTGGTGGGACCTGTCACGACGACGCGGTAATCGCGCTGCAGGCTCTCGGCCAAGCCGGTACGTCGAAGCACTTCGGCGTACAGGCCCTCGGTGGGCAGGTACATCACTGCAAAATCAGTGGTATGCGGCGGTTCAATATATTTATCCTTGATCTTTTTGGCCTCGCCACGAATACGCGCCTCTAGCGCCTTTGCTGCCTCTTCGACCATGGTGCTATCCGACTGATCGTGAGCATCTAAGAGTCGCTGATAGTCCTCGATCGGAAACTTCGCATCGATGGGCAGCCAGACCGGCTGATCATCGGCGCGGCCAGGCAGACGAATGGCAATCTCCACGCGCTCGGCTGCGCCTGGCCGGGTTGCCATGTTTTTCTCATACTGATCTCGGGTGAAGATCTGTTCAATCAGTGCCTCGAGCTGGAACTCGCCCCAGGTGCCACGGGTCTTCACATTGGTAAGCACGCGTTTTAAGTCGCCCACGCCGGAGGCCAGGCTCTGCATCTCCCCCAGGCCACGCTGCACGAGCTCAAGACGCTCCGAGACCAGCTTAAATGATTGACCCAGCCGTTCTTCTAAGGTGGCGTGGAGTTTTTCATCCACTGTCTTACGCATCTGCTCGAGTTTTTCAGCGTTATCTTTCTGAATCGAGGCAAGCTGTTCATTTAAGACATTGCGGACCCGCTCTGCGCTTTGCTCGGCCGTCTGGCCCATCTGGGTCAGCCGCTCACCCATGTCTTTTTTCACGGAGTCCAGCGTCAGCTGAATTTGGGTTGCCAACGACTCCAGCCGTTTTTCTTGAATACCGGATACGGCATGGGCCACTTCTTTTAAAGCGTTGACCTCTTTGCCCAATGACTCCACGCGGCCCACCAGCTCTTGCAGACGCGGATCCTCACTGCCAGCGCCCGAACGCCGCAGCAGCAGCATGGCCAGCCCACCGACTGCCAAGACAGCCAGCAGGGTGAGCACAGCAAGAAGTTCGTTCATGAATACGATTCCAGTCAACATCAACAAAATCTACGGACCCGTCATACCCAGCCCGACATCAGGCAAAAAACAACGTGGCCAGTCCCAGGAAAATAAAGAAACCCATCGAGTCCGTGCTAAAAGTCAGCAGCACGGATGACCCGAGCGCTGGATCCCGGCCGATCCGATCCAGCACGTAAGGCACCAATAGACCAATCAAAGCACCGATCAATAAATTCAGCAGCATGGCCAGCATCATCGTCAGTCCAAGCAGTACTCCCTGATCCGTATCGCTGTAGAGCCACCAGGCAAATAGGCCTGCAATCGATCCCCAGACCAGGCCATTGAGCATTGCGATCGAGAGCTCTTTGGCAAATAGACGCGGGGCATTTTTTGCATTGACCTGGCCCAAGGCGATGGAGCGAATAAACAGGGTCATGGTCTGATTGCCAGAGTTGCCGGCAATGCCCGCCACAATCGGCATCAGGGCGGCCAGTGCCACCACCCGCTCAATGGTGCCCTCAAATGCGCCGATCACGCGCGAGGCAAAAAACGCAGTGCATAGATTTAACGCCAGCCAAAGCCAGCGGTTTTTCGCAGACGCCCACACCGATGCAAAAAGATCCTCCTCTTCGCGCAGGCCGGCCTGGGCCAGCACATCCTGTTCACTTTCTTCACGAATCACATCCACCACCTCATCGACCGTCAGTCGGCCAATGATCCTGCCCTGCGGATCCACCACCGGCGCTGACACGAGGTCGTAACGCTCAAACGCAAGCGCCGCATCACCCGCTTCATCCAGCGGCTCAAGCCGCATGACATCGGCCATCATCAGCTCGCGGACCAGCGTCTCCGGCTCGTGGACCAGCAGCCGGCCAATCGGCAGGCTGCCCTGCAAACGATCCTCGCGATCCACCACAAACACCTGATCCGTATTGCTGGGCAACTCATCAAAGCGCCGCAGATAACGCAGCACGACCTCAAGACTCACGTCATCGCGAATCGTGACCATCTCGAAATCCATGCGCGCGCCAACGCTCCCCTCGGGATACGACATCGCGGTCCGAAGCTGCTCGCGCTCTTCGATCGAGAGGCCCTCACTGACTTCCTCAACCACCTCTTCCGGAAGATCGGGGGCCAGTGCAGCAAGATCATCAGGCTCCAGTGTTTCGGCAGCAGCAACCAGCTCCTCGCGGTCCATCGACGCGATCAGGGTCTCGCGGACCGCATCCGAAACCTCGACAAGAATTTCTCCGTCGCGTTCGGCCCGCACCAGCTCCCAGATGATCAGCCGCTCTTCGCGCGGCAGGGCCTCAAGGATGTAGGCGATATCGGCCGGATGCAACTGATCAAGCCGCGACTGCAATGCGGCCTGATGCTGTTTCAGCAAGAGTTGTTCAACCAGAGATTGGCGATCTGCAGCAACATGATGCTGCTCACGATGGACAAGATCACTCTCAAGACGCTGACGCGCGAGGATCTCCTGGACCTCGGCCAGGGCCAGCTGCGCGGCCTCAGGGTCGCGAAGTGAAGATGAGTGATCGATGGTCTCGGTCATAGGCCTGGAGCCGGCCTCCGCGCAGCAGTCTGCAGTTCGGTGGCGTCGGCTAAGAGGGTGGCGCTAACTGTAAACGCAATTCGGCCAATACCGAAGCTGTTTCCGGCCGAACACCCCGCCACAGGAAAAATGCCTCGGCCGCCTGCTCCACCAACATGCCCAGGCCATCGGCAACCCGGGTGGCACCGGCCTGCTGGGCCTGTTGCATGAATACGGTGGGCGCCGAACCGTACATCATGTCCACCGCAGCCCGCGCTCGAGACAACACGCTGGGATGAATTGCAAGCTGCTGCTCGGCCAGGCTTGCTGAAGTCGCGTTGATCACCAGTTCAGGCCCGGCCGACGTCCACGGCTCAGCCAGCAACTCCAGTGGTGCCACCGATAGCCAATCGGCTGCGGTCGCATCCAGGCTCTGCCATCGGGCAGCGACCTCCCGGGCTTTTTGCAGATTGCGATTCACCAGCAGCAGGCTTCGAATCCCCGACTCACGAAGCGGGCCCACAATGCCCTGGGCTGCGCCACCTGCGCCAATCACTAAAACACTCGCATCCTGCAAGGCGCCCGCTCCACCCAGCAGACGCTCACAATCTCTTACCAAGCCAATGCCATCCGTGTTGTCCGCGAAAACCTGATGGCCATCAAATCGCAAGGTATTCACGGCACATGCCGATAAGGCCCGCGCAGAGATTTCCCAGTCGGCCGCTCGGGCGAGTGCGAAGGCATGTTCCTTGAGCGGCACTGTGAGATTCACGCCGCCCCAGCCATTCGCAATGAGGCGTTCAATCTCAGCAGCAAGTTCGGCAGGCACCACTTGAATGGCCTGATATTCCAGATCCTCACCCGTCTGCTGCGCGAACATGGCGTGAATCACCGGAGACTTGCTGTGCGCAATTGGACTTCCCAGCACGGCATAGTGTCTGGGCAACATCATCGAATCCTCCTCGGCCTCCGGCTGCGTCGATAACACCTGTACGAATCTTGCCTGAAGGCTAAGCTCTAACGCATCCGCGGCGAGAATATCCAACTCGACTTCCACGCCCGGCGTTAATTCGGGCGCATCAGCGCAGCGGCAAATCAGTGGTGCCCGACGCAGCCGAAATCCCCCTCCCCGCAGTGTGATCGCAGGCTCACGCAGTGGGCCGCCCGCGCCACTCGCTATCCATGACTCGTTATTTTCAAGTCCGTGCGCTATTGCCAACCAGCGCTGGGCCCAATACGACTCCATGGTCTGCTGAAAATCGGCGTAGTGGTTATAGGCCTCATCGAACTGGGACACGCTCGAAAATAAATCGGCCTCGTTGCCACGATAGACCGGCTGACGGTGGCCCAACACCGCCAACATCTGCCACTGATTCAGCAAATCACTGAAACGCCTGAGCGGCGAAGTCGACCAGGCATAGTTCTGAACACCCAGTCCCTGATGCGGGCCCGGCTGCGTTTGCATTCGCACTCGGCCCAGCGTCTGGACCCGATAGACCGCCGGCAGTCGGGCCAGTGCGAGCGCATCGCCCCAGGTGGTGTTGGCCAGAATCATGAACTCCGAGACCAGCACATCCACGGCGGAGCCTCGACGCCGCTCAATGATTTGCGGCAGGCCGTCTCCTGTCAGCACGGCCTGCGGATTCGAGGCATTCCATTGCACATAAAAATTAAAGTCAGGTCGGCCCGCTGCCTCCGGCCGGCCGCGCACCTGTTCTCTGGCCTGGCGCAGGCGCCTTGCCAACATCAGCAATGGCTTGAGTCCCGCCCACGGCAAGTCTGCTGATGCAATCTGCCCATCAGGAAATTCAAGGGCCCGCTCCCACTCGCCGAGCCGAATGTTTTGTTGAATCTGCACGCGCTCAAGGCGCGACTGGCTGGCAATGCGTTCGCCTGCTGAGTTGAAGTCCACATACAAGGAAAGCGCCGGCCGGGCCCGTCCTTCATCGAGCGAATACGCCGCAATCACCGCCTCGGGCAGCATGGTGATTTTCTCGCCCGGGAAATACACCGTCGAAGCCCGTTCTCGGGCTGACTGGCCCAGCGCACTCTCAGGTCCAATGGCCGCCGCTGGCGCGGCGATATGAATGCCAACCCGCCATCCGCCCTCGGCCAGTTCCTGCAGTGAAAAGGCGTCGTCAATCTCAGTAGTGGTCGCATCATCAATCGAATAGGCTGGGCTCGGTGCCTGCGGCAATGAGAACCGCTCGGACTGACGCACCATCAAATCGATTTCATCGGCGGGAACATCAATGGCGGTGCCCGCGGGAAAACACTGCTGCAGAAAGCGGGCCCGATGCAGGCTGTAAGCGCTTGGTAAAGCCCCGCGCGATAGCAGCAGCCGCGCCGGCGCCATTTGTAGGGCCTGGGCTGCGGACTCTAAGGCCTTAAACGCCACCGACTGCTTATCAGGCCGCACCAAGAGCATCAGCGCCCGCTCTTTGATTTCAGTGGGCATCTCACCAGCGACAATGGCCTCGTGCAGCCGTTGCTGCTCGAGTGCTGCCTGACGCTTGCGCTCCGCCCCGGCCAGGGCCGCCTTCAGCGCGTCCTCCGGCGCCGCCCGATAGCGGCCGCGGCCCTTGCGATAAAAATACATTGGCGACTGATGCAACGCCATGAGCAGACCCGCCGACTCATCACTACGCGGCGTATTTGAAAAGACCTCACGGGCGAAGTCGGCAAAACTGAATTCATCTTGCGGGGCGCACTCCCAGAGGAACTGGGGATCCAGGCCCTGAGCGATCTCTTGGGCAGCGGGCATCAACGCATCACGGCCCGGCTGCTCAAACGTCAGCAGCACAGCAGTGCGCTTGATCTTGGACCGCTTGCCCGAGGCCATCTCTACCTGAAGACTTGCATCACTCTCGGAAAAGAGCGTGCCAACTTTAAAGGCGCCATCTTCTTCAAACAGTACAAACATGGCCAAAAACCCGCTTGTTCCCGGCTTAAGCCAGCGCAGCGAGCAGACGCTCGTGAATGCCGCCAAAGCCGCCGTTACTCATCACAACGATCCGATCACCCGGCGCTGCCGCCTGCGCAACTGCCGCGACCAACGTCTGCAGGTCAGCATGGGCCTGGGCTTTGGAGCCAAGCGGCGAAAGGGCCGCGTTTAAATCCCAATCCAGGCCGCCCGAATATCCAAACACGACATCGGCCGATTCAAGGCTGGATGCAAGCCGCGATGACATCACGCCCAACTTCATGGTGTTTGAACGCGGCTCCAATACAGCGATCAGGCGGCCTAAAGACTGAAGACGCTGCATTTGTGCGCGCAATCCAGCCAGGGTTGTGGCAATTGCGGTGGGGTGGTGGGCAAAATCATCCAGCACCTGAATGCCGCGGACCTCGCCGCGCAGCTGCATCCGACGCTTTACGCCGCGAAAGCTAGAAATCGCGGCGCAGGCCTGATCCGCCGCCACGCCAGTGGCGTGGGCTGCGGCAACTGCGGCCAGAATATTGCTGCGATTGTGCGCACCGAGTAAGGGTGAAGCGACGCGGCCCTGCAGCGCGCCCTTCCAAAAAACCTCAAACACCTCTTGATCCTGGCCGCCCTGAACAGGGCCAATGGACCAGTGTTCTGGGTGCTGAAAAAATTCGATGGGTGTCCAGGCTCCGCGATCCATCACCCGGGCCAATGCCGACTCACGGCCATTCACGATCAGCCGGCCCGCTGCTGGAAGGGTTCGGATCCAATGGTGAAACTGGGTCTCAATTGCGGCGAGATCCGGAAAAATATCCGCGTGATCAAATTCGAGATTATTCAAAACGGCGATCTCGGCCCGGTAATGCAGAAACTTTGATCGCTTATCAAAAAAGGCCGTGTCATATTCATCGGCCTCAATCACAAACGGCACAATGCGATCACCGTCAACGGCCGCCGTGGCCAGTGGCAATGTGAGCGACGGACTGAGCCGCGCTGAGACTCCAAAGTTTTCCGGCACACCCCCAATCAAAAACGATGGCCGGTGGCCGGACGCTTCCAGAATCCAGGCAAGAAGCGCACTGGTGGTCGTCTTACCATGGGTGCCCGAGACCGCGAGCACCCGATGCCGCGGCAATAACACCTGGCCGAGCCATTGCGGGCCCGAAATCATTGGGGCGTTCTGATTGAGCAAGGCCTCGATTAACGGCATGCCGCGACGGGCCACATTACCGACCACCCAGACATCGGCGGCAAGATCCAGCTGATCGGCCTCAAAGCCCTGAATCACCTCGATGCCCGCCTGGGCCAGCTGTGCGCTCATCGGGGGATAGACATTGGCATCACATCCCGTTACACGAAAGCCGCAGGACCGAGCCAGCTGGGCCAAGCCCCCCATAAAGGTGCCGCAGATCCCGATTACATGTAGATGCATGGCCGGCATTGTAGCGATGGGCATAATGCCGACCATGATTTTTGAAAATACAAGCGACCTCTTTTCGACAGGCAGCACATTGCGGGCTGAAATCGCGGCAGCGGCCGCCAGCCTCATCGCCGAAGAGGGCCTGGACTATGCCAACGCAAAACGTAAAGCCATCGAGCGCATTGCCGGCAAAAAACATCACCGTTTACAGCGCGAGATCCTGCCCTCTAATGAAGAAATCGAAGAGGCCGTACGGCAGTATCAAAAACTCTTCCAATCCGATTCCCAGCCGCTGCGGCTGCAGGCGCTACGCGAAAAGGCGCTGGCCTTAATGCAGCTCTTGGCGGATTTTTCTCCGATGCTCACCGGGGCCGTGGCCAACGGCACTGCGAGTGAACACAGCGATATCCACCTGCATTGCTTTGCGCCAAGCGCCAAAGAGCTGGGCATCTTTCTGATGAACCAGGGTTTTGACAGTGAAGCCGACAGCCTTGCACCGCAGCGGCCTGGGGGCGATGCCATCGAGGCCCTGGCCATCCAATGGCAGGGGGAGCTGGCGACCATCGCGGTCTTTCCCGAAAGCGAACAGCGCAGCAGCCCGCGGGCTGAAGCCAAACGAAAACACTATCGGCTAGACATCAAATCGGTTGAGAAACTGCTGCGCGATCACCCAGTCCAAGAGGCGCCATGAGCCTGAGCAAAAAATCCAAATGGGGCCTTCTGGCCGCCGTCGGCCTGATCCTGCTCATTGCAGGAATTGCTGTGGGCATGCTGCGGCTCAGCCCGGCCAAGGTGCCGACTGCCGACTGGGTATTTGAACTCTCTTTTCCAAATCCTCAGGGAGAAGCCATCAGCCTTCAAAATGTCCGAGGCCGACTGACGGTGGTCAACTTTTGGGCGACCTGGTGCCCGCCCTGCGTCGAGGAAATGCCTGAATTGTCCAGAATTCACGAAGAATTGTCTTCAAAAGACGTTAAAGTGGTGGGATTAGCCGTCGATTCACCGTCTAATGTCCGGGAATTCTTAAAGACTCGTAGTTTCAGCTACCCGCTTCTGGTGACCGGAGGATCAGGAAGTGAACTGTCCAAACGACTCGGAAATTCGATAGAAGCTCTTCCCTATACAGTGCTAATTGATGCAAATGGCAGGGTTTTAAAGCAAAAACTCGGCAGGATAAAAGAAGAAGAGCTCAGAAACTGGATCGCTGAAGTACGCTAAGATAGAATCCAGTGAATCCTGCTGGAGCGGCAAAATGTCGTTATCTCCGCGAATTTGGGTGCTACATGGTCCAAATTTGAATCGTTTAGGCACTCGAGAGCCAGAAATCTATGGCTCTGCCACCCTGAATCAGATCAATCAAATGATCGAAGAAAAGGCCAAGGCCTTGGACCTCGCGATCGATTGCTTTCAATCCAACCACGAGGGGGCGCTGATTGAGCGTATTCATCAGGCGGAACAATCTGCAGTGAAATTCATCGTGATCAATCCCGCCGCCTTCACCCACACCAGTGTTGCCCTGCGAGACGCGATTGCCTCCGTCGCAATACCGTTTGTCGAGGTGCACCTGTCAAATGTGCATCGACGCGAGGCCTTTCGGCATCACTCTTACTTTTCCGACCTGGCAGAGGCGGTGATTTGCGGCCTTGGGCCACAGGGCTATTTGGCAGCCATTGAATTCGCCGCGAGAAGGATTGCACCCCACCGTGGCTGAAGACCGTCAGAAATCCAAGGAGCGTACCTCGATGGACCTGAGAAAACTCAAGACTCTCATTGATCTCGTTGCCGAGTCCGGCATATCCGAGCTCGAAATCACAGAGGGCGACGACAAAGTCCGAATCGTGAAATCGGTTTCTGCCCCGCTGGCACCGGCTGCAAGCCATGTAATCTCATCGGTACCCTCAACGGCGGCCGCTCCCTTAGCGCCGAGCCCAGCCGAAACGGTCTCGGCGCCCGGACCGGCCCTCAGCGGCTCCCCCGAGGCTGCAGGAAAAGTCGTCAAGTCCCCGATGGTCGGGACCTTCTATCGGGCCTCCGCTCCGGGCGCCGACCCCTTTGTCTCAATCGGCAGCAGCATCACCGAAGGCCAGACCCTCTGCGTGATTGAGGCCATGAAACTGATGAACGAAATTCCCTCAGATTGCTCCGGGGTTGTGAGGGAGATTCTGGTCGAAAACGGACAGCCTGTTGAATTCGGTCAGCCGCTTTTCGTCCTGGCCTAGCCGGAGATCGCCCTCTTTCTATGGCCGCGTTGTTTGAAAAAGTCTTGATTGCCAATCGTGGCGAAATTGCCCTGCGCATTCAAAGGGCCTGCCGCGAACTCGGAATTAAGACCGTGGTCGTGCACTCTGAAGCCGACACCGATGCGAAATACGTCAAGCTTGCCGATGAATCGGTCTGCATTGGGCCGCCGCCCTCGCGGCAGAGTTATCTGAATGTACCCGCAATCATTGCGGCAGCCGAGGTCACGGACGCCGAGGCCATCCATCCCGGCTATGGTTTTTTATCCGAAAACGCCGACTTCGCTGAGCGCGTCGAGCGCAGCGGATTTAAATTCATCGGACCCACTGCGGACGTGATCCGCATGATGGGCGATAAGGTGGCCGCCAAGCGGGCCATGATCGCTGCGGGTGTGCCCTGCGTGCCAGGATCAGAAGGCGCCCTGCCAGAGGACCCAAAAGAAATCGTCAAGATCGCCCGCAGCGTGGGCTACCCGGTCATCATCAAGGCGGCCGGCGGTGGCGGTGGCAGGGGCATGCGGGTCGTGCATACCGAGGCAGCGCTCATTAATGCCGTTCAGACCACCCGGGCCGAGGCGGCAGCAGCCTTTAACAACCCCGAGGTCTACATGGAGAAATTCCTTGAGAATCCTCGGCACATCGAGATCCAGATTCTCGCGGACCACTTCGGCAACGTGGTCCATCTGGGTGAGCGCGATTGCTCCATGCAGCGACGCCATCAGAAGGTTCTCGAAGAGGCGCCCGCCCCAAAACTCACGACGCGACTGCGGGAAAAAATCGGTGATCGATGTGCCGACGCCTGCCGACGAATCGGCTACCGAGGCGCAGGCACCATCGAGTTTCTCTTTGAAAACAATGACTTTTACTTCATCGAGATGAATACCCGCGTACAGGTGGAGCACCCGGTGACCGAACTGATCACCGGCATCGATATTGTGCAGGAGCAGATCCGTGTGGCGAGCGGCCAGCGGCTGCGTCTAAAGCAAAAGGATGTGGTGTTCAAAGGCCATGCCATTGAGTGCCGAATCAATGCCGAAGACCCCTATAAATTCACGCCCTCACCCGGAAAAATTCAAACCTGGCATGCGCCCGGCGGCCCCGGCGTGCGGGTCGACTCCCACGCTTACAGCGGCTATGTTGTTCCGCCCCACTATGACTCCATGATCGCCAAGCTCATCGTGTACGGGGATACTCGGGCCCAGGCGATCGCCCGCATGAAGATTGCCCTCTCCGAGACGATCGTTGAGGGCATCCAGACCAATGTCCCGCTTCATCGGGAACTCATGCGCGACACGCACTTCATTGATGGGGGCACCTCAATTCATTATCTCGAACAGATGCTGGCTGCGCGCGAGCGGGACCGCTAAAGTCCTGATTACAGATTGGCCTCGCGGTGATGCATGAGATCGTTTTCGAGACGAGCCTATCGGATACCGATGCAATCTCCGATAGCCTCATTGCGCTGGGCGCCTTGTCGGTCGCAGTGGAAGATGCGCTGGCCAGTCGTGATGGCGAAACGCCGATTTTTGGCGAGCCTGGGATGCCAACGGCGGTGCAGGCCTGGCCGACCTCGCGATTCGTGGTCCTCGTCGATATTGCGACACTACCCTCTGCCTTCTGGGCCGAATTCTGTGGCCAGGATGATCGATTCGCTCAGCTGCCTTACGAGATCCGGGCTATCAAGGATCAGGACTGGGTCGCCGAGACGCAGCGCCAATTCAGCCCCTTTGTCTTTCGAGATCGGCTCTGGGTTGGGCCCCACTGGCATGCGCCGCCCGCGGCTTTTGAGCGGCGGGGCATCGTCATTCGCCTGGATCCCGGCATGGCGTTTGGAACCGCAAGCCATGCCACCACACAGCTCTGTCTGGAGCAACTCACGCAGCAGCTCTCACCCGCCCGACCAAATCTTTGTGTGCTCGACGTCGGCTGCGGCTCAGGCATTCTGGCGATTGCCGCCGCAAAACTCGGTGCCAGCTACGTCCATGCAATCGATATCGACCCGATTGCAGTGCAGACCACCGAACAGAATGCGGCGGCCAATGGCGTGACGGTCTCGGTGGCGCTGGCCGATGAATCCTTATCGGAATCATTTGATGTTGTGGTGGCCAATATCCTCTCGCAGCCGCTGAAGGTGCTTGCTCCCATGCTCTCGGCCCGAACCCGGCCCGGTGGACGGCTCTTGCTTTCCGGCATACTCGAACGACAGGCCGAGACCATCTGCCAGGCGTATCGGCCCTTTGTCCAGCACCTCGGCGATCTGGTGGTTCTTGATCAGCGCGATGGCTGGGTCTGTATCGGAAACCCCACTTCACCCTAATCCAAAGGAATTCCTTATGACGGTCCAAATCAGCGGCTCCATTGCCTTTGACACCATCATGGTGTTCGAAGGCCGATTTAAAGACCACATCCTTCCCGAGCAGACTCACATGCTCAACGTGGCCTTCCTCGCGCCACAGATGCGGCAGGAGTACGGTGGCTGTGCGGCCAATATCGCATTTACGCTGCGCGCGCTGGGCCAGGAGTGCGGCCTGCTGGGTGCGATCGGGCGCGATGGCGGCGATTATCTTGAACGGCTCTCTGGCCTCGGCATTGACACCTCGCGTGTACTCTCCGCCGAGGACTGTTACAGCGCCCAAGCGTTTATCACGACCGATCTTGATGACAATCAGATCACTGCTTTTCATCCCGGAGCCATGAATCGGGCCGGAGAAGTCGGCCTGGGTGATGCGCAGGCCAGTCTCGGCATTGTGTCGCCCAACGGCCGCGAGGCGATGATTCGACACGCCCGGGAGTTCTCCGAACGACAGATCCGATTTATTTTCGATCCGGGCCAGGCCATGCCCATATTCGGCCGGGAGGATCTCGAGGGATTTGTCAGCCAGGCGACCTGGGTGGCCGTTAATGACTATGAGGGCCATATGCTCGCCGAGAAACTCAATACATCGATCCCACAGCTTGCTGGCCGACTCTCTGGCGGGCTTATTCTGACGCGCGGCGCAGAGGGAGTTGAGATCATGCAGCCCGGAGAGGCCACCATCTCGGTACAGGGCATCGATGTACAGAAGCTCTTTGGTCTGCCCGCAGTGGATCCAACAGGATGCGGTGATGCTTTTCGTGGCGGGCTGCTCTATGGCCTCGCTCGCAGCGCTTCACTGCTGGACAGCGCTCGACTTGGTAATTTAATGGGCGCCCTGAAGGTGATTCATCGCGGTGGCCAAAACCACACGGTACGGCCTCCCGAGGTCGCCCGCTTTCTCCAGACTTTATATCCAGATACTGCGGCCCGGCTTGCGGGCCATCTGCATGCCTCAACCCCTTTCGGAGTCTGATCACCATGAAAACCTGCCCGATTTCTCTCGTCTTATCCGCCCGCCAATTGAGTGCCGGCCTGGTCTCTGTCTTGACGGTCTCGATCCTGGCGCTTCCGGGGTGCGCCACCCAAAGCAGCTCATCAGCGGTTTACAAGGCAAATGAAACCCAGCGTGAACAGACCGTTCGAATGGCGACCGTCGAAGCGGTTAGAAAAGTCATGATTCAGCGAGAGAGCAAAGGCATCGGCACGATCGGCGGCGCCGTCGTAGGCGGCATCGCCGGCAGCGGGATCGGCCAGGGGAAAGGCTCGGATATCGGAACGGTGCTGGGTGCCATCGGCGGCATGGTGGCCGGCCAGGCCATTGAGCAGCAGGCCAATCAGCGCGAGGGCCTGGAAATCACGATCAAATATGACAATGGGGATCGTCGGGTCATTGTCCAAGAGGCCGATTTGGATGTGAAACCCGGCGACCGGGTTCGAATCGTTAGTGGTGCAGGCGTGATTCGGGTATCAAAATAAATGCCGCAACACCGACATCTCGAGCTCAGCCACCACAGCTGCTGCGATCTGAAGCAACAAAAAGGCTGCAATCGGCGATAAGTCAAATCCTGGGCCAGAGCCCGATCGCTGAATCGGAGTGCGACGCCTGCCCATCAGCCGCCGAAAAGGTTCGAGCAGCGGGGCGCTGAGCAGATCGAAGACCGGCTTCAGCGGATGAATCGGCGCAAACCAAGACATCAACACTCCCGCAACAAGAATCACCACTGCGAGCTGAAGGCACCACTGCAAAGTCCAGAGCGCTGCCAATGCAACGAGCCAACCAAATGGCCTGACGGGCTTTGTCGAGGGGGTCCCGTCTGACAGGATTCCCGCAGACGTCATGAAATAAAACAAGACGACGAGGAGCACCGACAGCAGCAGTGCGGCCAGAAGGCTCGCCCAGTCCACCCCGCCAAAGCCCGGCAGAAATCGCCGAATGGGCCGGACAATCCAATCAGTCATTTGAAATGTCAGCCGAGAAAGCGGGTTTTGGGGGTGCAGTCGCACCGCCTGCAGATAGGCCCTGAGGACGCAGGCCACGACAAACAGGCTGCCCAAGGTTTTCAGCGTCAGCCAGAGAATGTTCATGCCTAGATCATAAAAAAAGTCCCGCCGAGGCGGGACTTTTAGTGTCACAAATCAGATAACTCTGATGTCGAGACTTACGGACGGCTGCCCGTGGGGAAGGGCCAGGTGCTGGACAGCGTCGCAGCAGCGGCAGGAGCAGCAGCGGCCTTCTTAGCGCGCTTCTTGCCAGCCTTACGCTTTTTACCGCCAGCTTTCTTGGCAGCCTTCTTAGCGGCTTTTTTCTTGCCACCGGCTTTCTTGGCGGCACGCTTCTTGCCACCGGCTTTCTTCGCAGCACGCTTTTTGCCACCAGCTTTCTTGGCCGCCTTACGCTTTTTACCGCCAGCTTTCTTGGCAGCTTTTTTCGCGCCAGACTTACGTGCAACGCGCTTCTTCGCTGCTTTCTTAGCCGGCTTTTTCGCTGCAGCTTTTTTCTTTGCTGCGGGCTTCTTCTTTGCAGCGGTCTTGCGCTTAGCAGCGGGCTTCTTCTTTGCTTTCTTCTTTGCTTCTTCAGCCATGGAACACTCCTTCAAGCTTGAACAAAAGGGGATTCGCACCGGATGGCCCGAACCATTCATTCGCGCAAGAGGACCATCCCCCAACGCTAATGAATTCTGAATGGCACAGGCCCCGGCTCACCTTTTGGCTCACTCCCAGGACAATGCGCCGCCCGTCTGATACTCGATCACACGGGTCTCAAAGAAATTTCTCTCCTTCTTCAGGTCGACCATTTCGGCCATCCAGGGGAAGGGATTCTCTTCGTTGCCAAAAAGCGGCTCCAGGCCGATCTGCTGGCAACGACGGTTTGCGATGTAACGCAGATAGGACTTGAACATGGAGGCGTTCAGCCCCAGCACGCCACGCGGCATGGTGTCTTCGGCGTAGCGGTACTCCAACTCCACTGCCTTCTGGAACAGGACCTTGAGCTCCTCGCGGAACTCCGGTGTCCACAGATGGGGGTTCTCCAGCTTGATGGTGTTGATCAGATCGATGCCGAAATTGCAGTGCATGGACTCATCCCGAAGGATGTACTGATATTGCTCGGCCGCGCCGGTCATCTTGTTCTGCCGGCCCAGAGCCAGGATCTGGACAAAGCCGACATAGAAGAACAGGCCCTCCATGAGGCAGGCAAAAACGATCAGGGACTTTAAGAGCTGCTGATCGGCCTGGGGGGTCCCGGTCTTGAAATCTGGGTTGGTCAGGGTATCGATGAACGGAATCAGAAATTCATCTTTGTCCCGAATCGATGGAATCTCATGGTAAGCGTTGAAGATCTCGCCCTCATCTAGGCCAAGAGACTCCACGATGTACTGATAGGCATGGGTATGGATGGCCTCTTCGAAGGCCTGGCGCAGCAAGTACTGGCGGCACTCCGGGGCGGTGATATGCCGATAGGTGCCCAGCACGATATTGTTGGCTGCTAGTGAATCCGCGGTCACAAAGAATCCGAGGTTTCGCCGAATCAGTCGGCGCTCATCCTCGGTCAGGCCATTGGGATCTTTCCAGGTCGCGATGTCACGCGACATGTTGATTTCCTGGGGCATCCAATGATTGGCACAGCCGGCCAGATACTTTTCCCAGGCCCACTTGTATTTGAAGGGCACGAGCTGATTGACATCCGTGCCCGCATTGATGACCCGCTTGTCTTCCACCCGGACCCGGCGCATCTCATCGGATGCGGCCGCTGAATTCAGAACGCCCTGCGACATGAACGGCGGAACCGCCGACGTGCCAGCAGCCGCCGATGAAGACGGCATGGCCTGTGCCGGCGAGACCGCCGGCGCCATGTTGAGTGCTGCAGATCCCGCAAGGGGGGGCTGTGCAACGGTGTTGGAACTATCTTCCCAGTTCAGCATTTCGACTCTCACTTTGCTTTCATTCCCTCTTTCTGAGGGGTTTGACGATCAGGCAGTGCGCCCGTTGACTCGATCAATGACTGCAACGTGAGATTCGGTTGTTGTACACAGCGCGAATAATGCAAGAACATTTTTCACGTTGCAATCATTTTTTTCAAAAATTTTTAAATTCAAGAATGCGACATCGTCGATGTCGCATTCTTGCCACGAGGTTTGCTTCAGTTGATTTATTGGCAGGCCTCGCATTCCGGGTCGTCGATGGCGCAGAACTTCACATCACTTCCTGCAACCGTCGACTCTTGCGCACCGGATTGAACTGCAGCTGCTGATGCCGCCACTTCCAAGCCGCCTGACACCGGAACCGCGTTGAGCTGTCCGGTGCTGATGGTCGACTTCTCAGCCGAAGTTGCGCCCATCGTGCGCAGGTAATAGGTGGTCTTCAGTCCGCGTAACCAGGCAAGCTTGTAGGTCTCATCAAGCTTTTTACCGGATGCGCCCGCCATGTAGATGTTCAGCGACTGGGCCTGATCGATCCATTTCTGACGCCGGGCCGCACACTCCACGGTCCAGCGCGTATCGACTTCAAAGGCGGTGGCGTAGAGGCTCCGCAGCTCGGCTGGTACCCGATCGATCTTGGCCAGGCTGCCATCGAAGTACTTCAGGTCCGCCACCATGACCTCGTCCCAGAGGCCAAGCTTTTTCAAATCCTGGACCAGATACTCGTTGACCACGGTGAATTCGCCCGAGAGGTTCGATTTCACATATAGGTTCTGGTAGGTGGGCTCAATGGAGGCGGAGATGCCCACGATATTGGAGATGGTGGCCGTCGGCGCAATGGCCACACAGTTGGAGTTGCGCATGCCGTGGGCCTTGATCCTCGAACGCAGCGCCTCCCAATCGAGGGTGGATGACATGTCCACTTCGACATAGCCGCCGCGCTCCTCGGCCAAAATCTTCAGTGTGTCCAGCGGCAGAATGCCCTGGTCCCACAGGGAACCGCGAAACGATGAGTAGGCGCCCCTCTCCTCGGCCAACTCGGTCGACGCCCAGTAAGCGTTATAGCAAACCGCCTCCATCGAACGGTCGGCAAACTCCACCGCATCCTGACTGGCGTAGGACACACGCATCGCATGCAGGGCTTCTTGAAATCCCATAATGCCCAGGCCGACCGGCCGGTGGCGGATATTGGAATTGCGGGCCTTGGCGACGGCGTAGTAGTTGATATCAATGACGTTGTCCAACATCCGCATGGCCGTGCGGATCGTCCGGTGCAGCTTTTCGTGATCCAGCTCCAGGCCCCCGCGGGACGCGGACTTGAGATGGTTCACCAGATTGACTGAGCCGAGATTACAGACGGCAATCTCCGAGTCGTTGGTGTTCAGGGTGATCTCGGTACACAGATTGGAGGAGTGGACCACCCCGACATGCTGCTGCGGGCTTCGGATGTTGCAGGGATCTTTGAAAGTGATCCAGGGATGGCCCGTCTCAAACAGCATGGTCAGCATCTTGCGCCAGAGCGAGAGCGCTGGAATCCGCTTGAAATGTTTGATCTCGCCGCTGTCGGCTTTGGCCTCATAGCTGGTGTAGGCCTGCTCGAATGCGCGGCCCACCTTGTCGTGCAGGTCGGGCACATCGGAGGGCGAGAACAGTGTCCACTGGCTGCCTTCCAT
The DNA here is from genome assembly GCA_018970545.1 of Betaproteobacteria bacterium. Lineage (GTDB taxonomy): Bacteria > Pseudomonadota > Gammaproteobacteria > Burkholderiales > Burkholderiaceae_A > Lacustribacter. Next base: position 106,750 of record JAGWWC010000002.1, on the reverse strand, counting down.
GACCCGCTTCATAAACAGATCGGGAATCCAGTTGGCCGTATTCATGTCGTGGGTACGGCGGCGGTCATCGCCTGTGTTTTTGCGCAGCTCAAGAAACTCCTCGACATCCAAGTGCCAGCTTTCGAGATAGGTGCAGACGGCGCCTTTGCGTTTCCCGCCTTGATTGACGGCCACGGCGGTGTCGTTGACCACCTTCAGAAACGGCACCACGCCTTGGCTCTTGCCATTGGTGCCCTTGATATAGCTGCCCAAGGCCCGCACCGGCGTCCAATCGTTGCCCAGGCCACCGGCATATTTCGCGAGCAGCGCGTTTTCTTTGATCGCTTCATAAATGCCATCCAGATCATCGGCCACGGTCGAGAGATAGCAAGACGAAAGCTGTGAGTGCGTCGTGCCGGAGTTAAAGAGCGTCGGCGTTGAGCTCATAAAATCAAAACTCGACAGCAAGTTGTAGAACTCGATCGCACGCGCTTCGCGGTTTAATTCGTTCATTGCGAGGCCCATTGCCACCCGCATGAAAAATGCCTGCGGCATCTCGATCCGGCGGCCCTCGCCCGAATAAGCATCATTACGATCAATGAGGAAATAACGGTCATACAGCGTCTGCAGACCAAGATAATCAAATTGCAGATCGCGTTTAGGGTCGATGGCTTGGGCCAGTTTTTGCAGGTCAAACCGTGAGAGCTCCTCGTTTAACAGGCCAATCTCGATGCCCTTCTTAATGAATCGCGGGAAGTAGTCTGGATAGCGACGCTCCATCTCGGCCTGCGAAACCTCCGACTGAAGCATCTCCTTGCGAATCGTGTGCAGCAACAGGCGGGCACTGACTTTGGCATAGGCGGGATCCTTTTCGATAAGTGCGCGGGCCGCCAGAATGGCGGATTTGAATACCTCTTCAAGCGGCACACCGTCGTAGAGATTTTTGACGGTGTCTTGCATCACGGCCTCGACACTGACGGCCTCACCGAGATCAGTGCAAGCGGCGGAGATGATGTCGCGTAGCCAGGACTCGCTCAGAGGCTGAGCGTTTCCATCGACCAGCATCTGCAGTGAAGATTGAATCGGGGCAGTTGTGGGCTGCTTGGCGGCCCGCTCTTGTGAGCGACGCTCGCGATACAGCACATAGGCCCGGGCGACTTCGTGCTCGCCGGAGCGCATCAGAGCGAGCTCAACCTGATCTTGAATATCTTCGATGTGCATGGTGCCGCCAGCGGGCAGCCGGCGCATCAAGGCCATCACCACCGACTGAGTCAGGGCCTCGGTGATCTCTCGGACTCGGGCGGATGCAGCCCCCTGATTACCCCCCACGGCCAGAAAAGCCTTGGTCATGGCAATCTGAATCTTGCTGGGCTCGAAGCCCACCACCGCCCCATTGCGGCGGATGACTTTAATGTCGGCTGCAACGGCCTGTGGCGACAGCGCGGAAGGCGCTGAAGCGGAGGGGCTGGACGGCGCCAGGCCCGCGGTAACTGTGGCGTTTTGTGATTGTGATTCTGCGCCCCACTGCATCATGAAACTCTCCCAGAAAATTCTTTAAAAAAAATGTTGTAAACGCTTGAAAAGACGGACAAATGAGGGTTGGTTGTGGAGGATGTCGCTCCCCCTAGAAACACTAGATGTAGTACTTTTTTTGGCTGGAGGACCTAATTCTAGTAGTCCCGGGGATCATGGAGCAAGGGGCTTGCTCAGGGCAAACCCGCGTGTGCGGTGCACACGGCCCAGCCAGCCAGGCCCAGCCCTAAAAGAAAATGCACATGCCGATTTGGCGCGGGTTTTACAGCGAAACCAATTGGCGAGGCCCGAAAAATCAGGGATACGGCCGTGTAAGTAAACACCCACGCCCATCTAACAGCCTGAACATCTCAGGCCATGAAAAGGTGGGTCCAGGATCCGTCTTGCGCCCCGGCGCGATGTCAGAGTGCCCGGCAATCCACTTCAAATTCGGCAACGCGGTGCTTGCGCCCGCAAGCACATCGGCTGCCGCCTGCATCTGAATGTCAGGGTACGGCGCATCATCCACACCCTCGAGTTCAAGCCCAATTGAAAAATCATTACAGGCGGGGCGGCCGAGAAATTCCGAGGCGCCCGCATGCCAGGCCCGATCCTGAAGGCCAACAAACTGAATGACCTCGCCTGTGCGCCGAACGAAAAAATGGGCTGACACTCGTAGGCCTGCGAGCCCTGAGAAATGAGGGTGCCGATTGCAATCTAACCGACCGAGAAACAATTCCTCAACGGCGCCGCCCTCATAGCAGCCCGCGGGCAGGCTGATGTTATGAATCACAGCGAGCGTGATTTCGGCATCTTTTGGCCGCTCGTCGCAATGCGGTGAGGGTGATCGGCGCGCGCCCGAAGTCAGCCAGCCCTGGGCATCAAACCGAAGGGCACCCATTAGCCCTTCGGTCCAAGATGCCGATGGGTCATGCTGCAGTAGGCCTGCCCATCCCTCCAGACCGCATCTGTGGCGGGAAGCCGGGCACTGCAGTGGGCACACTGAATGAGTTTCGATTGGGCCACCGTGTCCGCAGAAGACTGCGCGTCTTTCGCGCTGCTGCGCTTCGAAAATGCACGCTTTAACAGCCACAAGCCTGCAATGACTGCCAGAGAAATAATGACGACGCGTAGCAACATCTTAACGATCCAATACGACTTCTAAAACAAAACGGGTGCCGACATAAGCCATCAACAAAGTGGCAAATCCGGCAAGCGTCCAGCGCGCAGCGACTCGGCCTCGCCAGCCCCACCATTGATGGCCCACCAACAATATCAGCGAGAGGGCCCATGAGGCCAAGGTAAACACGGTTTTATGGTCAAACCGAAGCAACCCACGCCCCAGCTCAGCACCCACCACCATGCCGGAGCCCAGCGTCAGGGTCACCAAAACGAATCCTGCCGCCACCATATGCACCAACATCTGATCCAGACCAATCAGTGGTGGCAGGCCCTGCCACCAGCCTCCTGAGTCGATGCTGACGCGCCGGGTGCGGTGCAGCGCTTTCTCCATCGACAACATCAGCAGGGCGCTGGCTGCCGCCAGCGTAAAGGTGCTGTAGGCCAGCATCGCAAGCAGCATGTGCAGACGAAAGCTGATATCCAACGCGGTGGTCAGTGGCCGGCCGGGAAAAATCAGCGGCAACGCAGCGGCGATCGCGGCGACGACAAAAACACCTTGCGTAATCGGCGGCAGCCGCTGAAACCAGGATTCAATCCACAGCAGCAGCACCGCAAGCCAGAGGGTCCACGAGATCGAGGTCGCAAAGCCGAAATACAGGCCTTCGCGTGAAAACCAGTTCGGTAACAAGGACAGCCCGTGAATGGCGATGACAGCAAGCAGCAGGGCCTGCCCCGAGCGCGAGGCCAGCGGCATGGTCGCAGCCGCAGTGCCGGCGCGGTGGGCCCAGGCTAAGCCCGCATAGCCTGCGGCCGCCACCAACGATACGGCGCCGTAGAATGAAGCATCCATAACAAAGGCAGTGTAGCGCAGCATGCTTGAGAATCTGACCGAACGGCTCGCACGAGTCGTCAAAACCATCAAGGGCGAGGCTCGGCTGACCGACTCCAACACGCAGGACATGCTGCGTGAGGTCCGGCTTGCCCTGCTTGATGCGGATGTGGCCCTGCATGTCGTCAAAGATTTCATTGCCAAGGTCAAAGAAAAGGCAATGGGCCAAGAGGTCCAGGCCAGCCTGAGTCCCGGCCAGGCCATGGTGGGCGTGGTGCATCAAGAGCTGATTCGTCTCATGGCTGGCGAGGACGCATCCGCCATGGGCCGAATGCAGCTCAATCTCGCCGTGGCGCCGCCTGCGGCAGTGCTAATGGCTGGACTGCAAGGCGCCGGCAAAACCACGACTGTCGGTAAGCTCGCCAAGTGGCTGGCTGAATCGCGGAAAAAACGGGTTCTGACCGTCTCGTGTGATGTCTATCGGCCGGCTGCCATTGATCAGCTGCGGCTGGTCAGCGCACAGGCGGGTGTTGATTTTTTTCCAACGCCAGAAGGTGCGAGCCCCGTAGCGATCGCACAGCAGGCCCTGGATCATGCCCGGCGGCATCTCCACGATGTTGTGCTCATCGATACCGCGGGTCGGCTTGCCATTGATGAAGAAATGATGCGCGAGATCGCGCAGCTTCACAGCGCTGTCAAGCCGATTGAGACGCTCTTTACGGTCGATGCGATGCAGGGCCAGGATGCGGTGCGGACTGCGGCTGCATTTAAAGCGGCCCTTCCCCTGACGGGTGTCGTTCTCACCAAGATGGATGGCGATTCACGGGGCGGCGCCGTGTTATCGGTGCGGGCCGTGACCGGCTGCCCAATCAAATTTGTCGGCACCTCAGAAAAGATTGATGGCCTGGAGGCCTTTGATGCCGAACGGATGGCCAATCGCGTGCTGGGGATGGGCGATATTCTGGCCATTGTCGAGCAGGCCCAAAAGACGGTGGACCTGAAAGCGGCCGAGAAAATGGCCGAGAAATTCAAGACAGGCGGCCGCTTTGACCTGAATGATTTCAAAATGCAAATCGGACAGATGCGCAATATGGGCGGCCTATCCTCGTTGGTCGATAAGCTGCCGGCCCAGATGCAACAAGCCGCGAAAGGCACTGATCTATCCGCAGCCGAAAAATCCATACCGCGCATGGAGGGCATCATCAACTCCATGACACCCAAAGAGCGACAGCATCCCGACCTCTTAAAGGCAAGCCGCAAGCGGCGGATTGCGGCGGGTGCGGGCGTCTCAGTGCAGGAAGTCAACCGCCTGTTGAATCAGTTTGAACAGATGCAAGAAATGATGAAGAAGATGCAAAAAGGCGGTCTCGCAAAGATGATGCGGGCCGTTGGTGCCATGAAAGGCATGGGCGGAATTCCGGGAATGGGCGGGTTTGGGAAACGCTAAACCGGTGGCCTGGCACCGCCGGGCAGAAGAGGTCATCGGCGCATGGCTTCTGGGCGCGCTGCTGGTGATCACTCTGGTCAATGTTTTTGTCCGCTACTTCACAGACCAGTCATTCGCATGGACAGAAGAGCTCTCAAGCTTTCTGATGCTCGTGATGTGCCTAGCGGGTAGCGCATCTGCAATCACGCGAGACAGTCATATCCGAATTGAATTTTTTTCTGAAGCCGCAGACCCAGGCCGAAAGGTTTATTTTGAAAAATTCTCGGCTCTCGCCAATGCGTTATTTTTCTTTGGTCTCGGCCTGTTGTCTGCAATGATGGCCTGGGACGAGTTCAGGTTCGGAGACACGTCACCTGCAATCGGCCTGCCCAAATGGTGGTACTCGATCTGGCTGCCAATTTTCTGCGCAATTCTCTGCACACGATCACTGCAACGCTTTCAGCAGATCCAGCGCCCAAATGATCAGACCACTGAAAAGGATGCCGTATGATCGCGGCCCTACTTTTTATCCTGTTCATCACACTGATGCTGGCAGGAGTGCCCATCGGGATCGCACTAGGGCTCGGCGCAACCGCTGCTATCGCCATGGCAAATCTTGACACCGCAAATTTTGGGCTCCTGGCAGTGCCCCAAAATTTCTACGCTACGCTGACAAAATACCCATTACTCGCTCTACCCATGTTTGTCTTGGTAGGGTCGATCTTTGACCGTTCGGGCGTGGCTCAGCGCCTAATCAATCTCGCCATTGCCATAGTAGGGCGCGGCCCCGGAATGCTGCCGGTGGTTGCTATCGCCGTGGCGATGTTTCTGGGTGGCATCTCGGGATCAGGTCCAGCGAACGCGGCGGCCGTTGGCGGCGTCATGATCGCGGCAATGGCCCGCGCGGGATACCCGGCCTCGTTTTCTGCGTCTGTCATCGGCGCGGCAGCCTCAACCGACATTCTCATTCCACCATCTATTGCCCTCATCATCTACAGCGTGCTGACGCCGGGGGCTTCGGTACCCGCCCTGTTCGCGGCAGGCATGCTGCCGGGTGTACTCATCGGACTTGCACTGATGATCCCGGCTGTGTGGCTATCGCGGCGCCATGGACTCGGCGCACAAGAGGCCGCGCAGGCCAGACCCGCCCTGCTCATCAGTCTACGCGAGGCCCTCTGGGGTCTTACTGCACCCATATTGATACTCGGCGGAATGCGGCTGGGCTGGTTTACCCCCACCGAAGCCGCAGCGGTCGCGGTGGGCTATGGACTGCTCATCGGAATGGCCATTCACAAGACCATCGGCCTACGAGATCTACTGCCGATCTTTCGTGAGGCCGCAGAACTGTCTGCAGTCATCCTGATGGTGATCGGACTCGCATCAATTTTTGCCTATGCATTGTCGACACTCTCGATCATTGACCCCCTTGCTAAGGCAATTCTGAGCAGCGGCATCAGCAGCAGCGCGGCAATCGCATACATTGTTATTTTGCTGCTAATTGTCGGAATGTTTCTTGATGGAATTTCAATCTTTCTGATTTTTGTGCCACTGCTGACGCCGTTTATGCGCGCCTTTCAATGGGACCCGGTATGGTTTGGTATTCTTATGACCATGATGGTGGCAGTCGGACAGTTCACACCGCCAATGGCCGTCAACCTGATGGTGTCGTGCAAAATGGCAAAAGTTCCGATAGATCAGGCCTTCAAGTGGGTCTGGTGGTTTGTGCTTGCCGCGCTGATCGCGGTGACTGCCGTTGTCATCTTCCCAGGGCTTGCCCTCTGGCTACCCAAGGCCCTAGGCTACTAAAACCATCTTCATCATCTCAACAAGGAGCTGCTCACATGACACTCATTACTCGATTACGGGCCTTCGCCCTGACCCTCTGCGGACTCGGCATCGCGCTGAGCGCAGGGGCAGTCCAGGCCCAGCAACAGGCCCTGCCGCCAGGCTATAAGGCCGAATATAAGCTGTCCACCGTGCTGGGGAACGCCTTTCCCTGGGGCAAGGGCGGCGACATATGGGCAGACCTCGTGCGCGAGCGCACGAAGGGCCGCATCAACATCAAGATGTACCCCGGCACCTCACTGGTCGGCGGTGATCAGACCCGCGAGTTCACCGCGATTCGCCAGGGAGTAATCGATATGGCGATTGGATCCTCCATCAACTGGTCGCCTCAGGTGAAAGAGCTCAATCTCTTCTCATTGCCATTTCTGATTAAGGATTTCAAATCGATTGATGCGATCACCGGCGGAGATGTCGGCAGAGATATCTTCGCTATTCTTGATAAGGCAGGTGTGGTGCCACTGGCCTGGGGCGAGAACGGTTTTCGGGAGCTCTCAAACTCCAAGCGTGAGATCAAGACACCCGCTGACCTAAAGGGTATGAAAATCCGAGTGGTCGGATCGCCGCTATTTATCGACATGTTCACAGCCCTGGGGGCTAATCCCGTTCAGATGAGCTGGGCCGATACCCAGCCTGCGCTGTCCTCAGGTGCCGTCGACGGCCAGGAAAATCCACTGACTATTTTTACTGCTGCGAAGCTTCACACCGTGGCCCAGAAGCATTTGACCATGTGGGGCTACATGGTGGATCCGCTGATCTTCGTCGTAAATAAAGAGGTCTGGAATAGCTGGACCGCTGAAGATCGGGAAATCGTGCGTAAGGCGGCAATCGATGCGGGAAAACAAGAGATTACAATCGCGAGAACCGGACTCGTGGAGCCTGGCAAGCCGCTATTGAAAACCATCGAGGGCCTTGGCGTAACCGTATCCACTCCTAGTGCGGCCGATCGAGAGGAGTTCATTAAGGCAACCCGTGCGGTCTACAACAAGTGGAAGGCCCAGATTGGAGCACCACTGGTCGATAAAGCAGAGAAAACACTGGCCGCTGTGAAGTAATCGGTGGTGGCAGTTCGGGGGTCGCGGCCCTGATTCAGCATCATCCAAAGCCCGGAAATCCCGGGCTTGTTTGTTTTTGGATACGCTTTTTAAGCGTTTTTCCAGCGCGGCGCGCGCTTTGTAAGAAACGCGTCAATGCCCTCCGCAGTATCCGCAAGGCCCATATTGCAGGTCATGGCCTCACCCGTGACCGAGTAGGCGCCGGCAAGCCCCATCTCGATTTGCTTATAGAAGGTCGTTTTACCCATCGCGACAGCAGCTGCACTCTTGGCCTTGATCAGCTCCGCAAGCCGCTGGACCTCTGCATCGAGCTGCGCTGCGGGCACTACCCGATTCACCAGGCCCCATTGCAGCGCGGTCGTTGCATCAATCATCTCGCCCGTAAGCAGCATCTCCATCGCCCGCTTACGGCCGATATTACGTGCCACTCCCACAGCTGGCGTTGAGCAGAAGAGGCCGATATTGACCCCGGGCAGGGCGAACCGGCTGTCAGCGCTGGCGACCGCGAGATCGCACATTGAGGTCAGCTGACAGCCCGCCGCGGTTGCAATGCCGTGGACCTTGGCGATCACGGGCTGCGGCATTTGAGTGATGCGCATCATCAATTCACTGCACGAGCGAAACAGCTCAGCAATCCATGCGGAGTCCTGGGCATGGTTTTGCATCTCTTTGAGGTCATGGCCGGCACAGAATCCTCGGCCATTTCCCTGAAGCACCACCACCCGAACCGATTTGTCTTGGGCGATCGCATCCAATGTTTGGCACAACGCCAAGATCATTTCGGAGGATAGTGGATTAAACCGCTCGCCACGATTCATGGTGATGGTGGCGAGCGCATCCTGATCCTCACGCAAGACATAAAGCTGCTCAGGGGCGTTCATGATGTCGTCTCCTTTTTTTAATTCGCGGATAGCAGGCCGCGGACTGCTGAAACCACACTACTGCGCTCACACGTCGATGCCGCCATACCGGCGCGCTGAAGCAACTCCAGTTTGCCTTCTTTGAGCGACCGCTCGCCAACCGTTACCCGGACCGGCACACCAATCAGCTCCCAGTCCGCAAACATCGCTCCAGGACGCTCATCGCGATCATCAATTGCGACATCGCTTCCGGCTGCAAGCAACTCCTGATAGATGGCCTCGGCCTCGGCCTTGACCAGATCGGACTTGGCTGCGCCCACTGGACAGATGACGACCTCAAAGGGCGCGATCGCAGCCGGCCAGATGATGCCGCGCTGATCATGATTCTGCTCAATGGCAGCCCCGACGATTCGGGTCACGCCAATGCCATAGCATCCCATCTCCATGAGTGCGGGCTTGCCGGTCTCATCGAGATAGCTGGCCTTCATTGCCTCTGAATATTTCGTGCCCAAATAAAACACGTGGCCAACCTCGATGCCACGCTGAATGGAGAGGCTGCCTCTGCCGTCGGGAGAGGGATCCCCCTCCACAACGTTGCGGATATCGGCCACCTGATCGGGCTCTGGCAGATCGCGGCCCCAATTGACACCACAGAGGTGGTGGTCCCACTGGTTCGCCCCCGTCACGAAGTCGCTCATCCGCGCGACGGTGCGGTCTGCAATCACCGTGATGGGCCGGACGGGCGCAACCGGGCCGAGGTAGCCTGGCTTGCAGCCAAAGCAGGACTCAATCTCCTGGACCGTCGCAAAACGAAACCCCTGATCCAGGCCCTCGAGCTTACCCGCCTTCACTTCGTTGAGATCATGATCACCCCGCAGCAGCAAAAGCCAGATTTTCGTCGCCGCCACGGCGCCCTTTTCATCACGCGCATCAGTGGCCAACACAATGGATTTCACCGTCTGCTGTATCGGCAGGCCAAGAAACGCGGCTACGTCAGCACAGGTGGATTTGCCAGGCGTGGGCGTTAATGTCATTGGCTGCGCGGCCAGCTTGCGATCCGACAGCAACGCGACCGCCTCAGCAAGCTCCATATTGGCAGCGTAATCGGATTGGGGGCAATAGACGATTGCGTCTTCTCCCGTGTCGGCGATCACCTGAAACTCGTGGGAGCGCGATCCTCCGATCGCGCCGGTATCGGCGGCCACCGAGCGATACCGCAGGCCAAGCCGATCAAAAATCCGGCAGTAGCATTCAAACATGTTGTCGTAGCTTTTTTCAGCGCCGGCGACATCGCGGTCGAACGAATAAGCATCCTTCATGGTGAACTCTCGGCCCCGCATCACGCCAAATCGCGGCCGCCGCTCATCACGGAATTTGGTCTGTATGTGATAAAAATTCTTGGGCAGCTGCCGCCAGCTTTTCAACTCCTGACGGGCAATGTCCGTGATCACCTCCTCTGAAGTTGGCTGAATCGCAAAATCTCGCCCGTGCCGATCCTTCACACGAAGCAACTCCGGCCCCATCTTCTCCCAGCGGCCTGTCTCCATCCAGAGCTCAGCCGGCTGCACCAAGGGCATCAAGAGCTCAATGGCACCCGACCGGTCCATCTCCTCGCGAATAATGCGCTCCACCTTGCGGATTACCCGCAGGCCCAACGGCATGTAGTTGTAAATGCCCGCACCCAGCCGACGAATCATGGCCGCCCGCAGCATCAGGCGATGACTGACCACCTCAGCATCGGCTGGATCTTCCTTTAAGGTCTGGAAGTGAAAATGGGAAATTCTCATGATGGCCCTCTTATAATCGATAGCATTTTATGACCAATTCTTTTGTGCCCGCCGCCACACCATCACGCCATCATGCTTGACGAAAACGGATACCGTCCGAATGTGGGCATCATCCTGATCAACGGCCAGCGCCAGGTCTTCTGGGGCAAACGGGTCCGCGAACACGCTTGGCAGTTTCCCCAAGGCGGCATCAAATCTGGCGAGGCGCCCGAGCAGGCGATGTTCCGTGAACTCGAAGAAGAGACCGGGCTCAAGCCCCATCACGTCGAAATCATCGGCCGGACCCGAGATTGGCTGCACTACGATGTGCCCGAGCGCTGGGTACGTCGTGAATGGCGTGGCCACTATCGAGGCCAGAAACAGATTTGGTTTTTGCTCAAGATGTTGGGCCGGGACTGCGATGTCAGCCTGCGCAACAACCTAGAAAAACCGGAATTCGACGCCTGGCGTTGGCACGATTACTGGATTCCGTTGGAATCAGTGATTGAATTCAAACGCGATGTCTATCGTTCCGCGCTTGCCGAACTCTCGGGCCTGATCTTTTCGCAGGAAGAACTGCAGCTTCGGCCTGAGTCATCTGAAGCCACTAGCCTCGGCCGAGCACAATAAGATTATCGCGGTGGATGAGCTCAGGCTCTTCCACAAAGCCGAGAATCGATTCAATCTCACTTGAGGGCCGGCGCACGATGCGTCGGGCATCGCTGGCACCATAGTTCACGAGGCCCCGGGCAATTTCATGGCCCTGCGGCGAATGGCAGCTGACCAGGTCGCCACGCTCAAACTCCCCTTTGACCTGCGTTACACCGATCGGCAGTAGACTTTTGCCCTGCTCAAGCAGCACACGAACGGCGCCGTCATCCAACGTGATTACACCTCGGGTCTGCAGCTGGTCGGCAAGCCACTGCTTGCGGGCCGCAATCGGTGCAAGCTCCGCCACCAGGCAGGTGCCCAGGGACTCGCCAGCGGCAAGCCGAGACAAGATCTCGTGCTCTCGTCCGCTCGCGATCACGGTGGCAGCGCCGCTGCGTGCTGCCCGCTGCGCTGCCCTCACCTTGGTGGCCATACCGCCCTTACCGATGTCCGAGCCCGCACCGCCCGCCATCGCCTCATAGGTTGAGTCGGCCGCCTTACCCCACGCAATCAATGTGGCAGTGGGATCGTTGCGCGGATCAGCAGTAAAAAGGCCTGCCTGATCCGTCAAGATGACCAGAACCTCCGCCTCGATCAGATTGGTCACCATCGCCGCCAGCGTGTCATTGTCGCCAAGCTTGATCTCATCAGTCACCACAGTGTCGTTTTCATTGATGATGGGAATGACTCCATAGCCCAGTAGTGTGGAGATGGTCGAGCGCGCATTCAGGTAACGACGACGGTCGGCAATGTCCTCGTGCGTCAGGAGAATCTGCGCAGTTTTCAGATTCCAACGCGAAAAGCCTGACTCGTAGGCCTGGGCCAGGCCCATTTGACCAACGGCAGCAGCAGCCTGCAGCTCATGAATCTCATGCGGACGCGACAGCCATCCGAGCCGCTTCATACCCTCTGCAATCGCGCCACTAGAGACCAGCACCACCTCGCGGCCCTGGCCCCGCAGTGCGGCGATTTGCGCAGCCCAGACCGCAATCGCCTCGGGATCAATGCCGCGGCCCTCATTGGTGACCAGGCTCGAGCCGACCTTGACGACCCAACGCTGAGCACGCCGCACCACCTGCCGTTGGAGGGCGGCTTTATCCGACACTGGCGCCTTCCTCGGGAGAAGTAAAACGCACATCGGGGCTCACCGAACCAATCTCAGCAATACGCTGGGCATCCAGCCAGTGTTGTATGTCTTGCATCATCGCCTCACAGCCCACTCGGCTGACACCACTGACGCAATACGCCTGCGCCTGGGAGCGCAACTTCTTTTTCAATGCCGCAAGGATGTCATGGCCAAGCGTATCGCCCACCACATCACATTTATTTAAAACGATCCAACGTGGCTTTCGGCCAAGCTGAGCATCGTAATGCTTTAACTCCGCGACAAGGCCGCGAATCTCAGCGGCAAGACGATCGACCAATTCACGCCGATCTGCCTCCGACTCAATTCGACTTCCTGGCGGACAAACATCGACAATGTGCAGCAGCAGCCGTGTTCGCTGCAAGTGCCGAAGGAACTGATGGCCAAGGCCTGCGCCCTCAGCGGCACCCTCGATGAGGCCAGGAATATCTGCCATGACAAAGCTCCGTGCAGGTCCGGTTCGGACCACGCCGAGATGAGGATGCAGTGTCGTGAAGGGATAGTCGGCGATCTTGGGGCGAGCATTCGAGCAGGCGGCAATAAGAGTTGACTTGCCTGCGTTTGGCAGGCCGAGCAGGCCCACATCTGCAAGCACTTTGAGCTCGAGACGAAGACGTCGATGCTCTCCCTCGGTGCCTTTGGTGGCCTGCCGGGGGGCCCGATTCGTACTCGATTTGAAATGCAGATTTCCCAATCCGCCGCGCCCTCCTTTGGCCAGAATCACCTGCTCGCCATCGAGGGCCAAATCTGCGATCACATCGCCACTCTCGGCATCTGTGATCACCGTGCCCACCGGCATTCGTAAGACGATGTCTTCAGCAGCCGCACCATATCGATCCGAACCCTGGCCGTGCTCCCCACCGCGCGCCCGATGGACTCGGGCATAGCGATAGTCGATCAAGGTATTGATGTTGCGATCTGCCACCGCGATGACCGAGCCTCCGCGTCCACCATCTCCCCCGCTCGGGCCGCCTTTTGGTATGAACTTCTCGCGACGAAACGCAACGATGCCATTGCCGCCGTTACCGGCATGGACCTCGATGGTGGCTTCATCAATGAATTTCATTGGCGACTCAGAAATAAAAAGCCCCGCATCAGGGCGGGGCTCTCCGATCTACAGAATTGAGAAACCTATTCCGCCACGACGCTGACGGTAGAGCGATTCAGTGGGCCGCGAACTGCGAACCTCACCCGGCCGGGGGTCAGTGCGAACAGGGTGTGATCCTTGCCCATGCCGACATTTTCGCCCGCATGAAACTGTGTGCCCCGCTGGCGCACGATGATGCTGCCCGCGGCGATCTGCTCACCTCCAAACACCTTTACGCCGAGCCGTTTGGCCTCGGAGTCCCGCCCATTTCGCGTACTGCCGCCGCCTTTTTTCTGTGCCATTTTTAATCCTCACTCAGAGGCGCCACTCCCCCATTGGGGAGTGAGCCGCCCAAATTACTTCTTGATCTCAACAATATTCAATTCAGTGTAGTTCTGCCGATGACCTTGGCTCTTCGCGAAGTGCTTGCGACGACGGTGCTTGAAGATCCGCACCTTGTCGTGCCGGCCATGCGAGACCACCGTGGCCTGAACCGTTGCACCCTGCACCCGGGGCGAGCCGACCACCACTGCTTCTCCCTCGCCCACGGCAAGCACCTGATCCAAAACCACCTTGCTGCCCACATCAGCGACGAGGGATTCCACTTTGAGAGTCATGCCGGCGGTGACGCGATATTGTTTACCCCCGGTCTTGATTACGGCGTACATGGCTGGCCTTCTTGCTTTGAATTTCGGAAACCCGCCAATTTATCCCTAAGTGACTGTTTCGTCAAATGATTTTTGCGCCGAGCGGCGCAGACCCGCCGCAAAATCCCCGAAATTCGGGGTGTCATAATGCCGCAGTGAACGCCGTCATCGACCCCATTTCTGCTCCCACTGTGTCCGCCCCCACAGGGCCCCAGGCCATCGTCAGCGCCGAGATGGCGGCCGTAGATCGGCTGATTCGGGATCGCCTGGCATCCGAGGTCCCCCTCATTGGCCAAGTGGCCGAATACATCATCCAAAGTGGTGGAAAACGGGTCCGACCATCCCTATTATTAATGCTTTCCGGGGCAATGAGTGCACACTTACATGCTTCAGGGTCTGGCCAAGCATTGCTGACACCAGATCGCTCCCGGCTCATGGCCGCTGTTGTGGAATTCATTCATACCGCAACCCTGCTCCATGACGACGTGGTCGATGAATCCGAGCTCCGTCGCGGCCAGACCACCGCGAACGTGCTCTTTGGGAACGCCGCCAGCGTCCTGGTGGGCGACTTCCTGTATTCCAGAGCCTTCCAAATGATGGTCGAAGTCGGCTCCGCTGAGGTGATGAGCGTCATGGCGGAGAGCACCAATGTGATTTCCGAAGGCGAAGTCCTGCAGTTGATGAATTGCCACGATCCCGACGTGACTGAAGAGCGCTATCTCACCGTCATCCGCTACAAGACCGCCAAGCTTTTCGAGGCGGCAGCAAAGGTGCCGGCGGTTCTTGCCAGCGCAGATCCAATACTGATCGAGGGCTGTGCCGCCTTTGGTCGGCACCTTGGAACCGCATTTCAGCTCATCGACGATGCTCTGGATTACGACGGCAACGAGCAGGAGATTGGCAAGTGTGTTGGCGATGACTTGCGCGAGGGCAAACCCACCCTGCCGTTGATTACGGTCATGGCCAGAGGCACCGAGCAGGAAAAACAGATGGTTCGCGCTGCCATTGAGATGCCGGATCAGGCAGATTTTGAGCGGGTCGTCCGGGCAATTCAGCGCACCGGCGCTCTTACGGCCACGCTGGATTCAGCCCAGCGGGAATGCGAGCTTGCCCGTGGAGCGCTGTCAGGGCTGGCCCCCTCGGACTACAAAACGGCCTTGCTCCAACTGCTGGATCAGCTCGCGCAACGTCGCGCGTAAGACCAGGAATTTCAGCCGAAAATCGGTTCCCTGCTAGACTTCGGCCTTCGCTTCGGGGTGTAGCTCAGCCTGGTAGAGTACTGCGTTCGGGACGCAGGAGTCGGAGGTTCGAATCCTCTCACCCCGACCAAACACATGGCCGTTGTTCTCCGATAGTCTTACAGCGTTGCCATCTTCGGCCCAGGCCCAACAAGCCAACCGCCATCGGTCGTTTTGAACGAACTGCCTTTCTGGACCCACCTGACCGCGATCTTGGTGCTGCTCATGATCTCGGGCTTTTTCTCGATCTCAGAAACCAGCATGATGGCCGTCAACCGCTACCGGCTACGCCACCTGGCACAGCAGGGCAAGGGTGGGGCGCGGCGCGTGCTGGCATTGCTCAACCAGACAGATCGACTGCTGGCGACAATTCTGCTGGGCAATAACCTGGTCAATGCCGCGCTCACTGCCCTGGTGACGGCCCTGGCCATTCAGTCCTTCGGCAATAACGACAGTGTGCTGGCCATTGCCACAGGACTGGTGGCCCTTGCGATCATCATCTTCGCGGAGATCACACCAAAAATATTGGGTGCAAGCCGGCCGGAGCCCATCGCGATGGCAACGAGTCTGGTCCTTGCGCCTCTGGTGCGATACGGCTATCCGCTGGTCGTGATTGTCAACGGCATGGTCTCTGGCCTGATTCGAATCATCGGACTGCGGAAACTCACCGAATCACCACAACAGCAGGCAATGTCGCCCCAGGAATTGCGCACAGCAATTCTTGAATCAACACGACTCATTCCCGCCAAGCATCGCAGCATCATGCTCAATCTCTTTGACATCGAAGATCTCACCGTCAACGATGTCATGGTGCCCCGGGGCCGTATTGAAGCCCTCGACCTCGAGTCAGAGCGGACTGCCTTGATCGATCAGCTCACTACCTGTTTTCATAACAAGCTGCCGGTCTTTGAGGGGGACCTGCACAATATTGTTGGCATCTTGCATGTGCGCAAGGCGATGGCCCTGCTCTCCCGCAATGAGTTTGACCATGCGTCACTTCGAGACGCTTTGACCGAGCCCTATTTTGTACCCAGTGGTACCCCGCTCTTTACCCAGCTGCAATATTTCCAAGAAAACAAGCAGCGCATTGGTCTTGTGGTCGACGAATACGGTGAGATTGATGGTCTGGTCACCTTAGAAGACATTATCGAGGAGCTTGTTGGTGAATTTACGACGCAAGCGCCGGGCGATCAGTCGTCTGGCATGCACTGGGAAGAGGATGGCAGCATTATTGTGGATGGAACTGCGCCCGTTCGTGAATTAAATCGCCGGCTTGGTCTGCAGCTGCCCGTCGATGGCGCCCGTACTCTAAATGGATTACTACTCGAAACACTCGAAGATCTTCCCGATGCACATGTCTCTGTAAAAATTGCAGAGGTGCCGATGGAGATTTTGCAGACTCAGGGCCGATTGATTCGTCGCGTTCGACTCAGTCGTCCGAGTATCACCGCCAGTTCATAAAACGCCGCATGCCACTTCAGATCGGCGCCGGGGATTTGTCTTCAATTGCAGCTGCAATGTTTTGCACAGCAGTCGCCCTGATGGCACTTGAGCCACTTTCTCGGCTGGGCAATCGAAGCGTTGCCCGATGGGTGAATGGTGAGACAGCAGAGCAGCTGCGACGGATCTCGATGCCCTGGTGGCTGCTCGTAGCTGCAGTGGCATTGATCTTATTCATCGCCGTAATCCCACAGCTGCAGGGTCATGATCTGGCAGCGAGCATAACGGCGGCCGGGCTCATCGGATTGCTGGCAACGCTGCTGGTGCTGCTGACAAAGGTGGATGCGCAATGCCGTCTGCTGCCCGATCCGCTCACCGGGCTGCTGGCGGCGACCGGTTTAATCGCCCATGGAATGGACTTTCCGCCTCAGGCAGTCACACTGGCCGATGGAATCGTAGGCTGTGCAGTAGGCTACCTGCTGCTCTGGCTCATCACGGCAGGTTTCCGGAAATCAAAAGGTGTTCAGGCCATGGGCCGAGGAGACTTCGCGATGAGCGCGGGCCTCGGCGCCTGGCTCGGCTGGCAGTCAATTCCGCTGGTTTGGCTGGCGGCCAGTCTTGCCGGGCTGGCAGCCGCTGGATTGCAGCGTTTGTGGCAGCACCGGCTGAAACAGGACGCCGGTGTTTCTGATCCAAGAACCAGCGCATTTCTCGAGCAACGCATCGCCTTTGGTCCCGCGCTGGCACTCGGCGGCATCATCACTTGGATTCATCTTGGCTAGGCGCATCTTCATACTCACTGGTGGGATCGGCTCGGGCAAGAGTCTCGCAGCTGAGCAATTCGCCTCCAAGGGAATCACAGTGGTCGATGCCGATGCCTTGTCTCGGCAGCTCACCGCCCCGGGGGGCGATGCCATCGCCGCCATCCGATCTGCGTTGGGCCAGGACTACATTGCGCAAGATGGTGGCCTGGATCGTGACCGGGCAAGGACCAAAATCTTTTCCGATCCAGCAGCACGGCGGCAACTCGAGGCAATCCTGCATCCCATGATCCGGCGCGATGCGCAGGCCGCCCTGGCCTTAGCCGCTGACCCCTACGCCATTTATATGGTTCCGTTATGGATCGAAACCCGCCGCAGCCCGACTGGCCCCGGCCCAACAGAAGTCGACAACAACGGGGTCATTGTGGTGGACTGTGCCAAAGAGACGCAAATTCAACGGGTGATGCAACGCAGTGGGCTGCGCCGGGAGGATGTGCTGGCCATCATGGCGGTGCAGGCGAGCCGCGAAGAGCGGCGGGCCAACGCCACCTACCTACTGAATAACGATGGCAGCGTTGAACATCTCACCCAGCAGGTCAATGCCCTGCATGAGCAATTAATTCATTCATAATTCAGGGATGAGCGATCCCACCCTGCCCGCAGTGGCGGCCCCTCCGGGCTGGATGACCTTTGAGTTCCCTTGCAATGAGCGGATTCGCTCTTTGCTTCGAATTGAGAGCCTGTTTAAGCGGTGTCAGGAATTCAACCAGTACCCCACCGCATTCGGCCATCAGGCTGCGCTCTGGTCAGTTTTTGAGCTTTTTGATCTTGTCGGCGGGCGTGGTGATATCAAATCGGAATTGCTGCAAGAACTCGATCGTCAGCGGGCCCGACTGAATCAATTTGCCGGCAAGCCAGGAGTCTCGCAAGAGGCATTGGATGATTTGCTGAATCGAATTCAGAATATCTTCAACGCTTTATCCTCTTCCAATACACGTCTCGGCCAGCACATTCCAGAGCATGAATGGCTGCAACTCCTAAAAGGCCGATTTGGTATTCCGGGTGGTATCTGTGAATTTGATATCCCCTCACTCCACGTCTGGCTTCATCGGCCGCTTGAGGTTCGACAGTCCATGCTCAATGACTGGGTCAATTCGCTATTGCCCGTCTACGAAGGCGTCGAGATTGTCTTAAAGCTGCTTCGGGAAGGGACCCGACCAGAGTCTTACTTGGCCACCCGCGGCTACTTTGAGCTCTCGATGGACGGCCGACAAATTCAAATTATTCGCGTCGCTGTTCCCAAACAACCCGAGGTCGTTGCCGAAATTAGTGCCAATAAATATGTGGTCTCAGTAAGATTTCGTCAGCTTGAATCCACCATGCACCTGAAGGGGATCGAGCAAGAAATCCCGTTTGAGCTCACCCTTTGTAATTTCTAATTCGCTGCAGTAGTGGTGCGGTCGCCGGCAAGATGGGGTAAGGCCAGGCCTGGTCGGTCGCTACCCACAGTAGCTGCTGGCCCTCAATGGGCTGTGGTGTTCCGATCCAGCGATTCACCCAATGAAAATGCAACTCAACTGCCGCATGCGGATAGGTATGTCCAATCGTCCATGCGGATGAGAGCTCCAAGACCCGAATGCCAATCTCCTCCTGACACTCCCGAATCAGCGCCTGCTGCGGTGTTTCCTGCGATTCAATTTTTCCGCCTGGAAACTCCCACCAGCCCGCGAAGGCCTTGCCTGGGGGCCGAGTCGACAGCAGCACGGCACCATCCGGCCGGCGCAACATGGCCACCACCACCTGCAGGGGTGCGGCGGTTGAAATAGGGGTATTCGTGCGCGGTGATGGGCGTGCCAAGCGGAATCAGCCGAGTTCAGTCAATGCCGGCCCGCCCAATCACGGGCGAAATGCAATGCCACTCGGCCGGATCGCGATCCCCGCTCAAGCGCCCACTGCAGGGCGGGCTGCCGGGCCTGCTGAATCAGCTCATCCGAGCAGCCGTAATGCCTGAGCCAATGAACCACGATATCGAGATAATCCTGCTGACTAAAACTGTAAAACGATACCCATAGTCCAAACCGCTCTGATAAGGAGATTTTTTCTTCCACCGTCTCGCCGGGATGAATCTCGCCGGTGGCCTCGTAGCGTGTCTCAAGATTTTCGCTCATGTGCTCCGGCATCAGATGCCGGCGATTCGAAGTGGCGTAGATCAGTAGATTGTCAGACTGGGCCGAGACGGATCCATCGAGCACCGACTTTAGGGCCTTGTAGCCCGAGTCGCCGGATTCAAACGAAAGATCATCACAGAAGATAATGAAACGATACGGCGCGTTGGCAACCGTCTCGACCAGTCGCGGCAAATCCATGAGGTCTTGTTTTTCCACCTCAATAACCCGCAGGCCTTGGCCATGAAATTCAGTCAAGCAGGCCCGCACCAACGAGGACTTTCCGGTGCCGCGGGCGCCGGTCATCAGGACATTGTTCGCAGGCCTACGGGATAAGAACTGCCGTGTATTTTGTTCGACCAGCTGCCGCTGTCGATCAATATGCTGCAAATCAGAAAAATGGATCTCTGCAACTTGAGTCACCGGCTCAAGATACGATACATGACCCAGCAGGGTCGGTCGGCGACTCCAGCGCATCGCTTTGACGGATGCAAAATCGGGCTTGGCCGGAATTCGCGGCAAGAGTTGATTCAGCTTGTCGATTAAATCGTAGGTAGAGTTGGTCACGGTAAGGCCTAAGATCGATAATCTGCATTGATCGAAACATAGTCGTGCGAAAGATCGCAGGTGTAGACCGATGCCTCATGATCTCCGCGATTCAGTTTCACCGATACCGTAATCTCAGACTGCTGCATCACCCGCTGGCCGTCCGACTCAGTGTACGTGGCAGCCCGGCCGCCGTGCTCGGCGACCAAGACATCGTTGAGAAATACCTGAAGCCGATTCACATCAAGTCCCAGCACACCGCTGTAGCCGATTGCAGCCAGAATTCGGCCGAGATTGGGATCGCTCGCAAAAAATGCGGTCTTGACCAGCGGAGAGTGGGCAATGGCATAACCCACTTGGCGGGCTTCTTCGCGAGAGGCGGCCTGCTGGACCCGGATCGTGATGAACTTTGTTGCACCCTCGCCATCACGCACAATCGCCTGAGCAAGCGCCCGACAGACGCCGATAAAGGCCTGGCGAAACTCGTTCCATTCCGAATCTTCTTCAGAGCGCAGCCTCAGGCCACCCGCGCCAGTGGCCGCGACAACGAATGAATCATTCGTTGAGGTATCTCCGTCAATCGTAATCGCGTTAAATGATTCATCGGCAGCCTGCTGCACCAACCGCTGTAAAAGCTGACGCTCGATGGCGGCATCGGTCGCGACATATCCCAGCATCGTTGCCATATTGGGCCGGATCATGCCAGCGCCTTTTGAAATGCCGGTAATCGTGACCTGCTTCCCATTGATCATCCGACGCGTCGAGTAAGCCTTGGGTTGCGTGTCCGTGGTCATGATGGCCTGCGCGGCCTCCAGCCAGTCGGCCTGGCCCAGGCCTGCGCATGCGGCCTTGATGCCAGGCAGCAGGCGATCCATTGGCAGATGCTCCAGAATGACCCCAGTGGAAAACGGCAAGATCTGCGTCGGCTGAAGCTTTAATTCAGCGGCAAGAAATTCAACTGTCGTTCTCGCATTCATCAGGCCCTGCTCGCCTGTACCCGCATTCGCGCATCCCGTATTGACTACCCAAGCGCGCGCGCCGCCCTCAGGGCCTGCGGCCAGATGGGACTGGCAGACCTGGACGGGCGCCGCACAAAATGCATTTCGAGTAAACACACCAGCCACCGCAGACCCTTGGGCGAGGGCAACGACCAGCACATCACGTCGGCCGCCTTTACGGATTCCGGCACTGGCCACACCCAGCTGCACACCAGCTACCGGATGGAGGTCTGCGGGATTGGGAAGCGGAAGGTTGACCGGCATGGGGACTAATGAAAGGCTCTAGGGGTTTCGGCGTGATGCCGTTATTCTACGGCCATCGACGGGCCGCAAGACGGTCCAACGTCCAACACATCGAAAGGTTCCTTTATGTCAGGCCGAATCGTTTTGCTGATCGTTTCTTTTCTCGCACTCACTGCACCCCTATCGGCCCAACAGCCGACGCGCATCATCGTTCCTTATGCGGCAGGCGGGCCGATTGACCTCACCGTTCGGGCATTGGCGGAGCGTGCCCGTGAAGGACTCGGGCCAATCATTATTGAGAACCGGCCAGGCGCTGGAGGAAATCTCGGCGTCAGTATGGTTGCCAAGGCAACGCCCGATGGACGAACACTGGGTATCGCTGCCACTGCGACCCATGCCATCAATCCTTGGCTGTTTAACAAAATGCCATATGATGCGGGCAAGGACTTCGCACCGGTCACCCAAATGGTTCGAGTGCCCAATGTTGTCGTCATGAATACCGACGCCGCAGACCGTCTTGGTATCAAATCAATCAGCGATTTCATTCGCTACGCGAAAGCCAATCCCGGAAAGCTCAATTACGGCTCCGGGGGAAATGGCAGCGCAGGCCACCTCGCCGGAGAAATGTTGAAGCAATCGGCGGGCATCTTCGCGGTGCATATCCCCTATAACGGTGGCGCACCCGCCCAACTCGGGCTGCTCTCCGGGCAGGTAGATTTCAATATTGACAATCTGGCGACCGCTGCCGCAAACATCAAGTCAGGCCGACTTCGGGCCCTTGCCGTCACCAGCGCACAACGCAGTCCAGTACTGCCCGATGTACCCCCAATCGCGGAAAGCCTGCCGGGCTTTGCGATCGACACCTGGTGGGGCATCGTCGCCCCGGCGGGAACTCCGACCGACACTGTGAATCGACTGAATCAGATCTTCACTGCTGCATTGAATTCATCGGAAGTTCGCCAACGCTTTGCTGCACTGATGGCCGAGCCAACGCCAACCTCAGCAGAGACATTCGGCCGTTTTATGGCACAAGAGCGGCAGCGCTACGAGCCCGTTGTGAAATCAACCGGTGCCCGAGTGGACTGAGCAGCCGATGATGAATTGATGCTTGGGCTAGCCTAGTTTTCCGTGACACTGCTTAAACTTCTTGCCTGAGCCGCAGGGGCAAGGATCGTTCCGACCAACCTTGGGCTCAGCCCGGCGAACGGGGCTGGCCGGGGAAGTTTCAGAGTCCGCCTCTGCCGTCTGCGCTCCAGCACCACCGGGTGACTGGGCCGCAAGTGCCAGTGCCTCAGGATCCTCGAATGCCATGGCCGACTGGGCATCGAAATCGGCATGCTGATACTGCACATCAGCAAGCCGAGGCGCCTCGGGCACTGACTGCGCCACCTGCTCGGCGCTTTGAATTTCAACATTCATCAGGACCCGTGTGACTTCAGTCCGGATCCGATCGAGCGTCTGCTCAAACAAAATAAACGCCTCGCGCTTGTATTCCTGCTTCGGATTTTTCTGCGCATAACCCCGCAGATGAATGCCCTGCCGCAAATGATCGAGCGCTGCCAAGTGCTCGCGCCAGGTGGTGTCAATTGCCTGCAGAAGAATCGAGCGCTCAAATTGATTAAAGGCTTCACGGCCCACAGGTGCGACTTTTTCCGCATAGGCCTCATCGGCAGCCTGAATCACCTTCTGCAAAATCTCTTCATCGGTGACCTGATCATTGCCGGCTACCCAAGACTGCAGATCAATCGGCAGCCGCCACTCCGCCTGCAGTGTCTGCTGCAATCCAGCCAAATCCCACTGCTCTTCGACGCTTTCTTCGGGTATATGGGCCCGCACGATCTCTGCCATCATGCCTTGACGGAGGCTACCCACCAGGTCCGCCAAGTCTTCACCTTCTAAAATCTCATTGCGCTGGCGATAGATAATTTTGCGCTGCTCATTGGCGACATCGTCGTACTCTAGGAGCTGCTTGCGCATATCAAAGTTTCGATTCTCAACTTTTCGCTGCGCTGACTCAATCGACCGGGAGACCATACCTGCCTCAATAGGCTCCCCATGCGGCACTCCCAGACGATTCATGATTGCCTTCATTCGATCGCCGGCGAAAATCCTCAACAGCGGATCATCCATCGAGAGATAAAACCGCGACGATCCGGGATCGCCTTGGCGGCCAGAACGGCCCCGTAGCTGGTTATCGATACGGCGCGACTCATGCCGCTCGGTGCCAACGATGTGTAGGCCACCCGCCTGTATCACCTGGTCGTGCAGTCCCTGCCACTGCTCACGCAAACTCGTTTCCTGCCGATCTTTATCCGATTCCGATGGACTCGGATCTGCATGCAACATTTCAATCTGCTTCTCGACATTGCCGCCGAGCACGATATCGGTTCCACGGCCTGCCATGTTGGTCGCAATCGTGATCATGCCGGGACGACCAGCCTGAGCCACAATCTCGGCCTCTCGCTCGTGCTGCTTTGCATTCAAGACCTGATGGGATAACTGGGCCTTGGCAAGCATCGCGGAGAGCAGCTCAGAGTTTTCAATTGATGTCGTACCGACGAGTACCGGCTGACCATTGGCATGCCGGGCCTGAATATCAGCAAGAATGGCGTCGTACTTTTCCTCTGCCGACTTAAAGACCTGATCCTGGAGGTCCAGACGGATCATCGGACGGTGGGTCGGAATCACCACGGTCTCTAAGTTATAGATTGACTGAAATTCAAAGGCCTCAGTGTCTGCAGTACCGGTCATGCCCGAGAGCTTGTCGTACATGCGAAAATAATTTTGAAAGGTAATCGAGGCCAGCGTCTGATTCTCGGCTTCAATCTCAACACCCTCTTTTGCCTCGACTGCCTGATGCAGCCCCTCAGACCAGCGCCGGCCAGGCATCAGGCGGCCCGTGAACTCATCGACAATGATGATTTTCCCGGCCTGAGCCACATAATGCTGATCTTTAAAAAATAATGTGTGCGCCCGGAGGGCTGAGGTTAAATGATGCAACAGCGAGATACTCGCTGGATCATAGAGGCTTGCGCCCTCGGCGAGCAGGCCCATCGAGGCCAACAGCTGTTCTGATTTCTCGAATCCAGCCTCGGATAAATAGACCTGCCGAGATTTTTCATCGACCCAATAATCTCCGGGTCCCTCTTCGGAGGCCTGAGGCTTGAGCTGGCCCGGCACCACATTGAGCACGCGATACAGGTCGGTCTGATCGTCAGCATGTCCAGAAATAATCAGTGGCGTGCGGGCCTCATCGATCAGGATGGAATCTACTTCGTCCACAATGGCAAAACTAAGACTGCGTTGGACGCGATTGGCGCGATCGACCACCATGTTGTCACGCAGATAATCAAATCCAAATTCGTTGTTAGTACCATAGGTAATATCGGCGGCATAAGCGGCCTGTTTCTCGGCGTGCTCCAGCGATGTAAGATTCACGCCAACCGTCAGCCCCAAAAATCGGTAGAGCTTGCCCATCCAGTTGGCATCGCGTTCGGCCAGGTAGTCATTGACCGTAACGACATGAACGCCCTTGCCAGCCAACGCATTCAAATACGCCGCCAAGGTGGCCACCAGCGTCTTGCCCTCACCAGTGCGCATCTCCGCAATCTTGCCGTCATGCAAGACCATTCCACCGATGAGCTGAACATCAAAATGCCGCATACCAAGCGCACGGCGGCCCGCTTCTCGGCAGACAGCGAAAGCCTCCACCAGCAGCTGCTCAAGTGTTTCGCCATCGGCTAGCCGCCGACGGAATTCAGCAGTCTTTTCCCGTAGGGCCTCATCCGATAAAGCGGTCATAGCGGGCTCGAGCGCGTTGATCGCGGTGGCCCGCTGGCCGTAGCTTTTCACGAGTCGCTCGTTGCGACTTCCAAAAATTTTTTTGAGAAAATTGTCAATCATGGACATTCGATCTTAGCATGCGGGTATGAGCAAAACTGCCTTCAGAGGGCTTGGCGAAGCCCTGCGTACCTCCGCTGATTGGGCGGGAATTGATCGGGCATGGCGCGACAGTGAAGATCTAATGGTCAGCGTGCGGCGGGCCATTCCAGCATCGCTGGCCAGCCTGGTCGTGCAGGTCCGTCGAGATGATCCACCCAAAGGCATTCGGGGCAGCCAGGTCACGGTCATCGCCCAGCATGCAGCGGCAGCGGCCAAACTAAAACTCGCGCTTGCCGACTGGCCCGCCGCGCTTCGGCAAGAGGGCTGGGGCATTCAGCACCTCAAGGTGATTGCGCAACGGACGCAATCCTTGCAGCCTCCAACGTCGACTGCGCTTGCGAGAAAAAAAATTCCGGAGGCCGTACTCCAGCAGTTTCGTGAGCTGTCTGACCACCTCACCAACGAGGCGCTGCGCCGCGCACTAGCGCGAATCGCTCGGCCCCGTTAGTCCCAGCTCCACTGACGCGCCCAAGCAATTGGCGCATGCTGAAGATCGTCGAAGGTCGTCTCACGCCAGCTACCTGGTGTCTGCATCAACTGCCGCAGCAGCAGATTATTCAGCGCGTGCCCTGATTTGAAAGCACGGTAGCTGGCCATCAGTGGATTGCCTAAAAGATAGAGATCGCCAATGGCGTCTAGGGCTTTATGCATTGCAAATTCGTTGGGCCGCCTGAGGCCCTCGGGATTCATGATGCGGACCTCATCCATCACGATGGCATTGCTGAGGCTTCCGCCAAGCGCGAGGCCCTTGGATCGCAGTGCATCCACGTCGCCCATAAATCCAAACGTTCTCGCCCGGGCAATGTCATCCACAAAGGAAGCGTCTGCGAAATCAATCTGCACGTGCTGGCCAGTGGCATCCACCGCCGGATGACTAAAATCAATCGTGAACTCAAGACGAAATCCAAAAAAAGGATCGAGTCGGGCCCACTTCTCACCCTCGCGGACCTCAACAGGCTGTAGAACTTCGATGAATCGTTTGGGGGCGGACTGCTCTTCGACCCCCGCGGACCGCAGCAGGTAGACAAAGGTCGCAGCGCTCCCATCCATGATGGGAATCTCTGCAGCATCTACTTCGACCACTGCATTGTCTATCCCCATCCCTGAGAACGCTGACATGAGGTGCTCGACGGTGGCCACCTTCAGCTCGCCGTCCGAGAGTGTTGAGGCCATCCGCGTGTCGCCCACCGCACCCGCCCGCGATCGGATCTCCCGCGGCGGATTCACATCGATACGCCGAAAGACAATGCCGTGGTCGGCGGGAGCGGGCCGAAGGGTCAGCGCGACGGGCACGCCGCTATGCAGGCCGATGCCCTTCGCGGCCACCGTCTCCGCAAGTGTTCGTTGACGCAGCATCCGCCGAGCGATCAGAGCTTGGCCAGCACCGCCTCTGCGCTACTGACATCAAAGGCACCCGGCGCTTCGACCGCGAGGTGTTTGACAATGCCGTTGTCAATAATCATGGCGTAGCGGTTCGAGCGCAGGCCCAAGCCTCGGGATGTGAGATCCAAGGTCAGATCGACCGCCTTGGAAAACTCAGCGTTGCCATCACCCATCATTCTGACTTTGCCTTTGGCGCCGAGCTCACGGCCCCAAGCGCCCATCACAAAAGCATCGTTAACGCTGACGCACCAGACTTCATCAACGCCTTTGGATTTCAGCTTGTCATGGTGAGCGACAAAGCCTGGTACATGCTTGGCGGAGCAGGTCGGTGTATAGGCGCCCGGCAGGCCAAAAATGACAATTGTTTTGCCCTTGATCAGGTCAGAGACCTGCAATGCATTGGGACCGATGCTGCAGCCACCCGTCTCTTCATCAAAGAATTCATAGAGAGTGGCGTTGGGCAGTGCTTGGCCGACTTGGATTGGCATAGGAGTCTCCTTTTCTAGAAACGCAAGACTATGCCAAAAAAAAGAAAGGCCCGGGGGCATCGGGCCTTTCTCTGCAGTGGGGAAACCTAAAAAACGCTGATCAGTCTGCCTGCTTGCGCAAAAAGGCAGGGATATCGAGCCGATCCATGCCGCTCTCCTGCATCGCATCGACACGTGCAGCCGCCTGGCTACGGGGGTCGCGCCAGACTGTTGGCTGATCGTATTTGCTGTAATCCACCGACGGCACTGCCGGTGGCGCAGCCGATTGGCCAAGTCCAGACGCCGGAGGTTGTCCCGGTGCGAAGCCCTGGGCCATCGGGTTTTGCATGGCAAATCCGATGTTATCGGTACCGGTTTTCTGCATCACGGCATGGGCGCTGTTGTGGACCAGTGTCGGGGTCCGCTTACGGCCAAGACCGGTGGCCACTACGGTCACGCGCAGCTGGTCATCGAGGCTGTCGTCATACACAGTGCCCAGAATAATCGTGGCATCCTCAGCGGCAAAGGTGCGAATGGTCTCCATCGCCACACGGGTCTCTTTGAGCTTCAGCGCGCGACTGGCGGTGATATTGACCAGGATGCCGCGGGCGCCGGATAAATCAACACCCTCAAGCAGCGGCGACTGGACCGCATTCTCGGCAGCGATACGGGCCCGATCTTCGCCCGCGGCACAGGCCGTGCCCATCATGGCCTTGCCCTGCTCACTCATCACCGTCTTGACATCTTCAAAGTCAACGTTGACCAGCCCCTCGACATTGATGATCTCTGCGATGCCGGCGACCGCGTTATTCAGCACATCATCGGCAGCGGCAAAGGCTTCGATCTGGGTTACGTCTTCTCCCAGCACTTCTTCGAGCTTTTCGTTCAACACAATGATCAAGGAGTCAACGCGGCCCTCCAGCTCGCCCAAGCCCCGCTCGGCAGCCGCCTCACGGCGTACACCTTCAAAGCTAAAGGGCTTTGTCACCACAGCAACGGTCAATGCCCCCATCTCTTTGGCGATCTCAGCGACCACCGGTGCTGCACCAGTGCCCGTGCCGCCACCCATTCCCGCGGTAATAAAAACCATATGGGCGCCGCGTAATGCATCGGCAATGCGCTCGCGGTCTGCCTCTGCGGCAGCCTTTCCCGCATCGGGTCGGGCGCCGGCACCCAGTCCGGTACCGCCGATCTGCAAGGTATTACTGGCTTTTGATTTGGCCAATGCCTGGGCATCGGTGTTGATGCAGATAAATTCCACGCCCTGCACGCCGCGGGAGACCATATGATTGACCGCATTACCGCCCGCACCGCCCACGCCCACCACCTTGATGATGGTGCCCTGAGTTTCCGTTTCGAACATTTCAAAATTCATTACTGCCTCCTGATCAGAAGTTAAAAGTTCCCCACAAACCACTGCTTCATCCGCGCAAGGGTGTCTTTAAACGAACCACTGCTGACGACCTCCTTGCGGCCCCGGATCCATTGCAATCGCGCCTCCTCCAGCAGCCCCATGGCCGTGGAAAAACGCGGATTGCTCACCACATCGGAAAGATTGCCGCGATAGGCGGGCAGCCCGATGCGTACTTGTTTTAGAAAAACATCCTCACCAAGCTCCACCATGCCGGGCAGCATGGCGCTGCCCCCTGTGATCACCACACCTGAAGAGAGCAGCTCTTCGTAGCCGGATTCACGAATGACATGCTGGACCAAAGAAAACAATTCTTCGATACGCGGCTCAATCACCGCAGCAAGTGCCTGGCGTGACAGCTGTCGGGGCTGTCGATCTCCAAGGCCGGGCACCTCAAACCAGGCCTGCGGATCCGCCAATGCCTGCTTGGCAATTCCTTGACGAATCTTGATGGCCTCAGCCTCATGGGTCGGGGTCCGCAAGGCCATCGCAATGTCGTTGGTAATTTGATCACCTGCTATCGGAATCACCGCGGTATGCCGAATGGCGCCGCCTGAAAAAATCGCGATATCGGTGGTGCCGCCACCGATATCCACGAGCGCCACACCCAACTCTTTTTCATCCTTCGTTAAAACCGAATGGCTCGAGGCCAGTGGCTGCAAAATGAGCTCATTGACCTCCAGTCCACATCGGCGCACACATTTAATAATGTTTTGCGCCGCGCTCACGGATCCGGTGACAATGTGAACGCGAACCTCGAGTCGCACGCCGCTCATTCCGAGGGGCTGGCGTACATCGTCTTGGCCGTCAATCATGAATTCTTGTGGCAGTACATGCAGCACCTGCTGATCGGAAGGCACACTGACCGCGGTGGCCGTCTCAATCACGCGATCGACATCGGTCTGCGACACCTCTTTTTCCTTGATGGCCACCATGCCCGTAGAGTTAAAACTGCGAATGTGACTGCCTGCAATGCCAGTCCAGACTGCGGCAATCTTGCAATCGGCCATCAGCTCCGCGTCTTCCAGCGACTTCTGAATCGACTGAACCGTTGCATCAATATTGACGACCACCCCTTTTTTAAGGCCCTCGCAATCGGCCTGGCCCAGGCCGATCACTTCAAGCCGGCCATCCTCAAGAATCTCGGCAACAATCGTGACAATCTTGGAAGTTCCAATGTCCAGCCCGACGATTAAGTTTTTGGCTTCACGCGTCATTTGGTGTCCTCACAAAACTCTCTTGGCACAAATTCATGTGTGCACTCCAATACAAAGCGGTGTTGGATCCGAACCGAAAGGCAGGGTGTCAGCGCCGGCCGGCAGCGGCACGAAGGCGTAGCCGATGGCATAACGAAGGTCCGCCCGCGCCAGGCGCGGCGGTTCGCCGGGCAGCCCCATCCGCTGTGCGAGCCAGGGCTGAGTTGTGACAAACATGCGAACACGCTCCTCGACAGGCGTAGCAAGCGCATCGCGGCCGAGCTCCAGCACCAGGCCTCCAGTGAGCTCTGCCGTCCAAGCGTATTGCTCGGAAAGCGTAAGCCGCTGCAACTGCCGCTGCGTTGGCGCAATCCACTGGGCCAATAAGCGGGCCCGATCGAGAACCAGGCGCTCACTGCCTGCAGGGCCGGCCAAGGGAATGAGCCGGCAATTTTCTTCGTGATCTGCGGCCAGCGCTGCAAAAGACTCGCCGGCATCATTCACCAGCCGGCCGTTGGGCCAGACGGCGACCGCGCGCTGTTCCTCAAGCCGCACCAGCAGCCGGTTTGGCCAGATGCGCCGAACCGTCACACTGCGAATCCAAGGAATGGCCTGCAGCGATCGATGGACCTGAACCAAATCCGCCGACAATACGGTGCCGTTTAAAGCCTCTGCGACCGCAGCATGAACCTGTGGAGCCGACACATGTTTTAAGTCACCCGCGACAGATTCCACAATCACTCGCTTCACGACAAAAGCCGGACGATTTGCCATCCAGAAGAAGAAAAGTCCGATCAGCACCAGGCCCGAGATCGCAACGAGCAGGCCCGAGAGGCGATTTAACCTTGACGGCGAATTCCAGAAATCCCGCATCGGTGACGGCCTCATTGGACGGCTCCGATTTTCAGACTGGCCTGGGCCAAAATCCGCAATACCAATTCGTCATAGGGGATGCCCGCAGCCAGAGCGGCCATTGGTACCAACGAGTGATCCGTCATGCCCGGCGATGTGTTGATCTCCAAAAGCATAGGATCCGTTTTGCCATCCCACATGAGATCCGCCCTCGCCCAGCCAGCACACTGAATCGTCTGAAAGGCGTCAACCGATAAAGACTGGATCCGCTGCGTCAGCGCTGCATCAATTGGTGCCGGGCAGAGATAGCGTGTCGCATCTCCAAAATATTTATTCTGATAGTCGTAACGGCCTTCGGGGGCTCGGATCTCGATCACTGGCAGGGCCTGTGGCCGGCCCGACGCATCCTGCAAGATCGCGCAGGTAAATTCACGTCCCGAGACAAACTGCTCTGCCATGACCGACTTATCGTATTGGCGGGCCACTCGATAAGCCGCTGCAAGATCCGACTGGTGATCCACGCGCGTAAAGCCAAGGGACGAGCCCTCCATCACGGGCTTGATGGCCATCGGCAGACCGAGCCGTTTGATGACCCGATCGGCATCGAAGCCCTCGGAGAGCAGCTCAAAATTAGGTGTTGGCAGCTGGGCCTGCTGCCAAATCCGTTTTGTGATGGCCTTGTCCATGGCCACACTACTGGCCATTACACCGCTTCCTGTATAGGGAATCTTCAATAACTCAAGCATGCCCTGCACGGTGCCGTCTTCGCCAAATCGGCCATGCAGCGCGACGAAAGCGCAATCTACCGACTCATCTCGTAATGCCTGCACAGGCCGCTCGGCCGGATCAAAACCTAAGGCATTCACGCCACAGCGCTGTAACGCAGCCAATACGCCTGCGCCGGATCGCAAAGAGATCTCGCGTTCAGCTGACTCACCGCCCAAGAGCACCGCAACACGTTGAAAGCTGGGTATTGCATGATCCCTGAGGCTCATCTGGCCTCCTGGGTTCTGAGTGTGGCCGCGACGGCGCCGATGGACCCTGCGCCCATACAGAGGACAACATCGCCGTCTCGCGCATGCTCGCGGATGCGGTCCGGCATCTCTTGAATCGATTCCACATAGATCGGCTCTACGCGGCCAGCAACGCGGATCGCCCGCGCAAGAGCCTTGCCGTCCGCCGCCGCAATCGCTGGCTCGCCCGCTGCGTACACCTGGGCCAGCAAGAGCTGATCCGCCTCGCCCAGCACACGCACAAAATCCTCAAACAAATCACGGGTGCGGCTATATCGATGCGGCTGAAACGCCAGCAAAAGACGCCGGCCGGGATAGGCACCACGGGCAGCGGCAAGCGTTGCTGCAAGCTCAGCAGGATGATGTCCGTAGTCATCAATCAATGCGAAGTGGCCGCCGCCTGTGGCCGGCAAAGATGCATCCACCTGAAAACGTCTGCCCACACCACGAAAATCTCTGAGCGCAGCAACAATGGCCGTATCATCGAGGCCGAGTTCAGTCGCAACCGCAATGGCCGCCAAGGCATTCTGTACGTTGTGCCGGCCCGGAAGATTTAAGGTGATGGGGCAGGCAGGCTCCGCCTCACGATGGACCATAAATCGCATGGCTGGCCCCTGAGCCTGAACCTCCGTCGCCCGCACCTGCGCATCTTCAGCAAAACCATAGGTCACGACTGTCTTAGAAATCATCGGGATGATGTCTCGCACAAACGGGTCATCGACACAGACCACCGCCGTGCCATAAAACGGCAGACGCTGCGTAAATGCGATGAAAGCCTGCTTTAATTTGGCAATGTCATGGTCATAGGTCTCCATGTGGTCTTCATCAATATTGGTGATGACCGCAATCATCGGCAGCAGATTTAAAAAAGAGCCGTCTGACTCATCCGCCTCGGCAACAATGTAGTCACCAAGTCCAAGCCGCGCGTTCGCGCCTGCACTGTTTAAACGTCCGCCAATGACAAAGGTTGGGTCGAGCCCTGCCTGGGCCAATACGCTGGCGACAAGGCTTGTGGTGGTGGTCTTGCCGTGGGTGCCGGCAATCGCAATGCCCTGCTTGAGCCGCATCAGCTCGCCGAGCATCAGAGCGCGTGGCACAACGGGAATGCGGCGCAGTCGCGCAGCGCGGACCTCTGGATTCTCCGGCCGGACAGCGCTTGAAATCACCACGGCATTGGCCTGGCCAAGATGCTCAGCAGCATGGTCATAAAAAATTGTGGCTCCAAGGCTGCTGAGCCGCTCCGTTGCCGCATTTCGGGCGACATCGGATCCCTGTACTTGATAGCCCAGCGTGAGCAGTACCTCTGCAATACCGGACATGCCCGAGCCACCAATGCCAACAAAATGAATCGTCTCAATCTTGTGTCTCATCGGCTGCGCTCCGTGAGTGGCGATGGCGCAACGGATGTCACAATCTGCACGGTCTGATGGGCTGCATCTTTCAGGCTCAATGATCGGGCCTGCGCCGCCCGCGTAAGCAGCGTCTGCCGAGTACAGGCCGCAAGCCAAGACACCATCTCAGCAGTTGCCAGCTGGTCCTGGGGCACCATCCATGCCGCCTGCTGCTCCACGAGTGCACGGGCATTGGCCGACTGGTGATCATCAATGGCGTGGGGCAAGGGCACGAACAGGGCAGCAACACCTGCGGCGGCGATCTCCGTCACCGTTGATGCACCTGCGCGGCAAATCACCAGATCGGACTCACCATAGGCTGCCTGCATATCTTCAATAAATGCGCTGCACTGGGCCGTCATGCCCAGCCTGCGGTACTCGGCCATCACCATATCGCGATCAGCGGGCCCGGTCTGATGACGAATCGAGAGCGGCTGGCCGGCAGCAATCACCTGCGCAAAATATGCTGGTAGCTGGCGATTGAAGGCCGATGCGCCGAGGCTGCCGCCGATCACCAAGAGCCTGAGCGGGCCATGGCGCTCTTGATAACGCGCTTCAGGATCAGCGAGCTGGTGAATCTCTTCGCGTACGGGGTTGCCCACCAGAAGGGCTTGGGCCGGCGCATAACGTGTGCCTGGAAAGCTCACCATAACGCGAGAGGCGAGACGGGCAAGCCAGCGATTGGCCGTGCCCATGACCGCATTTTGCTCATGCACGCAGAGCGGAATGCGCCGCATCGAAGCCACCATGCCGATCGGAAACGTCACGTAGCCGCCAAAAGCAACCACCACTTCGGGCTGGGCCCGAGAAAAAATTGCAAAGGCATCTCGGAGCGCACGAAACAGCCGCAGCGGCAGACTCAGCCACGCGATGGCCCCCCTGCCGCGCAGTCCGCTAAAGCGCAGAATGTGTAAGCCAATACCCGCCGCGGGGATGATCCGAGCCTCAAGCCCGCGGTCGGAACCGACCCACTCCGCATGCCAGCCCCGCTGCATCATGAGCCGCGCAACGGCAAGCGCGGGAAAGACATGGCCACCCGTGCCACCAGCGGCAATAAGAACGCGCGGCACCGTCATGCTTTTGACCCTCGAACATGCTGCCGATTCTCTGCATCGATACGCAGCAGCGACCCCATCGCGATACAGACAGCAAGCATGGAGCTTCCACCATGGCTGATAAACGGCAGCGTCAGGCCTTTCGTGGGCAGTAATCCGGTATTCACACCCACGTGAATCAGTGTCTGAAGACCAAGCCATACACCAATGCCTTGGGCCACAAGCCCAGCAAAAAGCCGCTCCTGTGACATCGCGATGCGGCCGATTTCAATGGCCCGCCGCACGATAAACGCAAATGCCAGGATGACCAGTGTGACGCCAACAAATCCGATCTCTTCGCCCATCATCGCAAAGATGAAGTCGGTATGCGGCAGCGGAAGATGGCCCATTTTCGCAATGCCTGTACCCAGGCCCGAACCGAAGAATCCGCCACGGCCAAATGCAATCAGGGCGCCACAGAGCTGAAAACCGGTGTTCTGGACCTGATCAGGATCACAAGGGGAGAGATAAGAGATCAGCCGCATCAAACGCCAAGGAGTGAGCCAGACCATCACCGCAAAGACCACGCCCAATGCCAGCAACAGAGGCACAAATATTCTCAGGCTCATGCCGCCAAGAAATAGGATTGCTGCAGTAATCAGCGTGATCACCATGGTGGATCCCAGATCGGGCTGATACAGCAGAAGCAGCATGACCAACGACATTAAAAAGCCAATCGGCAACAGGCCCCGCACGAAGGTATGCATACGATCCTGTCGGCGTACGACATACGCCGCCGCAAATAAGAGCGAGAAAAATTTCATCAACTCTGCGGGCTGAAGAGTAAAAAGCCCCAGGGGAATTGCCCGGACAGCGCCATCTTTGACAATCGCCGGACCCAATACGATCTTCATCGCTGCCACCACCAGCAGCAATGCAATTCCGAGAAAAAATAGAGGTGTTGAGAGGCTCTGAAGCATGGCAGTCGGAATGCGTGTCATGATCAGCAGCGCTGCCAGCCCAATTAACAAATGAATGGGATGGCCCCGCATGCCTCGCCAAAACACAGACTCCGCGTTGTTGCTGGGCAGGGGCAGGTTGGCCGAATAGACCATGACCAGCCCGACCAGCAGCAGGCCCACAAAAACGGATAACAAGATCCGATCCGCACCGATCCAAGAAAGAGGGGTAGGCGGCTGCTGAATCAGCATGAGACTCCCTGCGCGGCAGCCATTTCCTGGACCGCCTCACAAAAATGTTTTGCCCGCTCCACATAGTTGGCATACATGTCAAAGCTGGCGCAGGCGGGCGACAGCAACACGGCGGCATGCCCAAGCCCAAGTTGCTGGGCCAAGGCCACGGCCTGTTGCACCGCCTGGCCCATATCCTCAGCAGAGACGGTCCTCAGGCCCGCCTGCTGCGCGATCTGTCCAATCGCAGGACCATCGCGGCCGATGGTGACTACGGCCTTTGTTGAGCCGCGCATTGCGGCAAACAGCGGCGAAAAATCCTGGCCTTTGCCATCACCGCCAGCAATCAGAATCACCGGGAGTGTCAATCCATGTAATGCGGCAGCAGTTGCGCCGACATTGGTCCCTTTGCTGTCATCGATAAATTCAAGGCCCTGCAGATGCGCAATCCACTGCATACGATGGGCACCCCCACGAAACTCCCGCAGACCATGCAGCAGCGGGGCCAAAGCCGGGGTGACCGCGCGGCAAAGTGCCAAGGCGGCCAAGGCGTTCATGGCGTTGTGTCGGCCGCGCATACGCAAAGCATCGGCAGGCATCAGACGATGCAGTCGCGCCTCGTCATGGGCATCGGCCATCATCATCCAAGAGATGCCCTCCTCCTGCAGGCCAAAATCACCCGAACGATTGGGCGGCTCGGTGCCGAACGTGCAGGTATGGCGATGCGGGGCCATCAGGTCCATGACCCGTGCATCCTGTCGGTAACCGATACAAAGCACATCGGACTGTGCAGGCGTGATTCCAATGCCATAAATTCTTCCCTTGGCAGAGACGTAATCATCGAAATCCCGATGCCAATCCAGATGGTCCTCAGAAATATTCAGGCAGACTGCCGCCGTCGGATGAAAATGCTGGGCATAAGCGAGCTGAAAACTGGATAGCTCCAACACCCAGACCTCGGGGAATCGGCTCTCATCCTCGCGGGCCATCACAGCATCCAGCAGTGAGGGGCTGATGTTGCCGGCCTCTTGCGCATCCAGACCCGCACGCCGAAGTAACGCAGTGGCCATCTGCGTCGTCGTGGTCTTTCCGTTGGTTCCCGTAATGGCCAAAATTTTGGGGAGCTCCAGCGGTAACGCAAGATCAGGGGTCGCATCCCGCTGGCTGCTGGCATGGGCTGCGTGATGAATGGCCCACTCAAATAAATCGAGCTCACCCACCACCCTGACATCACGCTCCTTTGCTGCGGTTAACACAGCATGGATGGGGCTTGCATGCTCCGGATGGGGTGATAGGCCCGGACTCGGAATCAACAGATCGACCTCGTTGCACCAGCTTGAATCAAATGGTGAAGCCAGTCCGAGATGCACCGACAATCGATGCTGGCCGTCCAGCGCGCGCAGTCGCTCTAGACCGGGAGGTGACTCCCGGGTATCCAAAACAGAGATCCGTGCATTCTGACGCAGCAGCCATCGGATACAGGCCAGACCCGACTCACCAAGCCCCAAGACCATGACATGGCAAGATGACCAATCCAATCCCATGGGAATGGCCGGAACACGTTCGGCGGTAGAGAGTGGACTGGCTATTTTTGAAATTCTCATAAATCCTTTACATCAATCGAGTTAACGCAGCTTGAGCGTTGATAGCCCGGCCAGCACAAGAATCATGGTGATGATCCAAAAGCGGACGACAACCTGAGTCTCTTTCCAACCGCCGACTTCAAAATGATGATGCAAGGGCGCCATTCGAAGAATGCGTCGGCCTTCACCAAAACGCCGCTTTGTATATTTGAAATAACCCACTTGGAGCATGACCGAGAGGGTATTGATCACGAATACCCCGCCCATAATGAACAGCACAATCTCCTGCCGAACAACAACCGCCACGGTGCCAAGCGCACCGCCAAGTGCAAGCGCACCCACATCTCCCATGAATACCTGGGCCGGATATGCGTTGAACCAAAGAAAGGCCAGGCCAGCGCCCACCACAGCAGCACAAAATACGGTGAGTTCTCCTGCGCCCGAGATATAGGGAATCAGCAGATACTTGGCGAACACGGCATGACCCGAGGTGTAGGCGAAAACGCCAAGCGCACCGGCCACCAGCACCGTCGGCATGATGGCCAGCCCATCCAGGCCATCGGTCAGATTGACCGCATTGCTTGAGCCGACGATGACAAAGTAGCTCAGCACCATGAAGCCAAAAACGCCCAGCGGATAAGCAACCTCTTTAAAAAAGGGAACAATCAAGTCAGCGCGTTGGGGCAAGTCAATTGAAAATCCATTGCCGATCCACTGCATGAATAAATCCCAGGCCTGAGCATTGCTCTGGGCAGGGACAGAAAACGCCAAGTACACCGCAGCGATAATCCCAATGACGGACTGCCACCAATACTTCCAACGTGCCGGCAGCCCGATCGGGTCTTGGCGAACGACCTTGCGATAGTCATCAACCCATCCAATCGCGCCAAAACCGAGCGTCACAATCAGTACGGCCCAAACAAAACGATTACTCAGATCGGCCCACAGCAGTGTGGTCACGCCAATGGCCAGCAAAATCAAGGCGCCACCCATTGTTGGCGTGCCGCTTTTCGAGAGATGGGTCTGGGGCCCATCGTCACGTACGGCCTGGCCCACCTTCATCTCCGTCAATCGACGAATCACAAAGGGGCCCAGCACCAGACCGATACCCAGCGCCGTTAGCGCCGCCAGCACCGCCCGTAGCGTGATGTAGTTCAGGACATTGAATGCCCGTATGTACTGTTCAAGCCAATCCGCGAGAATCAGCAGCATGTGGGCTGGCCCTCCTGCTGCGAGGCAATCGCCTGTACTACCCGCTCCATACGCATAAAACGTGAGCCCTTTATCCACAACGAAGGACGGCGCTGCGCCTGCTGATGATTGTTGACCCACTGCGATGCCGTCTCGATGAGCGCGGAGATCTGATCAAAAGATTGGCCGATCCCAGTCTGGTGGTGGGCTGCTGCCATGGCTTGGCCATGAACCCAGATGGCATCAA
The DNA here is from genome assembly GCA_018970545.1 of Betaproteobacteria bacterium. Taxonomy (GTDB): domain Bacteria; phylum Pseudomonadota; class Gammaproteobacteria; order Burkholderiales; family Burkholderiaceae_A; genus Lacustribacter. The sequence goes on along the minus strand of JAGWWC010000002.1, from coordinate 68,539 downwards.
GCTGACGGTGGGCTGCATAGTCAAGCACTTCTCGATGAACGTGCGGCCCCTGATCGCCAACTTCACCCATATCTCCGAGTACAAGAGCCCGAGGCACCCCCATGCGGGACAACCCGTCAATTGCGGCGCGTACCGAATCAGGATTCGCGTTGTAGGTGTCATCCACCAGCGTCCCCCCTCCGTCCAAGGCAATCGCGCGGCCACGGCCGGCCAGGGGCTCAAACGTATTCAATGCCTGCTCAATGGCATTGAGGTGTAGGCCTGCAGCAAAAGCACAGGCAGCCGCAGCGATCATGTTCAGCGCAAAATGCAGGCCGAGACCGCGGGGCTTCACGATGATCGACTGTCGATCAGGAAATTCAATCCGAAGCAGTGGCGTATCGGAATCCGAGGCAATCCATTGACCGAGAACCTCCCGCTCAGGAGCCTGAGCTGCGGCGGCCGTATCGCGCAGCCCGAACCGAATCGCCGGGGTTTTGAGATGCTGACTCTGCTGCAGCCAAATGGCCTCATGCAGAGGATCCCGCGGATAAATGGCAACACCCTCGGGCGGCAGGGCCTCAAAAACCGTACCGTTTTCGATTGCAACCGCCCGCACAGACTTCATAAACTCTTGATGCTCGCGCTGGGCATTGTTCACAAGCGCCACTGAAGGCCGCGCGATGCCTGCAAGCGCTGCGATTTCGTTGGGATGGTTCATGCCCAACTCCAAAACTGCCAGTTGATGGGCGGATTGCAGGCCCAATACCGACAAGGGGACACCGATGTGATTATTCAAATTACCTGGAGTTGCCCAGACGTGCATCGGCCCGAGATCCATCTCCGCAATCGACTGAATCATCTGCTTGATGGTGGTCTTGCCGTTGCTACCCGTCACCGCAATACAGCGGCCTGGCCAGGCACTTCGCCAATAGCGGGCCCACTGCTGCAGAGCGCTGAGCGCGTCGGGCACGAGAATCAAAGGTATGCGAATCTCGGCTGGGGTTGTTGCCATTGTCGATAACACGGCGGCGCAGGCCCCACGGTCTTGTACGGACTGCAGAAAGGCGGCGCCCTCAAATCGAGGGCCGCTGAGGCCAAAAAACAATGCCCCTGACTTTAAGGTCCGGCTATCGGTGCTGATTGAATCAAATTCCTTTTGCGCAAAGTCAGTCTGATTGCTTTCTACTTGAGGGGGAGTGACCAGTCGAGCACCCTCCACCTGGGCAATAAATTCCTTAAGTTGCGGCATGCATTTCTCCTGCACGCTGTACCGTTGCGGATCCTATCCAGGCCTCCAAGGCCGCCTGGGCATGAGCCTCATCACTAAAAGGAACAGCCGTATCGCCAACGATCTGATGGCGCTCATGGCCTTTTCCAGCGATCAGTACAACATCATGAGCCGAAGCAGCAGCGATGGCCGACGCGATGGCGACTCCACGATCAGGTTGGACTTGGATTTTGTGCGACAGCGCATTGGGAGCACCCAAACGAATCGCTGCAATGATGTTCTGCGCCGACTCATTGCGTGGATTATCGGAAGTCAAGATCACTCGATCCGCAAGCTGGACTGCGATCGCGCCCATCGCGGGCCGCTTCTGTGCATCACGATTGCCGCCGCAGCCGAAAATACAAATGAGCTGGCCTGATCGCGCCCTGACAACAGGCTGCAAGGCTTCCAGCACACGCGACAGGGCATCTGGCGAGTGGGCGTAATCAATGCAGACCCAGGGCCGATCGATCCGCTTCATCATCTGGAGGCGGCCGGACGGGAGATGAAAGCGGCGTAGGCATGAGCGAATGCGCTCGGCATCAATGCCCATTGCCACCATGCAGCCGGCCACCATCAGTGCGTTATCCACATTGTGTCGGCCAAAGACGGGCAGCGTCACTGGCCCCGAAAGATCAGCGGCCTCGCCCATCGCCTTCACGGTGAATTGCCAGCCCGCATCGTCCAGTTGCAGATCAGAGCTGGAAAGTGCGCCTTGGGCGTTCTCTGGCCAATGCTGTCCAATCGCGATCCGCTCAATATGGTGCTCGGTAGCATCCCACATCAGATGCCCATAGGCGTCATCCGTGTTCACAATCATGGTGCCCAACGAGGGTGATGCAAATAACAAGGCCTTGGCCTGTGCATAGCGTTCCATCGTGCCGTGCACATCAAGATGGTCATGACTGAGATTGGTAAATGCGGCCGCTTTAATCGCACAGCCTTGAAGCCTCCCTTGCTGCAGACCAAAGGAGGACGCCTCAAGTGCAACCACCATGATTTGCCGCGCACGAAGGTCTGTCAAAAGCCGCTGTAAGTCCACCGCATCCGGCGTGGTCAATCCAGCGGTCAGCTGTGGTTCCCAGTTGGGTTCAAATGACGGGCCACAGTCTGCGGGAAACACGCCCACACCAAGCGTGCCGATGACGGCACAGGCAATGCCACACTCCGCCAGGGCATGGCCCAGTGCTGCCGTCACAGTTGACTTTCCGTTTGTTCCTGTGACCGCAATGACCTGCATCGTCATGCTCGGCCGGCCGTAAAACGCAGATGCCACCATGCCCATTCGATGGGAGAGCTGCGGCACGCCAAGAATGGGGACCTGTCCCGGCCGATCCTGATGATCTGCCGCATCCCCCGTATCAATCAGTACTGCTGCTGCTCCAGCTGCGATTGCGGCTGCAATGTGCTCATCAGCAGAAAATCGCTGGCCACCTCTGGCCAAAAATCCGTCACCGGGCTGAATCCTTCGGCTATCTGAGCAGAGGTTGGCCTGCCGCCCGAGCCGCTGCCGAAGCCACTCGGCAGCCTGGTCCGATGGCGCATCACGCAGGGCCATGGGATGAGGCGGGGAAACCACTGGCATTATTCCGTTCCCTCCCCGATGAGAGCAACTGCGGGAAGAATTCGCAATGCCGGATTGGGCGACATCTGCATCCGACGCAGAGCATCGTTGGCAATTTGAGCGAAAATCGGAGCGGCGACTTCGCCACCATAGTGCTTGCCTGCGCTGGGCTCATCGACCATCACCGCAATTACAAATCGTGGCTGATCGGCAGGCGCAAATCCAACAAATGAGGCGACATATTTATTTTTCGCATAACCGCCGCGCTCGGGCTTATGCGCGGTGCCGGTTTTTCCTGCCACACGAAAGCCGGCAATCTGAGCCTTGGGCGCGGTGCCCTGCGTGGTTGCCATCTCCAGCATCTTGCGAACAGAGCGGGCTGTCTCTGGCGATATGACCGGCACGCCCGACACAGGTCCAGGCTGCGGAACAAAGGAGATCGGCACCAGATCGCCATCGCGGGCAAACACCGTGTATGCCCGTGCGAGTTGCAACAACGACACTGACACGCCATGGCCGTAAGAGATGGTAGCCTGATCAATCGGAACCCATTTTTCCGGCTGCCGCAGGCGGCCTGCGGTGGCGCCGTTTAAGCCAACATCCGGTACACGACCGAAACCCGCAGCTACATAAAAATCGTAAAGCTCTTTGGCCTGTAGCCGCTGTGTGATTCGAACGGTACCGACGTTACTGGATTTCGCCAGCACCTCCTCGACGGTAAGGGTTCCATGAGGATGAGAGTCACCAATTGTACGGTTACCAATCGTAATTTTGCCCGGAGCCGTCTGGACCTCAGTTTTTGGACTGACACGGCCAAGTTCCAAAGCGGCAGCAATCGAAAACGACTTCATCGTTGAGCCTGGCTCGAATGTATCGGTAACCGCCCGATTTCGGACACGATCCGGATTCAGTTTTATCCGATTGTTCGGATCAAATGAGGGCTCATTTACAAGAGCCAAGACCTCACCCGTCTGTGCATCAATGACCACAGCTGCTGCGGCTTTCGCACGATGCTCGACAACGGCTGACTTCAGCGTCGAATACACCATGCTTTGAATGCTGGCATCCAAAGAAAGCTGTAAATCTTTTCCGTGAAGTGCATCGGCAATCGTTCTGCCCTCTACCGCCGATCCGCGTCGATCAATGACAACGCGCAGTTGGCCTGATGTGCCACGCAGCGCCTGATCATGAGTGGCTTCTAGGCCCTCAGCGCCCTGCTCGTGCGCATTGGTAAAGCCCACAACATGCGCGAAAGCTTCCCCGTATGGATAGTAACGACGAAAATCATTTTCAAGCTCAATGCCTTCTAGGCGAAGCGCACGGATCCGATCCGCCTGCTCAAGATTCAATCCGCGCGCAAGCCAGAAGAATTTTTTGGCGCCATAAATCTTCGCGCGCACCTCGGAAGGTTTCATCTCCAAAATTACAGCCAATTCATCAAGCTTCTGATCTTCGATTTTCTTTTTGGCAGCCCGTTGTGCATCGATTTTTTTGTCGCCCGCAGGTGCAAGATTGCCAACAAAACGTGTCGGTACAATACCCAGCTGCTCCTCCTGAACGCTCGAGGCAATGACTTCGCCATGACGGTCTAGGACGCGGCCACGGTTGGCAGGAATTTCTCTCGGCCGCTCGAAACGCTTTTCTGCGCGGCTTTGCCACTGGTCAGCATGCACCAGCTGCAACGTGAAAGCGCGAATGATCACGATGCAAAACCCAGCCATTAGCAACAACAACACGAAACGCGATCGGCCTTGAGTGGCCCGCCACGTCAGTACCGGCACCGCCGAGCGGCCCGCTGCCCGAGATTGGACGCGGCCAGGCAAAGCGCTGCTCTGACTATTCAACGGGCGACTCCTGAACTGCCGGCTGGCCGGTAATACATTGGCTCCGTCGGACGCAGCGGGATCATTTTCAAATCACGCCGAGCAGCAGTATCAATGCGGCCGGGGTTGCGCAAGGCAGTGAGCTCCACCTGGAGCACCTCAATATCGGAATCGAGTTTCAGACCGGCACGCTCCGTCCGATCCATCTGCGCAAAGAGTCGGCGCTCGTGATATCGGGCGTTGACCAGAGAAAGTGATGACGCCGTGATCAGTCCGACTAAAAGCCACTGATGTCGCGTCATCGAGAAGACTCCAATGCTGCGCCACATCGCTCAGCTACCCGCAGCATCGCAGAACGTGCCCGGGGATTTCCGATAATTTCTTCTTCACGCGGACGAATCCGCGCAATCACCCGAAGCCGGAAATTGGATGCGGGCCTTCCAGTCCGATCCTGCAGTCCGGACAGCAATGCCCGTTGGCCACGACTTATGCCACGGCCGGGAACAGGCGGCGCCTCCCGCGCGGCATCACGAAAGAACTGTTTAACGACCCGATCTTCCAACGAGTGAAAGCTGATAACCGCAAGGCGCCCAGACTCGCGCAGCAGGCGGACGGCGGCCTCAAGTAAAGCCGTGAGCTCCTCCAGCTCGCGATTGATGTGAATCCGTAGAGCCTGAAACGTTCTTGTCGCCGGATGCTGGCCCGGCTCACGACGTGCGCGACACCGCCGAAGCGTTTGGACGACGAGCTCAGCCAAGTCCTCGGTGCTCCGAAGGGGCTCTGCCTCTCCCTCAGCTGCGGATGCGCAGCGAGCCGCAATCGCGTTTGCAATCGGAACAGCAAACCGTTCTTCGCCATAGTCTTGAATCACTTTCTGAAGTTCATCGGGAGATGCCCTGGCAATCCAGGCAGATACGGGTTCGCCCCGGGTTGGATCCATTCGCATATCGAGTGGGCCATGCGATCGAAAGCTAAAACCGCGCTGAGGATCGTCAAGTTGCGGAGACGAGACGCCGAGATCGGCAAGCACACCATCGACCTGATCAATCCCTCGCTCAGCAAGTCGCTCGGTCAGCTCGCTAAACGGTGCGTGAATCATTTGAAAACGCTGATCGTGAATCTTTTGGCCGACCGCTACTGCGGCAGGATCGCGATCGAATGCGATGAGTCGGCCCGATGGGCCGAGCTGCTGAAGAATCAACGCACTGTGGCCGCCACGGCCGAAAGTTGCGTCGACATAACTTCCCTCCGGAATCACACGCAGACAGCGGACCGCCTCTTGCAGCAAGACCGAGCGATGATCAAAGGCCTGCACTTCAGGGAACGATTGTCGAAGATCGCCGCGTGGTCCAGCTGCGGTCACATCGCACTCCCGCCGCGCTTGCGCTGGCGGACAGACTGCTTGTGCAACTCCAATGCAGATGCATCCCAGATCTCGAAGAAGTCTCCGACCCCGAGCAAAATCACATCGCGTTGAATGTGCGCACCCTCACGCAGCACCGGATTGATGAGCACCCGTCCCTGAGCATCCATCTCCGGGGTGTCGCTTAACCCCATCCAGAACCGCCGTCGCTCCGCATCGTGCTCATCGGAAGAGAACAGCGCCACCTTCTCCGCCCACAGCGATTGGGCCATGAGCATCAGACAGCCGTCATCACTCTCCACCAAAGCGAGCGCGCCCCGCGAGCGCGCCAGCAGTTCATCCCGATAGCGCGTCGGAATAGTCATCCTGCCCTTGACGTCTAGGCTGAGGGCCGAGACCCCGGAAAAGGCGAGCGATAGCGCCAAAAGAAAACCCCCACAAAAAACCACTTTTTTGCACGATTTCCCACTTTATGGAAATCAGTGTTACCGGTCAAGTCAAATGGGGATTTTTTCTTTCTAAAACAACGACTTAGGCCTTATTTCAAAAATGATTTTCAAATAAAAATTCATATAAATCAATAGGATAAAAATCACTTATGAAGTGATTTATAAGGACAACTGGGGAATTCGCCCGGTCCAAGCTTTGGCGACCAACGCCAAAGGAGGGAGCAACATCAGTGCAGAGAGTTTTTAAGAAGGCCGGCAAAGGGGATTGGGACGATCGGCAGGCCCTCATCGGCCAACTCGCGAGCGGTCTCAAGACTGGTACTGCCGTGAATCGGCCGCAGGGGCGCCTCCTGGCGATGCATGGATCGGGCCTCCTGGGCGAAACGCTCGCCCACATCTTCACTGTGCTCGAGCAACTGGCGCACGACTTTCAAAGCCTGCGCGAGCGTCGGAGAGGACTTCGGATCGATCGCGGCCGATACCGGGGTTTGCGTATCGGCCGCCGATTCCGGCTTTTCAGTCGCAGTGACGGGAGCCTCTGCGCTGGCCTGAGCCCCTGAGAGATTCAATCTCGGTGCCGAGAGCGTTTTCTCCACGCAGCGGCTATCGCAAAACGGACATGTCAGCAGGCCACGGGAGCGCTGATCCTCATACGCGACATGACTTTTGAACCATCCTTCAAATGGATGGCCATGCTCACACTTTAGATTAAATACCTTCATGCCTGGATTGTAACGGCATCAGACCGAGGAGACTGGCCGCTCAATCAACTCGATCTTGTAGCCATCGGGATCCTGAACGAAGGCAATCACGGTGGATCCACCCTTCACAGGTCCAGCGGGCCGAGTGACCCGTCCGCCAGCGGCCTGGATCCGCTCGCACGCCGCTGCCGCATCCGGAACAGCAATCGCGATATGGCCGTAGGCGCTGCCCATCTCGTAGTTGGCCACACCATAGTTATACGTCAATTCAATCTCTGCATGGCCATCTTTGTTGCCACGGCCAAAGCCGACAAACGCAAGCGAATACTGCTGATCCTGTCGATCCGTCGTGCGCAGAAGATTCATTCCCAAGATCTCGGTGTAAAAATGAATCGATCGCTGAAGTTCACCAACACGCAACATCGTATGCAAAATCTGCATGAGTACCCCTGTGAAAAAAATGAAGTAAGTCTATAGGCCGGATTCTGTTACGAGGCACTGCAATGCAGGGCCTTATAGCGACCATCCCTCTAGGCCTGCCGTTACCAGCAGGCTCAAGCCACCTACCCGCGCACATCGGACGGGACATCCTCTCCGGCTCAGCCGGGCATGCGCCTATTTGGTGTTGCTCCGGGTGGAGGTTACCGCGTTTCACATCCGCACAGTTTCCCGCGCTTACTCGTCTCTGTGGCCCTATTCCTCGCCTTGGGCGATCTCGCGATCGCTTGCTGCGTACGGCCGTTAGCCGTCACCCTTCCCTACGGAGTCCGGACCTTCCTCTCCCGTGCTGTGCACGGCAGCGGCCGCCCGACTTACTTCTTATTTTGATCATAGCCAATTGCTTGGAATTTGGTCGAGTGTTATTTTTACTATAAAACATAGAAATAAATAACATGAGCATTAAAGGGCCCCCTATCGCGCGTTGGATCTGGGGAGCGCAGGGCCCAGGCCGGCCGCTGCGGTCCACGCTACTGCTACTGGCGCTGCTGCCATTGATCGGGGCGCTGATTGCGCTGGGCTGGGCCATGATGCATACGGCGCGCAGCACGATTTCGGCCAGCGAGGGGCAGAAGCTCTCAGCACAAGCGCAGGCGATCGCTGAAATCATAGATACCACCATCGGCCAGCGGCTTGATGACCTACGGTCACGGGCCGCCTTGCTGCCAGTTCTTGGCCTTCACGAGCGGCCCGATCTGCTCTCACTCTGGATTGATACGATTCAGCAGCATGTTCCTGAATACACTTGGATTGGATTTGCAGATCGCACAGGAACGGTCCGGGCCGCAAACCAGGGCATGCTGGTCGGAAAAAATGTGCTTGAACGAGACTGGTTTCAACAGGGGCTGAAACGCTCAACAACGATTGATCTTCACGAGGCCGTGCTGCTTGCGGACCTCCTCGGCCAACACCCTTCTGGAGGCCATTGGCGATTTATTGATCTCGCGACACCCGTTCAAGATGCGTCGGGCAGAACCCTCGGCGTGTTGGGTGCTCACCTGAGTTGGGACTGGTTGCTGGCCCAGCACAAGCGCTTTCTGACATCAATTCCAAAACATTTGCATGCCGAGATTATTGTCCTCGGAGAAGACGGAAAAACCAGACTCATGGCGCCTGTTGCTCATGCCGGGGAGTACGCTGACCTCGACAGCGTGCGACAGGCCCGGGCTGGCCAACAAGGTTGGCTTCGAGAGCAATGGCCCGATGGCCGTCATTACCTGGTCGGCTATGTTCGCAACCCGGGCTATGGCAGCCGTCATCAGCTCGGATGGATCACACTGATCAGCCTGCCTGACGAGGAAGTCAATTCGGAAATCGCGCCCGTCGTAGCAGGTATTTGGGCTGCCCTGACGATCACTGGCCTAATATTTCTGGCGGCGCTGGCTCTGCTGTTGAATCGAACCCTCGGACCCATGGAAAGATTGACTCGAGACGTCGAAAAAATCTCTCGCGAGGGAGGTAGCCTGGCCATGAGCCACAATCCTCCGCGCGAATTTCAGGTGCTGACCCAAGTGACCAACCAGATGATTCGCTCTCTAAAAGCACAACAGGCGGCGGATCAAAATAAATCTCGGTTTATTGCGGATATGAGCCACGAAATTCGCACGCCTTTAAATGGTATGGTGGGATTGGCTGAACTGATGAAGCAACGGGCCAAGACACCACAAGACCAGGCCGACCTCGAATCATTGACTCGATGCGGCAAGGAACTCAATACCTTGCTCTCTGATCTCATTGATTTTTCAGCGATTGAGGAAGGCCGGCTTCGTTTTGATCCACAGCCCACACAGCCAAGGTTTTTGATCGAACAGAGTATTGCGCTTTTCCGAGCGACTGCCGAACAAAAAGGATTGTCGTTGCGACTGCAGCAGGGCATTCCAGAGCATCTCGCCATCCGAATCGATGCTTCGCGTTTAAGCCAAATCCTAAACAATTTGATCTCCAACGCCATCAAATTCACAGCGCAGGGCAGTGTGGAACTGCGTAGTAGTCTTCTCACACCACTGGATTCGATCAATCCCCAGACAGTCGAACTTATGATCGAGGTAGAAGACACTGGCATTGGCCTGACACGGGATCAACAAGAAATTGTATTTGGCCGCTTCCAGCAGGCCGGTACCTCGATTGCGCAGCGCTATGGCGGCAGCGGCCTCGGCCTGACCCTTGCCCGCAGTCTCCTCGCGGCAATGGGCGGACGGTTAGCGCTACGCTCAGCACCTGGCCAAGGCAGCTGCTTCGTCATCCATCTCTCAGCCGTGACGGCGGCTGTGCCGGAGATGAAGACAACGCAATCGCCCAACGAGTCTTCGGCCGCAGTGGCCAGCCAACGAAGAATTCTTGTGGTCGATGATGTCGCAATGAATCGGGAAATTCTTATCCGCTGGCTGTCGCATCACGGTGCGTGGACCGACTCCGCCGCCTGCGGGGAAGAGGCGGTGGCCAAAAGCATGGCCACTGCATATGACTGCATCCTGATCGATATCGACCTTCCCGGTATCTCGGGCCGCGAGGCCGCGCGGCGTATTCGAATGGCAGAGGGTCCAAGCCAGCGAAGCCTGATGATCGCCATCTCTGGCCATGCCTTTTCGGAGGACACCCGGGCCTCTTTCGCTGCTGGGATTGATCTTCACCTGAGTAAGCCAATCGACTTTCATGCACTACTCGAATTGATTCGCCATCCGCAAGGTATTCAGCGTCTAGGGGGCCGAAATACCGAGCGGTCTTGATAAAACGCCGGCTGAAAATTCTCAGGGTGCCAGCCGGGCAGTCCCATCACAGGCAACGGATAAAAATCTTCAGGGCTGAGATGATCCGAAATGAGCATCGTCAGGCCAGTATCAATTGCTTCCGGCGCCAATGAGCTGCACTCCAAAATCTGACAATGTGCGGTGATCGACTTAAAGGGGCGAATCAATTTCTCCGCGAGGGCATGTCCAAAAATTCTTGTGTGCCATATGCTGGTCCAACGGTCGCGATGGGTGAGAAAGAGCCCAGTCCAATCGTGCGTATTCAGCAATTCCGCCAGGTGATCAGCATGATCGAGACAAATAACAATTAAAAGATTTTCATCCCAGAGGGTAGCAGCATCCCGAGCTGATCCACGCGATGCTTGCAGTCCACGGCGTGCGATTTCATCTGCCTGAAGTAGGTTCAGGGCCGCCTTGGTTTGGGGATAGAGGATCCACATCATGGCGTTCAATCGATCATGAGCCAGATCTCGGGTCGGCACCTTGCCCGTGTGAAAGATCCAGGTCTCGTAGTTCTGTTCGATCGGCAATTCATACTGCGGCACGAAAAGCAAGGGCTGATGTCCGCCAGAGCGCAGACCGTGTTCTTTGGCATGCCGATTTACTGCCTCCAGAAACTCGACAAAAGGCAAGGCCTGCAAACGTGCAACGAGACTAGCCTCAGATGGGGTCCACCAGGGCGAGAGCAGCGCGTACTCCTCTGAGCTCAGGTCGGGCCCTCAAATTGCCACTCGAGCGGCTCGCCAAATCCCAGCGGCACCAGAAACCCGCCTGCTGCAGCAATGGGCGATGAAATTTTCTGTGCGACACGGCTGAGCTTAATTTTCTTGGTGTTGCGCGGCAGGCCATAAAAATCTGGCCCATAAAATGAGGCAAAGGCCTCCAGACGATCCAAGGCGTCCACCGACGCGAATGCCTGGGCATACAGCTCCAACGCGAAAGGCGCAGAAAAGCATCCCGCGCAGCCACAAGCGGTCTCTTTGGCCGCCTGCTCATGGGGAGCGCTGTCTGTTCCGAGAAAAAACTTCGGGCTACCACCGGTTGCCGCGGCCAGCAGCGCCTGCCGGTGCACTTCGCGTTTGAGCACTGGCAGGCAGTAATAGTGAGGCCGAATACCGCCCTGAAAAAGTGCATTGCGGTTGTAGAGCAGATGCTGAGGTGTAATGGTTGCGGCAATCGGCCCAGATGCAGACTGCACATATTCAGCAGCCTGGCGGGTTGTAATGTGCTCAAAGACAATCCTCAGCTCAGGAAAACGGTGGCGCAGGGGAATCAATACCCGATCAATAAAAACTGCCTCTCGATCAAATACATCGATGTCCTGATGGGTTACCTCGCCGTGAATACACAAGACCATTGCATTTTTCTGCATTGCCTCCAGGGCCTTGCTACAGCGATTCAGATCGGTCACACCGCTCTCCGAGTTGGTGGTGGCGCCAGCTGGGTAGAGCTTCACAGCCTGCACAATCCCGCTGTCTTTGGCACGTTGAATTTCTTCGGCAGCAGTCTGGTCAGTCAGGTACAACGTCATCAAGGGCTCAAAGGTGACGCCCTGTTCGATGAGTTCCGTCGGCAGAGCAGCACGAATGCGCTGGGCATACGCTGTCGCATGTCCAACGGTGGTAACGGGTGGCTTCAGATTTGGCATCACAATGGCTCGCGCAAACTGGCGGGCCGTGTAAGGCAACACTGCCTTGAGCATCTCACCATCGCGCAGATGCAGATGCCAGTCATCGGGCTGTGTCATGACAAAGTGCTGCAATGTCATGGCATCACCACAAGAGCCCGATAATCATTGACATTGGTCAGTGTCGCGCCGGTGGTGATCACATCTCCGAGTGGCTCAAAAAGACCAAGGCCATCGTTATCATCCAAAAGCGTCCGCAAGCCAAGCCCTCTGTTTCGAGCCCGCACAATCGTATCGGGCAGAAGAATTCCACCAGCGTGTGGGCTCACACCATCGATTCCATCTGTGTCGGCTGCAACTCCAGCAATCCGACTGGAGATTCCCAACTCATCACAGGCATGTGCAAACGCCAGAAGAAACTCAACACACCGGCCTCCACGGCCATTTCCCCGAACCGTCACAGTGCACTCGCCACCCGATATCAACACCACAGGGATAGCGGGGCGGGGCTGAGTAAAAAGCGCAATCTCACGGGCCCAAGAGGCCATCACTTGGGCCACATCTCGGGCCTCACCGGTGACGGCATCGCCCAGCATGATGATTTGAAATCCAGCATTAGAAAAAACTTCGGATGCGGCCTGAAGACTCTCGCGAGCAGTCGCAATCACGATGGTTTGCGCATGCTGCAGCCGGGGATCCCCCGGCTTCGGGGTCTCGGGAATTGCGCCTGAGAGTCCGGCGCTCAGGTGTGCGGCAATTGAGGCAGGCGGTGTGACTGACCACCGCTTAAGCACATCTGCAGCGTCCTGAAATGTGGTGGGATCTGCCGTGCAGGGGCCAGATGCAATGGCCGACGGATCGTCACCCACCACATCAGAAATCACCAAAGCCACGACAGGCGCCCTTGAGGCAAGTGCCAGTCGCCCCCCTTGGATACGCGACAGATGTTTACGCACTGTATTCATCTCGGTAATGGGAGCGCCAGACTTCAGTAAGGCCTGGGTCAGGAACTTCAAATCCGCCATGCTGATGGACTCGGCCGGCAGCGATAGCAGACTCGATCCGCCACCCGACACCAGAACGATGAGCTGATCCTGCGGGCCAAGGCCCATCACCGCATCAAAAATCTGCTGTGCGGCCTGCTCGCCGGCCTGGTCCGGCACGGGATGGCCTGCCTCAACACAGCGAATCCGCTTCAGAGGAAGGCCATGTGCGTAACGCGTGATCACGATTCCCGATAGCGCCGCATCGGAAGGCCAAACGGCCTCCACCGCAGCGGCCATGCTGGCTGCTGCCTTACCCGCCCCCACGACCAAGGTGCGGCCCTGCGCGGGTGGCCTCGGAAGATGGGCAGCAACAATTTTTCTCGGATCAGCCGCCGCAACAGCAGCATCAAAGCTCTTTTGCAGCAAAGATTTGAGCTCGAGAAAGTCCACGGAATCGGGCTCGGCTAAGTGATCAGCGAAGGCCGTGTCGGCGGGAGACGGATGTCAGCCACTGCATCAGCAATCGCTCGGCCCACCTCCTCGGTGCCTGCTGATCCACCAAGATCTCTCGTCTTCGGGCCGGCCGCAAGAACCTGCTCAATCGCATTGAGGATGAGATCGTGGCCCTGAGGAAAGCCAAGGAACTCCAACATCAGTGCCGCTGACCAAATCTGGCCGATCGGGTTCGCGACGCCCTTTCCAGCGATATCGGGCGCCGAGCCATGCACGGGCTCAAATAGGGATGGAAATCGACGGTCGGGATTTAAGTTAGCAGAGGGTGCGATTCCAATCGTTCCCGCACAAGCAGGACCGAGATCCGACAGGATATCGCCAAACAAATTACTGGCCACCACGACATCAAACCAATCCGGATGCAGTACAAAATTCGCCGTGAGAATATCAATGTGGTATTTGTCGACGCGAACTCCGGGATAGGCCTTTGACATCTCAGCAACCCGGCTATCCCACCATGGCATGGTAATCGCGATGCCATTGGATTTTGTCGCGGAGGTCAGATGACATTTTGGCCGCCGCTTGGCAAGCTCAAAGGCAAAACGAAGAATCCGATCGGTGCCAGCGCGGCTCATGATGGTCTCTTGGACAGCGATCTCGCGCTCAGTATCAGGAAACATAATGCCACCGACAGACGAATACTCGCCTTCCGTATTTTCTCGCACGACAAAAAAATCAATATCACCCGGCTCGCGGCCTGCCAGCGGACAGGGGACACCGGGCATCAGCCGCACCGGCCTCAGATTGACATACTGATCAAAGTCTCTGCGAAACTTCAGCAGCGAACCCCAGAGTGACACATGATCAGGCACGGTGGCGGGCCAGCCCACAGCGCCGAAAAAAATTGCATCATGGCCGCCAACAATTTCTTTCCAGTTCGCCGGCATCATCTCGCCGTGCTTTTGATAGTAAGCGCAGGAGGCGAATTCGAAATGATCCAGCCTTAGGTGTAGGTCCAGCCGGCGCGCAGCCGCTTCCAGCACGCGTACCCCCTGGGGCATGACCTCGGTGCCGATACCGTCGCCCGCAATGACTGCGATAGAAAAGGAAGTCATGCGGCGATTATCGCCGATCAGTGACTCAGAATCTTGGAGAGAAACTCCTGGGCCCGCGGGCTTCGCGGCGCCCCGAAGAACTCATCGGTATTGCAGTCCTCGACGATTTTTCCGGAATCCATAAAAATCACCCTATCCGAGACTTTTCGGGCAAAGCCCATCTCGTGGGTGACCACCATCATCGTCATGCCATCGCCCGCCAAGGCCACCATCACATCCAAGACTTCGTTGACCATTTCGGGATCCAGGGCAGAGGTCGGCTCGTCAAACAGCATGGCCACGGGATCCATGCACAAGGCCCGGGCAATGGCGACACGCTGCTGCTGGCCGCCCGAGAGCTGGCCGGGGAACTTTTTTGCCTGAACACTGAGTCCCACGCGGTCAAGCAGTTGCAGGGCTTTTTTCTCCGCCTCATCCGGCGACCGGCCAAGCACCTTCATCTGACCCAACGTGAGATTCTCAATGACGGAAAGATGGGGAAAGAGCTCGAAGTGCTGAAAGACCATACCAATCTGTGCCCGCAATTTCGGCAGATTTGTTGTTGGGTCTCCCACTGAGATGCCATTAAAAAATAACTCTCCCTTCTGAAAAGGCTCAAGGCCATTCGCGCACTTGATGAGCGTTGATTTTCCTGAGCCCGAGGGGCCGCAGACCACGACGACCTCCCCTTTAGAAACATGTGTAGAGCAATCATCGAGCACCTGAAACGCGCCATACCATTTGCTGACATTTTTAAATTCAATCATGTTCAAGTCAATCTTAAGTTATCGAATAATTGAAATGCGAGCCTGAAGCCGGCGAACGTAAAGGGATGCGGTAAAGCAAATAATGAAGTAGATGAGGGCTGCAAAAGTGTACATCTCGACAAGCCGATGATCACGATTGGCAACCTTGACTGCCGCCCCAAGAAAATCGGTGCTGGAAATGACGTACACCAGCGAGGTATCTTGAAACAAGATGATGGTCTGCGTGAGCAAGACCGGCAGCATGTTGCGAAAGGCTTGCGGCAGTACGATCGTTGCCATGGTCTGGCGATAGTTCAGTCCCAAAGCATATCCGGCCGCCATCTGCCCTTTTGGAATGGACTGAATTCCGGCCCGCATGATTTCGCAGAAAAAAGCAGCCTCAAACATCGTGAAGGTAATCAGCGCGCTTGCAAAAGCACCCACTTTTATCGGCTGATTGCTGCCCACGAGCCAGCCACCGATATAAGGAACCAGAAAGAAAAACCAAAAAATCACCAAAACGAGCGGTAATGACCGCATGGTATTCACATAGGTGCCGGCGATCAGGTTCAGTGTTCGGTAGGAGGACAATCGCATCAGGGCCAGTAGCGTACCGAGTACGATCCCCCCCATCGTGGCCAAGAGCGTCAGCGTGACTGTAAAGCTCATGCCCTCCCGAAATAGGTAAACCCATGAACGCTCGATCACATCAAAATCAAAACCGCCGCCCATGATCAGTGCCCCGCCACGGTCTGCTGCTGACTTCCAATAAAGCCCGGAACTCGAATTCTTTGTTCAAGCTTGCGCATGGCCAGAACGACCAAAAGATTCAGCAAAAGATAGATCACAGTTGCCGCCGCGAAAGCCTCAAACACCTGAAAACTAAATTCCTGCATCGCTCGGGCGCGAGCCGTCAGCTCCATTAAACCAATGGTGAGCGCCAGGGACGTATTTTTAATGGTGTTGAGAAACTCGGATGTCAGCGGGGGAAGAATGATGCGAAACACCATCGGCAGGAGAACGTATCGATACGTCTGAGTACGCGTGAGCCCGATGGCAAGTCCAGCCAGCTGCTGGCCCCGCGGCAACGACTGGATTCCTGATCGTACCTGCTCCGCAACTCGAACGGACATAAAAAGCCCCAGGCAAAGCACTGCGGGCACAAGCGAGCCCCATGGGGGCGCCATCGCCTTCATGGCATCTCCGAGTTGCTGGGGAAGCAATTCGGGAAGCACAAAATACCAAAGAAACATCTGCACCAGCAGAGGAATATTTCTAAAACACTCGGTATACGCGAAACAGATTCGCTCAATGCCTTTGTGGCCGGTGGTCCGCAAGGTTCCCACCACGAGGCCCAGCACCAAGGCGAGCATCCACGCAAAGACGGCGGTGACGACGGTCCATCCGAGCCCCCCGATTAAATAGTCAAGATATCTGCCCGAGGCGCCAGGCTCTAGCTCGAAAAAAATTCCCCAATTCCAGTTGTAATTCATCGTCGCAACACTTTCGATTTCACTAAAACAAAAGGGGGCAGAAGCCCCCTTTTTTTAGACGCCCAAGACCATCTTAGGCGTTCACTGATAGTCTTTGGGATCCGGAGAGTCTGTCGGACGGGCTACCGTCTTTTTCAGGCTCCCGCTCATCGGAATGTTCAGGTTAACACCCTTTGGCGGAATCGGCTTGAGGAACCATTGCTCGTAAATACGGTTGATCATTGAGGTCGACAGAACGTCTTTGATCGCCTGATCAGCGACCGCCTTAAACTTGGGATCATCCTTGCGAACCATAATGCCGTAAGGCTCTACGGAGAGCGCCTCAGTCGAAATCTCAAAGTCCCCAGGGGTTTTCGAGTTGGCCACCAGCCCGGCCAACAGAATATCGTCCATCGCGAATGCGGCGGCTCTCCCGGTCTCCACCATCAGAAACGCCTCGGCATGTCCTGGGGCCGTCACAATGTTGATCCCTAGGTTTTGAGCCGCATTCAATTCGGTCACCTGGCGAATGTTGGTCGTGCCGGCGGTTGAGACGAGCGTCTTGCCCTTCAAATCGGCCAGCTTCTTGATGCCTGAATTCTTTTTGTAGACGATACGGTTTGCCGTAACGAAAGTGGTCGGCAGATATGAGATCTGCTTTTGGCGATCGGCATTATTGGTCGTGGAGCCACACTCCATATCCACGGTGCCGTTGGCCAGCAGTGGGATACGGTTTGCAGATGTCACGAGCTGGTATTTCACCTCGAGTTTGCGGCCGACTGCACGCTCAACGGCCTCCACCACTCGGGCGCAGAGGTCCATTGAGTAGCCCACCGGACGCTGCTTGTCGTCATAGTAAGAAAACGGGATCGAAGCGTCGCGATGACCGACCGTGATCACCCCCGACTGCCTCACCTTGGCCAAGGTGTCTGCGAGCGCAAGGCCCGAGGCCCCCATTGCCATTAAACCCACCGCGAGAGCGGCCAGCTGCTTTTTCATGCGATTACTCCTGAGAGTGAATGAACAAGACTTTAAAGCTAAAAAATGAGCGCCTGATAGTGCCACTAAACATTCTTCGGGACCTGCGGGAAAACACTAATGTTTTGGGCTTCTTTGGCCTGCAACTCCCAAAGCTCCGCGTAACGGCCGCCAAGCGCCAAGAGTTCGGTATGCCGGCCCCGCTCAATGATCCGGCCTGACTCCAGCACCACAATCTGATCAGCATCCACAATGGTCGAGAGCCGGTGGGCAATCACCAATGTGGTGCGGCCGCGGGAGATCTCGTTGAGCTCTTGCTGGATGGCCTTTTCAGACTCCGAGTCCAGGGCCGAGGTGGCCTCATCAAAAATCAGTATCGCAGGCTGCTTGAGCAGAGCCCGAGCGATTGCGACTCGCTGCTTCTCTCCGCCCGAGAGCTTTAAGCCCCGCTCACCCACTCGGGTCTTGAAGCCCTCCGGCAGGCTGGCCACGAAAGCAGAGAGATGGGCCGCCTCCGTCACCGCCAGAACCTCCTGATCCGAGGCGCCCGGCCGGCCGTACCGGATGTTGTACTCCAGCGTGTCATTAAAAAGTACGGTGTCTTGAGGCACGATGCCGATGACGGAACGCAAGCTGGCCTGGGTCACCGAGCGGATCTCCTGGCCGTCAATCCGAATCGCGCCCGACTGAAGATCGTAAAAGCGATACAGCAGCCGAGAGAGCGTGGACTTGCCTGCGCCCGATGAGCCCACCACCGCTGTGGTCTTTCCCGCGGGAAGTGTCAGGCTCACTTCGCGAAGAATTGGCCGCGCGGGATCGTAGGAAAACACAACTCGATCCAGTTCAACCTCACCACGGACAAGCGTCAGCGGCTGGGAATTCGGCGCGTCGTCCACCTCACGATTCTCGGCCAGCAATCCAAAGAGCCGCTCCATATCGGCAAGGCTTTGCTTGATCTCCCGGTAGAGCACGCCAAGAAAATTCAAAGGGATATACAGCTGAATCATGAAGGCATTGACCAGCACGAGATCCCCCAGGCTCATGCGGCCCTCCACCACTCCAAGGGTCGCCCGCCAGACCATCAGAGTAACTGCGATGGCAATGATGAGCGACTGACCCACATTGAGAATTGAGAGCGAAGTCTGACTCTTGATGGCCGCCTCCTGCCAGCGGGCCATGCTTCGGTCGTAACGTTGCGACTCAAACGCCTCATTGTTGAAATACTTAACGGTCTCGTAATTCAGCAGAGAATCCACAGCCCGCGTATTGGCCCGCGAGTCAAGGTCATTCATCTCTCGGCGAAAATTAGTCCGCCAATTGGTCACCGCAATGGTGTACGTCACGTAGACCACCAGAGCAGAGATGGTGATCACCGCAAACCAGATTTCGTAGTGCACGATCAGCCATGCGAGCACCATGCCCACTTCGATAATCGTCGGCAAAATGGAGTACAGCGTGAATGACACCAGGCTCGACACCCCGCGCGTACCACGTTCAATATCCCGTGTGAGGCCGCCAGTCTGCCGATCAAGATGAAACCGCAGTGAGAGGGCATGCAAATGTTCAAACACCTGCAACGCAATCCGCCGCACTGCCTGCTGGGTCACACGGGCAAAAACCACCTCGCGCAATTCAGTGAATAAGCTCGTCAGAACGCGCAGCAGGCCATACGCAGCGATCAGACCCAACGGTACTACCGCCAGGGCGGCCGTCGGATTGCGACTGACCGCATCGACAATTTCTTTTAATGCAACCGGCACCGCCACATTGGCCGCCTTGGCCAGCACGAGGCAAGACAATGCAATGCCGACCCGCCATTTGTATTGCCATAAGTACGGCAATAACGCCGCGAGTGTCTGCCATTCACCCCGCGGCGCACCGGGCGGAAGGGGAAAATCTTTGCTGGGCCGCTCCACAGCGGGGAAATGTCGCATCAGCCGATCTTATCGAAAGCGCTCGGGGAGGCTGGTACCGAAGCGATCCAGCCCTCGAGAGGATCCAGGTCAAGAGGAAATCCATAACGCGGTAGCCGACTCGCATGGGCTGCCTGAAGCGCACAAATCACTGCATCCAAGAGATCTCCGCTGCCATCATTGAGCAGATGCCGATGCCATGTCGCCGTCACCATCAGTGAGCAATTCAGGCCCGCTGACCCGGCGATCAACGCCTCCAGAATATGCTGACGGGTTCGACGGCGCTCAGGCGTCTGCTTGGCCAATTCATCACTTTTATAGGAGCTGCGACTCACCTGCCGTGCCGTAAATCCCGGGTAAGCTTCCAGTGCGATACGGGCTTGAACGGGAGGATGATCGATGGCCTGCTGCCCCGGCACAAAGAGGCCCGCCTGAAGAATTCGCGGTGCGCCCGCATGTGCCATCCAGGCCACTGGCGGATTGGTCCAGCGCATCGCGGGGCTTGATCCTGCGGGCCGATCGGTCTTGCGATACACGTATTTGCTACCGGCGGGCCGGCCATCGCAGAACGCCTTAAACGACTGGCGTAGCTGTTGTCGATCCTGTGCGCCATACCATTGAACAAACTCGGCCCACTCACTTGGCCAGCCGTAATGCTCAATCAATTGCCGCGGAAGACTAAAAGGCAGATCGAACCCAGCAATCCAGGGACCTGCATGATTTAAAAAAGATTCAAAAGCCTCAAAATTCGGCGCCGCGACCACCCGGTCGAGGCGATAGTGCTCGCCTCGACAATGGCCGATCGCAATGGTGATGGGCTTACGCCGACTCGGCGCAGAGCTAAAGTCAACGCCGTAAACACGGCCGGAATCTTTCTTGACCTTCATCGTCTCAGCGCATCCTTAGGCTGCTGCCACTGAAGGCGATAAACACCCGGAGGGCCGTCAGTGCAAACGTGATGAGCGCAGCTCGGCCCAAAGAGCGCAGCAGGCCACGCGGCTGCCGGGTGGCCTGCAGGCGGTATGAAGCGCCGTAAATGGCCGACTCGAGCCGCTGTTTTAGCTGATTGGCCAGGATCACATCCTCGGCAATCAAATTTGCCTCGAGTGAGAACGCCAATGAAAAGGGATCGATATTGGACGAACCCACTGTCACTGCATCATCAATCACGGCAACCTTCGCATGCAAAAAACTCTCCGTGTATTCATAGACCTCGACCCCGCCCGCTACCAGTTCGCCAATCAGCGCCTGGGTCGCCCAGTGGGTCCACCACTGATCACTATTGCCCTGAATCAAAAGCCGGACCCGAACCCCCCGCTGGGTTGCGCGCAAGAGGGCCTGACGAAAACGGTAGGTCGGCACGAAATACGCGTTGGCAATCAGAATCTCGGTGCGAGCGGCACTGATGTTGACCAAATACCAGCGTTCAATGTCGCGTCGATGCCGCAGGTTATCCCGCAGCAACAGGCGAACCCGCCGAGACATTCGGCGCCGCGTCCGGGGCGCCCTCCACCGCAGATGTCGCCGAGTGCGGCGCCAGGCCTCGCGGAGTCGGGTGAATTCAGCCTGAGGCTCATCGGGCCGAAACAATCGGCCCAGACTGCCACGAAATGCATTTCTTAGGCTTACGCGCCACCAGGTGCGCCGCATCACTCGCGAAATCGTGGCCACCGGCAATGCCAAATCGACACGAATCGCAAAGTCAAACCGCGGCTGAGAAAGCTGGCCGTGGACCAGATCAAAATGATCGCCAATCAAATTTATGCCACCGACAAATGCCGTCTGCTCATCAATCAATGCCAATTTTCGATGGAGCCGACGCCAGGTGTTCGGCATCCGCCACTTCACCCCCGGCCGATAAAACTCAATCTGTATCCCGTGCTCGGCCAGTAGGGTCCGTGTCCAGCCTATCTCCGAAGCGGCGCCAAAGCCATCGAGCAGCATAAACACCGCGACCCCGCGCTGCCGGGCCCGGATCAACGCATCGAGCACACGCCGTGTGGGAGGGTCGTCATGAATCAGGTAAGACTCAAGATAGACTGTTGTCCGGGCATCCTCAACCGCGGCAATAAGCTCTGGAAAATATTCCTCAGACCCCTGAAGGAGCTTCATCGAGGGCCGGATTGAAGCATCCGGCATGCTCACCCCAAACGAAATCGAGCGGGCAGCTGACGGATCATCTCTGCGTTGCTCCACGAAAAGCAGCGCTCGGCTGCATCGCGATAGGGCAGCCACTGAAAACGGGTATGTTCCCGGCTCGACAGCAGAATCGGCGTGTCATGTGAAACGCAAATGCTAAAAACATGCTCCACATTCTCCGTTACACCCGGCGCGTAGCGGTGACGCCAGTGAGGATAAATTTCGTAGGTCTGCGAAAAATTCCAATCCACCAGATTGGGGCCTGACGAATCGTTGGCAGCAATTCCGGTCTCTTCAAATAACTCCCGACGCGCGGTCTCGCGCAGAGGCTCATCAAGGGCATGGCGGCTGCCGGTTACCGACTGCCAAAAGCCGGGTCGATCTGCCCGCTCCATGAGCAGCACCAGAAGATCAACTCTGTGCACTACCACCAGTACGGATTCCGGTATCTTGAATCCTGTCATCGCTCGAAAATCGCCTGCCTCTTTGTCATCGCAGCATCAGGCCCGCCGGCAGCACGAGTGCAAGCGTCAAGACACCTATAAATAATCGAATCGATGCGGCCAGCATTTTTGCTGCATCCTGCGTCTGATCGCGCAAAGCAAGGCGGCGGGCCTGCCATGCGGGAATCACTGCGCTGACCACCCAAAATGCTGCAGGCGGCAGACTTGTCAGAAGTGTTGAAATGGCAACAACGCCAGCGGCCAAATACAGCAGCAGCACTCGAATTCGAAGGGAGGCCGCAGTCTGACTCGTTGGCTGCGCTACGAGTCCCGCCACAACACCAGCGCCGCAGCCTGCGGCAGCCGCGGCGGCCGACGGCAAGTCCACCACCAGAATCGACTCACTGGCCAACACGAGGGCTGCAATGGGAAGGCCAAACATGAGGGCTGACTGAAGCTGCCCGCCCCAGCTCAGACCGCCCAACGACAAGGCCGGCGCCGCCTTGCTGCCAAAAAACTGAATCGCGGCTGCCAAAAAAAATGGGATCAACAGTAACGCGGGGTTGGCCGCAATCGCTGCCGGACCGCGCAGCAGGCCCAAAGCAGCCCCCATCAGCACAGCCGATGCCAAGTAGCCAAGGCCACTGAGCGGCCGAATCATCCTGAGACTCGCGGCGCCTCCCGCAGCCGGATGTGCAGCTCTCTGAGCTGCTTTTCGTCGACCTGCGATGGGGCCTGCGTCAACAGGCATTGGGCGCGCTGTGTCTTTGGAAATGCGATCACATCACGAATGCTCTCAGCGCCGGTCATCAGCGTGACCAACCGATCCAATCCGAAGGCAATGCCGCCATGGGGTGGTGCGCCGTACTGAAGCGCATCCAAAAGAAAACCAAATTTCGCGCGGGCCTCTTCTGCGCCAATATTCAAAGCACTGAACACCTTGCCCTGGACCTCGGCCCGATGGATTCGAACCGAGCCGCCGCCCAGCTCCCAGCCATTGAGCACCATGTCGTAAGCCTTGGCCAGGCAGGCACCAGGATCTGTGTCCATGAGATTTTCGTGGCCGTCTTTCGGGGCTGTAAACGGATGATGGACTGCCGCCCAGCGCTTGGCGTCATCGTCGTACTCGAACATCGGAAAATCAATCACCCATAGCGGACGCCAGCCCGCCTCAAAAAGACCCTGTGACTTACCGAAATCACTATGGCCCACTTTCAGTCTGAGGGCGCCAAGGGCATCGTTCACAATCTTCGCTTTGTCAGCACCAAAGAAAATCAGATCGCCGTCCTGCGCGCCTGAACGCTTCAGAATTGCAGCGAGCGCCTCATCATGAATATTCTTCACAATCGGCGACTGCAGGCCATCGCGGCCCATGGCCACTTGATTCACCTTAATCCAGGCCAGGCCCTTCGCGCCGTAGATCTTGACGAATTCCGTATAAGCATCAATCTCGCCGCGCGAAATTGCCGCACCCCCAGGAACACGCAGGGCAGCCACTCGGCCTGCAGAATGATTCGCGGGCTCGGAAAAGACCTTGAAGTCGACAGACTTCATCACATCGGTCAGCTCAGTAAACTCCAGCCCGACCCGAAGATCTGGCTTATCCGAGCCAAAACGCTGCATGGCCTCGGCGTAAGTCATCACCGGAAAAGGCTCAGCAAGCTGAACGTCGATGGCGGCTTTAAAGACACGCCGAACCAGTCGCTCAAATAATTCCCGAATCTGGGTCTCATTCAGAAACGATGTCTCGCAGTCGATCTGGGTAAATTCCGGCTGCCGGTCAGCCCGCAGATCCTCATCGCGAAAGCACTTGGTAATCTGGTAGTAGCGATCAAATCCCGAGACCATCAGCAGCTGCTTAAATAGCTGAGGCGACTGCGGCAGCGCGAAAAACTCCCCCGCATTGACCCGCGAAGGCACAAGATAATCCCGCGCGCCTTCGGGCGTTGATTTTGTAAGCATCGGTGTCTCGATATCGATGAAGCCTTCCGCATCAAGAGTGCGGCGCACCTCCATCGCGACCCGATAACGCAGCATGAGATTTTTCTGCATAGCAGGCCGCCGCAAATCAAGCACCCGATGCGTTAACCTCGTCGTCTCCGACAGATTCTCGTCATCGAGCTGAAATGGCGGCGTCACCGATGGGTTAAGCACCAAAATTTCATGACAAAGAATCTCAATTTCGCCACTTTTTAAATTCAGGTTCGCGGTGCCGGCGGGCCGAGGACGCACCATGCCCACAATCTGAATACAAAACTCATTGCGCAGCGTCTCGGCAGTTTTGAACATTTCGGGCCGGTCAGGATCACACACCACCTGGGCCAGGCCCTCGCGATCACGCAGATCGATAAAAATAACACCACCGTGGTCCCGGCGTCGGTGGACCCAGCCACATAAGGTCACCTGTTGTCCAAGCTGCTTCGAACAAACAGAGCCGGCGTATTGAGATCGCATAACGTTTCCTAAACGAGAGGTCGCCCGGCGGCGTTAGCCCTATGGCTTTGGCCGAGCGGTGGGAAGTGGTGGCACCGTGCCCATGCTCACCACGTACTTTAAGGCCGCATCCACGCCGATCGAAAGCTCAACTACTTCAGTCCGGGGCACCATCAAAAAGAATCCGGATGTCGGGTTCGGGGTAGTGGGCACGTAAATGGAGACGCAATCGGCGGGTAGATGAGTGGCCACCTCTGCTGAGGGTGTGCCAGTCAAAAAGCCGATGGTCCAGCTGCCGTGTCGCGGATATTGGACCAAGACAGCCTGACGAAAGGCCTGGCCGTTGGGCGACAAAATCGTATCGCTGACTTGTTTCACCGAAGAGTAGATGGACCGGACGAGCGGGATGCGTCGCATCACACCCTCCCATACCTGCACCAGCTTTTGGCCAATCAGATTCGCAGCAAGAAATCCGGTGATCAGAATGAACAACAACACCACCAAAACACCAAATCCCGGTACATGGACCCCAAACAGCACCTCGGATCGCAGAGCAACCGGCAAAACGTTGTCCAGGGCATCAAAGACCCAGGTGATGACCCAAATCGTGATGGCAATCGGCGTCCACAGCAGCAGGCCTGCGAGGAGGTAGCGCTTAAAGTGCGACCGAACGATCTGCATGGGCACCTGCGTTAGGCTCCGGCAGCCGATGCTGGTGGCGCTGCCGACGATGGTGCTGAGGCCGACGACCCCGAAGCCGATGCGGTGTTCGAAGCGGTCGATGCGGAATCCGTGGATGCGGCGGAGGGTGCCGAAGTGGTGCCGCCGGCCTCGGCAGCCGCGGCGGCCGGTTTCGCTGCATCCGATGAGGCCGATTTTTTTCCTGAATCACGAAAGTCCGTGACATACCAGCCCGTACCCTTCAGGGCAAAGCCTGCGGCAGTAAGCTGCTTCACCAGACGGGGCTGACCACACTCGGGGCAGTCCCGCAGCGGAGTGTCAGAAAGTTTTTGCAGGGCATCTTTCTGGAAGCCACAGTTTTCGCAACGGTAGGAATAAATGGGCATGGCGTTTCGCTGTGCTCAAAAAACGCGCGCCGCAAAGGCGGCGCGATCGGAATAGAAGCCTGATTTTACCCGACACCATCGGCCTTCGGGCACCACAGCGGGCCACCCCGCCCCCAAATCGGGGGAGGTTTTTGCTTAAAACGGAATGTCGTCGTCCAGGTCATCAAAACCTGGCGCCTTGGCTGCCGACTTCGTCGGCCGGGCAGGGGCCGCAGCGGGCGCATCCGAGGACTCGCCTGCAGATTCCTCGCGCCGACCGCCCACGAATTCCAGCTCAGTGACACGCGCACGCAGCGAAAAGCCCTGGCCGCTGCCATCCTTCTTCTCGTAAGTCTCGATGTGCGGCTCAGACAGCGTCACAAAGACCTGAGAACCCTTTGACAAATAGGGCTGCAAGCGCTCAACACGCTCGCCCCACATGGTGGCGTTGACCCACTGGGTCGGCCGGCGTCCATCGCTGCCTTTGCGACCGTAATCAAAAGCCAATGAAATATCCATGACCGGCTTGCCATCGGGGGTGTAACGTGCGACCGGATCATTTCCAACTCTTGCTACTCCAACCATCAACATAACTTTATCTCCTGATAAAACGCCCGGAAGTGGGACAGCCACAGCATGGACGAGCAGCCCAATCCTGACGATATGCCATATGGCTAGGCTGCCCGGGGCCGACGGGGGCCCAACTCTCTCAGTCCAAGAGAGATGATGCCCCAAACCAGAATCGCGGCCGCACAGGCCCAGTAGACTGCTGTCGCACCAAAGGCCTTGGCCATGGCCCCACCCAACAGGCCGCCCGAGAAAAGCCCGAGAGATTGCGTGGTGTTGTAGACCCCAAGGGCAAGCCCGCGATGGGAGGGCGGTGCGACCCGGGAGACCCAAGAGGGTAAAAATGCTTCCAAGGCATTGAATGCGGTGAAAAACCCAAGTAGCAACAACGCCCAGGCCCACAGAGAGGCAGTCGCAAGACCAAAGCCCGCAATCGATGCGCCCATCAACGCGATCGCGAAAAGAAATGCGGGCCGACTGCGGCCCGTTCGTTCGGACCAGAAAATCGGCATCAGCATCAGGCCAAAAGAGAGCATCACCACAGGCAGGTACAGCATCCAATGATCATGTAGACCCAGGCCCATCTGAATCAGGGCTAAGGGAATCACAACGAAGATCGCCGTCTGGGTCATGTGAATCATGAAGATGCCAAGATTCAGCCGCATCAGCTGACCATCACGCAATACGATGCGACGGATTTCAATCAACGAAATCTTGGGGGTCTGCCGTCGGGCGGGCTCTGCCATTCGCATGACGGGAATCATTGCCATAACAACCAGTGCTGCTGTTAGCCAGAAGAGTCCAGGCATTCCAAACATCGCCGATAGCACCGGCGCCACCACCAGCGACAACGCAAACGCGAGTCCAATGGTCGCGCCGATCAGCGCCATCGCTCGCGTGCGAACCTCCTCACGTGTTGAGTCCGCCAAAAACGCAGTCACCGCAGCCGAAATTGCGCCGGCACCCTGCAGGGCCCGGCCAATGGCCAGGCCAACAATACTTGTGGCGAGCGCTGCGACGACACTTCCGAAAGCGAAGATCGCCAGGCCGATCAGAATCACGCGGCGTCGGCCATAGCGATCCGAGGCTGCGCCAAATGGGATCTGCAGGAGTGCCTGGGTCAGCCCGTAGACACCTGCGGCAATGCCCACCCACATCGGATCATCCCCGCCCTGAAGCGCCTGAGATTCAGCGGCCAGCACGGGGAAGATTAAAAATAGGCCCAGCATTCGCAGGCCATACAACATGGAGAGGGCCAGGCAGGCCCGCCACTCTTGGCCGGTGAAACGAATCGGTGAGGCTGCTTGAGTCATAACCACGGGGTATAGTAGTCGATTGGCCTTTCGACTTAGCTGCACGACGTCGCTCTGGCCCAACCACACTGACCCCAACCCACACGCGAACCCTTCACGGCCCGGCTTATGCAACCGCTTTTTCCGCAATCGCTACTTCGAGTACGCGGCGCCCGGACCCATAACCTAAAAAATATTGATGCGGATTTACCGCGGCATCAGCTGATTGTCATTACCGGACTCTCCGGGTCGGGAAAATCTTCCCTGGCATTTGACACGCTATATGCCGAGGGCCAGCGACGTTATGTCGAATCGTTATCGGCCTACGCCCGACAGTTTTTACAGCTGATGGAAAAGCCCGATGTCGATCTCATTGAGGGCTTGTCGCCAGCCATCGCCATTGAGCAGAAGGCGGCCAGCCACAATCCCCGTTCCACCGTTGGCACGGTGACGGAAATTCACGACTACCTCCGTCTGTTATTTGCGCGCGCTGGCGTTCCCCACTGCCCTCAGCATCCCCATCACCGACTGGAATCTCAGACGGTCTCTCAGATGGTGGATCAACTCCTGAGCTGGCCAGAGCAGTCTCGACTCATCATTCTGGCGCCAGTGCTTTCACAGCGCAAAGGGGAACATGCGGAGCTTATTAACAGCCTCCGGGCCCAGGGCTTTGTGCGAGTCCAAGTGCAGACTGAGCATCAGCCGCCACTTTTACGTGATCTCGACCAGCTCACCGGATTAAACAAAAACCAAAAACACTCAATCGATGTGGTGATTGATCGGCTGCGAGTGAAGCCGGAAATCACACAGCGGCTGGCCGAGTCTTTGGAAACCGCACTGCGACTCGGCGATGGGCGGGCCCTGGTCAGCTGCGAAGTCGACGGCGGTGGTGCGGCGTCGGCACCGGCCAACACCCATGTCTTTTCGACCACGCTGTCCTGCCCGGAGTGTGGATTTAGCCTAAAAGATCTGGAGCCCGGACTTTTTTCGTTCAATAGTCCAGCCGGCGCCTGCGTCTCATGTGACGGCATCGGCACCGTTGAGTTTTTTGATCCCAAGCGAGTTGTTCAATTCCCCAGCCTAAGCCTTGCATCGGGCGCGATCAAAGGCTGGGACCGACGCAATGCGTTTTACTTTCAGCTGCTGCAAAGCCTATCAAGTCACTATCACTTCGACTTGGAGATGCCTTATGAGCAGCTGCCCGAGCGTATTCAGTCGGTGATTCTTTACGGCTCGGGCGATGAGGCGCTGCCGCTACGCTATCCGGGTGATCGAGGCGCACTCATCACACGGCAGCATCCCTTCGAAGGGATCTTGCCCAACCTGGAACGCCGGTGGCGTGAAACCGATGCAACGGCGGTCAAGGAAGAGCTCGGCCGCTACCGCAGTATTCAGGCCTGCCCGGCCTGTGCGGGATCTCGGCTTCGGCCCGAGGCCCGCTTTGTCAGAGTTGGGGCGCCTGGCCATGACATTGATCTGCCGAGCCTAGCGGCGATGCCGCTGAAATCCGCGCTGCAGCGGCTCGAGCAGTTACAGCTCTCGGGCATGCGGGCAGCGATTGGTGAAAAAATTCTTTCAGAAATTTCTCAACGCCTCGGATTTCTCATTAATGTCGGTCTGGACTATCTCACACTGGATCGCTCTGCGACCACGCTCTCGGGCGGTGAGGGCCAGCGTATTCGGCTGGCCAGTCAGATCGGCGCAGGCCTCTCCGGTGTGATGTATGTACTCGATGAGCCTTCAATCGGATTACATCAGCGTGACAACGACCGCCTGCTGTCGACGTTGCGTAAATTGCGTGATCTGGGCAATACAGTAATCGTTGTCGAGCATGATGAGGATGCCATTCGTACCGCCGACTTCATCATCGACATGGGGCCAGGTGCAGGCCAGCATGGTGGCGAAGTCGTCGCCATTGGCGGCCTGCAAGAGATTTTGAGCGCACCGCACTCGCTCACTGGACAGTACCTCAACGGGCAGCGCAGCATACCGATTCCAAAACAGCGTCAACGCCCAGGTGAGCGCTGGCTGCGCGTGGTAGGTGCTTGCGGCAATAACCTCAAACAGGTCACAGCAGAAATTCCCTGCGGGCTCATGGTCTGCATTACGGGGGTATCAGGCTCCGGTAAATCGACCCTGATCAACGATACGCTTGTGGCTGCAGCGGCCAAAAAAATCAATGGTGCCCATCTTGAGCCCGCAGGCATGGAGGCCATTGAGGGCCTGGAGTTCTTCGATAAAGTCATCAGTGTGGACCAGAGCCCTATCGGACGAACACCGAGAAGCAATCCCGCCACCTACACGGGCCTCTTTACGCCGATCCGCGAGCTCTTCGCGCAGACGCCCACCGCCCGTGAGCGTGGCTATGACACGGGCCGCTTCTCTTTTAATGTGAAGGGTGGCCGCTGTGAGGCCTGCCAGGGCGATGGCCTTGTCCGCGTTGAAATGCACTTTCTGCCGGATGTGTACGTGCCTTGCGATGTCTGCCATGGCCTGCGCTATAACCGTGAGACCCTCGATGTGCGATATCGCGGAAAAAATATTGCTGAGGTGCTCGGTCTAACAATCGATGAAGCAATGGAATTTTTCCGTGCAGTGCCGAATGTCTCGCGACGACTGCAGACACTGATTGATGTTGGGCTAGGCTATATCAAGCTGGGGCAGAGTGCCACGACGTTATCCGGAGGCGAGGCCCAACGAGTCAAGCTCTCGCAAGAACTCTCCAAGCGCGACACCGGGAAAACTCTCTACATCCTTGATGAGCCGACGACTGGACTGCACTTTCATGACATCGCCCTGCTGTTAAAAGTCTTACAAACACTGCGAGATGGTGGCAATACCCTGATCATCATTGAGCACAATCTTGATGTCATTAAAACCGCAGACTGGATCATCGATCTCGGCCCCGAAGGCGGCGATGGTGGCGGACAACTGGTGGCAGCCGGCACGCCAGAGACGGTGGCCCAGTGTGCCGAAAGTCATACTGGACGCTATCTGGCCAATGTTCTAAAAGGCAATCGGGGCGGCCAGTAGTTTCAGAGGTTTGTTCGGGCCATCGTAGGAAACCACCAGCATTTCTCCCATCGCCACATACTGGCCGGTCAGGCCAGTCACCGTAACCTGATGCGTAACCCAGACCTCAAAGCCTGATGCTGCGGGCCGCTGCGCGAGAGTGCGGGCTGCCTGAAAGGCCTGCTGCAGCTGACGCTCACGATCGCCCTGCCCCTGGAAAAAGGAGTTCAGCGGGGCCCAGGGCTGAATGGGGATCTCGGGCCCTCGGCCCATCGAGCGAAACGCCTCACTTGCCGTCTCCAGGCATCGGCACCACTGACTGGATCGTACGAGATCCGGCCGAAGGCCGCGCTCCAAAAACCAGCGGCCAATCGCTCGGGATTGTTCACGTCCCTGCGGTGAGAGGTTGCGTTGGGTGCTGCAATCACCAAGCCGAAAGTTCGGCGGATCTCCGACACCGGAAACCGTGATGGCATGGCGAATCAAGGCAAGGCCACCGGATTGCAGGGCTGCAATCGCCTGCCGATCCTGGCCGGCGGCTGCCCGATCCTGACTGAAGGCTGGACACGTCAGTACGGCAAAGGGGGTTGCAGCAAGCGCCGCCATCGCCTGCCGGCGCCCGTGGCGCCGACGGTCTGAATCGCTTGCTCGTGCTGGTGCTGGTGTGATGGGTTCGGACTCCGGATTAGCCAAAGAGATCGTCAAGCTTTTTTTGCGCTGTCTCGGCATCCGCATGCGACTTGCCCCGGGCCTGGGGATATTCCTCGGCGATGCGATCTTCCCAATACGTTGTGGGATTGGGGGCATTGCACAGCCGCCGAAAGACCTCACTGGGGACCGACTGATAGCGACGCAGGCTGCCATCTTGAAAATGCAATACGAGCTGCCGATCGCGAGGCTCGTAGTCGGCACGCTGAATTCGTCCGATGGTAAAGGTTTTGGTATCCATGCCCAGAATGGTAAGAAAAGTGTTTTATAGCGCAACCGTGGGCAGACAGCGCATGGCTTTACGCAAAATTTTATAAACATCCAGATCGAACTCAGGCCTGCCGTTTGCCAGCAGCCCGTGGATTTCGTCTTCTCGACTGGCCGAGCCAAGATAGCACCAGGCGTCCACCACATGCACAACCGAAGCCTCACGCAGACCAATCGGACCCCGATGCGGCCAAGCCGGCAGGCGCATCTTCGACAGCGCCATGAGCAGCCGCGCGTGATGCAACGCTAAACGCTCGCGGCCGATACAGCCACCGCGGCAGGTCTTTAACTGAAAGCCGAAGCACGCTGCGCCTGGCGCGGCCTTCTCGAGCCCCAGCAAGACCTTGCACAGACTTTCTTTGCGTGCAATCTCGGTGAGCGTCTCCACGGCATCGCGCTGACTGCGAAAAATCCCATACAAATCTGGCTGGGCCCCAAGATTTAAATCTCTGGCCCAGACCAGCTCCACCTGCACGGCGTTGGGGCCATCCGTCACGGGCTCCAGCTGGGGGGCGACTCGCCATGAGCAGAGTTCTTTATTACGCCTGAGGCGCTGATTATGGGTCGGCAATAATTTTTTAACGAGCGATGACTCCAGCAACAAGGCCGCAATCTCACCAGCAGTCTCTATCCAATCAACACGCCGCACCTGCATCGATAGGCTCATCTCCTTGCCGCGCGCGTGATCCGATGCGAAATGCGAGAGCACTCGCTTGCGCAGATGATTGGACTTGCCAACATACAGGGGCAGGCCATTCTCGCCATAAAAAATATACACCCCAGGGCCCTCGGGAATTCTCTCCGGAAGATCAGGCTCAAGCTGTGCCGGCAAGGCAGGCCGGGCCGTCAATGTTGCAATCGTCTGCTGTAACACCTCAGCTGAAAACAACGGCCAGAGCTTTTCCCAGAATTGAAAAATCAGATCAGCGTCGGCGAGGGCGCGATGCCGGCCCGAAGGAATCAGTCCATGCCGCTCAATCAAGGCATCAAGATTGTGGCGTGGCGCATCAGGAAACAGGGCCCGAGAGAGTTTCACCGTGCACAAGACACGGGCTCGAAAGTCGATGCCGCATCGCTTGAATTCGTTTTTCAAAAAACCGTAATCAAAGCGGGCGTTGTGCGCGATGAACAGCTTGCCCGTCAGACGATCCATCAGGTCCCCGGCAACTGCCTCAAATACGGGTGCATCCGCCACCATCTCATCGCTAATGCCGGTAAGCCGCGCAATGAAATCGGGGATCCGCGCCTGTGGGTGAATCAGCTGATTGAATCGGTCTACGCCCCGCTCCGAGACGTGCACGATACCGATCTCGGTGATGCGGTCCCGGGTCGCGGTAGCCCCAGTCGTTTCCAGATCGACAAACACCATCTCTGGAATGGTCGGAAGGATCATGCCAGCGTCGCGAGCCGCTCCAGCGCCCGCGTCAGGGTCTCCTCTTTTTTGGCAAAGCAAAACCGAATGGTTTTATTTTCGACGGGATCCTGATGAAACGCCGACATAGGGATCGCCGCTACCCCAACCTCGGTGGTCAGCCACTTACAAAAATCAAGCTCTGACTGCGTCGAGATGGCTGAGTAATCCACCAGCTGAAAAAAAGTTCCCTCGCAGGGATAGAGCCGAAATGGCGTCTTTGCGAGGCCCTGGCGG
This sequence comes from Betaproteobacteria bacterium, assembly GCA_018970545.1. Taxonomy (GTDB): domain Bacteria; phylum Pseudomonadota; class Gammaproteobacteria; order Burkholderiales; family Burkholderiaceae_A; genus Lacustribacter. The sequence goes on along the minus strand of JAGWWC010000002.1, from coordinate 35,321 downwards.
AAAAAATCCCGCTTTCGCTGATAAAACTGCGGCAGCGTTAGGTAGCGCTCAGCATTCTGCATATAGGCCGACAGGCCAACCTGCATAACGCTATTGGTCACAAAGACATTGAACTGATGAACCTTGCGAAACTCGGCCATGATCTCCCGGGGGGCGACGACCGAACCCACCTTCCAGCCGGTGACATGAAAGGTCTTACCAAACGACGACACCACAATGGCCCGCTCGGCCAGGGCCGGGAATGCACTGACACTGCGATGTGGCTCGCCATCAAAAATCATGTGTTCATAGACTTCATCCGAAATCACCAGCAGGTTATGTCGCAATACGATGGACTCAAGAATTCGCAGTTCTGCCTCGCGAAGAATCATTCCCGATGGGTTGTGCGGAGAGTTCACCATAATGGCCCGGGTCTTGGGCGAAACGGCCGATGCAACGCGATCCCAATCGACGCGGTAGGCCGATGTCATCGGCACGCGAATCGCCTGCGCTCCGGCCAATTCAATGCTGGGGATGTAGCTGTCGTATACCGGCTCAAGAACAATGACCTCATCGCCCGGATGTACCAGCGCCAAGACGGCGGTCATCAGGGCCTGGGTTGCCCCCGCGGTAATCATGACCTCGGTCTCGGGGTCATAACGGTGGCCATACAGCACGCTAATTTTTTCGGCGACCGCCTCACGTAAGGCAGCAACCCCATTGAGCGGCGCGTATTGATTATGGCCAGATCGCATGGCCGCATTCACCGCATCCAAGAGCTCCGAATCGGGCTCGAAATCGGGAAAGCCCTGGCCGAGATTGACGGCACTGCTTCGATTGGCAAGGGCGGACATCACCGTGAAGATGGTGGTGCCCACGTTCGGCAGGCGTGATCTCATCGCTTCATTTCGCACGGCAAGCTTACCGGTTCCGCTGAGCGTGCATTTAGCGGGGCAGTGCCGATGCGCCCATCAAAAATTCGTCCACCGCCCGGGCCGCCTGGCGGCCCTCTCGGATCGCCCAGACCACCAGTGACTGACCGCGACGCATATCTCCGGCGGCAAACACTTTTTTAACGTTTGTGGCATAGCAACGATCGCCCTCGGTGCTGGCCCGCGCATTACCACGTGCATCCTTGTCAACACCAAATGCCTCGACAATAGACCCGATTGGCGAAACGAAGCCCATGGCCAACAACACCAGATCGGCCTTCAGGATCTGCTCTGAGTCGGCGACCTCTACCATCTTGCCGTCTTTCCATTCGACCCGCACGCTCTTTAAGGCGGTGACCTGTCCGTTTTCGCCCATGAACTCTTTGGTCGCAATTGCGAACTCCCGATCACAACCTTCTTCATGGCTCGAAGATGTTCGCAGCTTAATCGGCCAATACGGCCAAGTCAGGGCCTTGTTTTCATGCTCGGGCGGCTGTGGCATCAGTTCAAACTGGGTCACGCTTGCCGCACCATGGCGATTCGATGTACCCACACAATCCGAGCCGGTATCGCCACCGCCAATGACGATGACATGCTTTCCGTCAGCACGAATCTGGCCCTCAAGCGGATCGCCCGCATTCACTTTATTTTGCTGCGGTAGAAACTCCATCGCGAAATGAATGCCACGCAGCTCACGGCCCGGCACGGGCAGATCCCGTGGCTGCTCGGCGCCACCGGTCAGCAGCACCGCGTCAAATTCGGCCATCAGCGCTTGGGGGCTGATCGAAGTCTTCGCCCAGTTGGTGACCTTGGCCTCAGCGGGAAGGACTGCCACCAGCACTCCGGTTTTGAACACAACACCCTCGGCCTGCATTTGCTCGACGCGGCGATCAATGTGAATCTTTTCCATCTTGAAATCAGGAATGCCATAGCGCAGCAGTCCGCCGATGCGGTCATTTTTTTCAAAGACGGTCACCGTATGTCCAGCCCGCGCAAGCTGCTGGGCCGCCGCAAGGCCCGCCGGACCGGAGCCGACGACCGCAACGGTCTTGCCGGTTTTTGTAGCGGCCGGCTGTGGCACGACCCAGCCCTCTGCCCACCCACGATCAATGATGGCGTGCTCTATCGACTTAATGCCAACGGGGTCATCGTTGACGTTGAGGGTACAGGCAGCCTCGCAGGGCGCAGGACAAATACGGCCCGTGAACTCAGGAAAGTTATTGGTCGAATGCAGCGTCTCCAAGGCATTCTTCCAATCCTGCCGGAACACCAGATCATTGAAATCCGGAATGATGTTGTTCACCGGGCAGCCGTTGTTGCAAAAGGGGGTGCCGCAATCCATACACCGCGCCGCCTGGACCTTTGCCTGCGTATCGTCTAAGCCGATCACAAACTCTTTGTAATTCTTGAGTCGCTGCTCGACCGGTAAATAGCCTTCCTCTAACCGCTCAAACTCCATGAAGCCTGTGATCTTGCCCATTTATGCTGCCACCTTGTCGGTTTGTATTGCCTTCTTTTGTTGCATCTCAGAGAGTGCGCGACGGTATTCATGCGGAAAGACTTTGATAAATTTTTCTCGAGCCGATGCCCACTGATCCAAAATCTCGCGGGCCCGACGGCTGCCCGTCCAACGATGATGATCCTCGATAAGTTTCTTCAGCTCCGCATCATCTTCGGCCGGCAATTTTTCTAGAGCGACCATTGCGGTGTTGCAGCGGCTTGCAAAGCCGCCGTCTTCATCGAATACATACGCAAAGCCGCCTGACATGCCGGCAGCAAAGTTTCTTCCCGTCTTGCCCAGAACCACCACCTTGCCGCCCGTCATGTATTCGCAGCCATGGTCCCCCGTGCCCTCCACAACAGCGGTCGCACCCGATAAACGAACTGCAAATCGCTCGCCGGCAACGCCACTCAAGAAGGCCTCACCTGCAGTGGCCCCATAGAGCACCGTATTGCCCACGATGATGTTGTCATGGGCCGCACCGCGAAAATCAATGCTCGGACGCACGACCACACGGCCGCCCGAGAGGCCCTTGCCTGTGTAGTCGTTGGCATCGCCAATCAGGTAGAGGGTGATCCCTTTCGCGAGAAATGCGCCAAACGATTGGCCGCCCGTGCCTTCAAGCTGAATACGAATCGTGTCATCGGGAAGTCCGTCGGGATGGTGGCGCGTCAGCGCACCCGATAGCATTGCACCAACAGTTCGATTGACGTTTCGGGCCACTTCCATAAAGTGGACCCGCTCGCCACGTTCGATGGCCGGACGCGATTTTTCAATCAAGACGTTATCCAAAGACTTATTGAGGCCGTGGTCCTGCGTCTCGGTGTGATGGGCTGGCCCGTGGGCATCGGTCGGCCGATAAAAGAGCCGAGAAAAATCCAGGCCCCGGGCCTTCCAGTGGGCCACTCCTTTGCGCGTATCGAGAAGATCAGCGCGCCCAATCAGATCGTCAAACCGCGCGATGCCGAGCTGGGCCATGATCTGCCGAACTTCTTCAGCGATAAAGAAGAAGTAATTCACAACATGCTCAGGCCGGCCGGTGAATTTCTTCCGCAGCGCTGGATCCTGGGTAGCAACGCCCACCGGGCAGGTATTCAGATGACATTTACGCATCATGATGCAGCCTTCAACCACGAGCGGTGCGGTCGCGAACCCGAACTCATCGGCACCCAGTAGCGCACCGATCACCACGTCGCGGCCGGTCTTCATCTGACCATCAGCCTGTACACGAATCCGGCTGCGCAGCCCGTTGAGAACCAGGGTCTGCTGCGTCTCCGCCAGGCCGATCTCCCAGGGAGTGCCAGCATGCTTAATCGACGACCAGGGCGACGCGCCGGTGCCTCCATCATGGCCAGCAATCACAACGTGATCACTCTTGGCTTTCGCAACACCAGCGGCGACCGTGCCCACGCCAACCTCGGAGACCAGCTTGACTGAGATCGAAGCGTGAGGCGCCACATTCTTCAAATCGTGAATGAGCTGGGCCAGATCTTCGATCGAATAAATATCATGATGCGGCGGCGGCGAGATCAGCCCAACGCCAGGCACCGAGTGCCGCAACTTGCCGATATATTGCGAAACCTTGCCGCCGGGCAGCTGGCCCCCTTCGCCGGGCTTTGCGCCCTGTGCCATTTTGATCTGAATCTGATCGGCTGAGACCAAATACTCCGTGGTAACGCCGAAACGGCCCGAGGCCACCTGCTTGATCTTCGAGCGCAGGGAATCGTTTTCCGAGAGCTCGTAGTCCACCTCAATCACGTCCTCGCCAATAATCTCCGACACACGGGTGCCCTTGGCAATCGGGATGCCCTTGAGCTCATTGCGATAACGGTTTTGATCTTCGCCGCCCTCGCCAGTATTGCTCTTGCCGCCAATCCGATTCATCGCAATGGCCAGCGTGGTGTGGGCTTCCGTCGAAATCGATCCCAGCGACATTGCGCCGGTTGCAAACCGTTTCACAATCTCTTTGGCGGGCTCCACCTCGTCGAGCGAAATGGCCTTGGCGGGGTCGACGCGAAATTCAAACAGTCCGCGTAAGGTCATATGACGGCGGCTCTGATCATTAATGATCTGCGCGTACTCTTTATAAGAGTTCCAGTTATTGGCCCGTGTCGAATGCTGCAGCTTGGCAATCGCATCGGGGGTCCACATATGTGACTCACCCCGGACACGCCAGGCATATTCGCCACCCGCCTCGAGCATTTCGGCTAAAACCGGATCATTACTGAAGGCCAGCTGGTGGGTACGAATGGCCTCTTCGGCAATTTCAAAAACACCAATGCCCTCAACTTGGCTGGGCGTGCCCGTGAAATACTGATCAATCGTGTCGCGATTAATTCCAATGGCCTCAAAGATCGCCGCGCCACAGTAGGACATGTAGGTGCTGATGCCCATCTTCGACATAATTTTTGACAAGCCCTTACCGATGGCCTTCACATAATTGGCAATGGCCTTCTCTGCCGAAAGTTCTGCCGGGAGATCCTGGTGCAGCGCTGCCAGTGTCTCCATCGCAAGATACGGATGCACGGCCTCTGCACCGTAGCCAGCCAACACTGCAAAATGATGAACCTCTCGGGCGGAGCCCGTCTCCACCACCAGACCGGCCAGCGTGCGCTTGCCCTCGCGGACCAAGTGCTGGTGGATCGCTGAGAGCGCAAGCAGTGCAGGCACCGCCACCGACTGGGGCCCGATATTGCGGTCACTCACAATCAGAATGTTTTTACCCGACTGAATCGCATCAATCGCTTCAGCGCACAACGATGCGAGCTTGGCTTCCACGCCCTCACGGCCCCACTGCAGGGGATAGGTGATGTCCAGCACATAGCTCTTGAATTTTCCCTGGGTATGCTGCTCAATCTCGCGCAGCCGTTGCATATCGGAAAAATCAAGAATCGGCTGACTGACCTCGAGCCGCATCGGCGGATTCACCTGGTTGATGTCCAACAAATTCGGCCGGGGCCCGATAAACGAGACCAGCGACATCACAATCGCCTCGCGAATCGGATCAATCGGTGGATTGGTCACCTGCGCAAAGAGCTGTTTGAAATAGTTGTAAAGCGGCTTGTTTTTATCGGAGAGCACCGCCAGCGGCGTGTCGTTGCCCATCGATCCCACTGCCTCTTCGCCATTGGCCGCCATGGGAGCCATTAAAAACTTGAGGTCCTCTTGGCTGTAGCCAAAAGCCTGCTGCCGATCCAAAAGACTGATAACGCTTTGCGCAATTGCCGGTGAGCGATCGGCCTGGCCCAAGGAGTCCAGCCGAATGCGAAGATTCTCAATCCACTGCTTATACGGCTTCGCTTTGCTTAACGAGGACTTGAGCTCCTCGTCATTGATCATTCGGCCCTGCTCAAGATCAATCAAAAACATTTTTCCCGGCTGCAGCCGCCACTTGCGGACAATCTTGGACTCGGGCACCGGCAAGACGCCCGACTCAGAAGCCATGATCACCAGATCGTCATCGGTGATGCAATAACGCGAGGGCCGCAGGCCATTGCGATCCAGGGTCGCGCCAATCTGCCGTCCATCGGTAAACACGATGGAGGCGGGGCCATCCCAGGGCTCCAGCATCGCGGCGTGGTACTCATAAAACGCCCGGCGCGTTTCGTCCATAGTGGTGTGCTGCTCCCAGGGCTCGGGAATCATCATCATGGCCGCCTGGGCCATCGGATATCCGGAGGCCACCAGCAGCTCAAGACAGTTATCAAACGTCGCCGTATCCGATTGGCCAGCAAAGCTTATCGGATAAAGCTTTTGCAAATCCGCGCCCAGCACAGGCGAGCTCATCACACCCTCGCGGGCCCGCATCCAGTTGTAATTTCCCTTGACGGTATTGATCTCACCGTTGTGGGCCACCATTCGATAGGGATGAGCGAGTGACCACTGGGGGAAGGTGTTGGTGGAGAAGCGCTGATGGACCAGGGCCAAGGCCGAAGCGCAGCGCGGATCTTGGAGATCCAAGTAATAGTCGCCGACCTGATCGGCAAGCAGCAGTCCCTTATAGACAATCGTGCGGCTGGACATGCTGGGCACGTAATACTCTTGGCTGTGCTTGAGCCGAAGTCGCTGAATCGCACTCGAGGCAGTCTTGCGTATGACGTAAAGCTTGCGCTCCAACGCATCTTGCACAATCACATCAGCACCCCGCCCGATAAAGATCTGCCGCATCACAGGCTCTTTGTCTCGCACGCGGGGTGACATCGGCATATCACGGTTGGTGGGTACATCACGCCAGCCCAACACCACCTGGCCTTCCGCGCGAACAGCGCGCTCTAATTCCTGCTCGCAGGCCAGCCGGGAGGCGCTCTCTTTCGGCAAAAACACCTGGCCCACGCCGTACTCACCTGGCGGGGGCAGGGCAACCCCCTGCCGGGTCATTTCTTCGCGGAAATACGCATCGGGAATCTGAATCAGAATGCCCGCGCCGTCGCCCATCAGCGCATCGGCACCCACGGCGCCCCGATGATCAAGGTTGCAAAGAATCAGCAGGCCTTGACTGACGATCTCATGGGATTTGCTGCCCTTGATGTGGGCGACAAAACCAACGCCGCAGGAGTCGTGTTCGTTTCGAGGGTCGTATAGGCCTTGGGCGGGAATCATGATGCGTGGCAATAAGTTTTCGGGCCGACAACTATAGCCGCGAGCCCGCCATCACATCAAGAAAAAATCGCTCTTAAAGCCTTGTAAAAGTTGAATTTTATTTAGGGTCAGACGACAATTTTGAAAGGTGTTTATTGATGTTCGATAAAAATTAGGGACATATAATTATTAGAATTCTCCGACATCCTTGGACGGCCTGCCCCTTGGCCTGCGGACCCATCGAGCCCGCTCCTCTGCTGAGAGGCTGGCCATCAACTGATCGGTTGCCCATGGTCGGCCACTGGCAAGTCCGCGTCGAATGTTTTCCCAAATGTCTTCGGCCAGAGCCTGATCGAAGACCCCGGAATATTTGGCCTCCCGCTCAAAGGGCGTATTGCCCATTGACCAATAGGTCGGGAGTGCTGTCAGCCGTGGCTCGGGCATCTGTCCAAGATGACTGGCCAGACTTGACCAGGCCCACTCAGCGGGCCGGCTGCACAGGCCTTCACGCGCAGGAAGACATTCGATGGCCCGCTGCACCAAGAGTCCAAAAGCCGGCTCATCAATCCAATATGCACGGTAACGGCCCTCCCAGAGCGTGCCCTGCCGTGACCACCGAGAATTAAATCGCCGAACATAGCTGCGGCCGACCTGCTGAACGACATCGGCCATGGCATCCGCGCGCTGTGGCGTGACCAGCCAGTGGGCCTCGCTTTTTAACAAACAAAATGCATGCACGCGCAGGCCAAAACTTACCGATGCCTGGAGAAAAGATTCAAGGTAAGACTTACGATCCTGATCATCCCGAAAAATCTCGGCACGATCATGCCCACGCTGAACCAAGTGATAGGTTCTTCCGGGACGTGCATCACGGGCCTGTCGCGCCATGGCTTCCTCTTGGGCACTAATCGTCTACATCATGCGCCCGAGTCTGACCCCGATGCAATCGCTTTTTCTATGACCTCGGTGATCAGTTCTGATTCGACCGCCGAAATCTCTGCGGCACCCATGCTGCGTAGCACCACATAACGAATACGGCCGGACTGGGCCTTTTTGTCATGCGACATCAGCTCAAGAAAACGCGCCGCAGGCCATTTTGGCGGAGCAATGGGAAGGCCTGCCCGGGCCACCAGCCGAACAATACGCTGCTGTTGCTCCGCAGTAATGCCGCCGAGTCGGCGCGAGAGATTGGCTGCCAAGACCATGCCGCAGCCGACCGCCTCACCATGCAGCCAAGACCCGAAGCCCAGGCCCGCCTCAATCGCATGGCCAAAAGTATGGCCGAAATTCAAAATCGCCCGCAGGCCTGACTCGCGCTCATCAGCGGCCACCACCTGGGCCTTCAGTTCGCAGGAACGCGTAATGGCTGTCGTCAGTGCCGCAGGCTCGCGTGCAAGCAAAGCGTCAATGGATTGCTCAAGCCAAGAAAAAAATTCGGTATCCAAAATACAGCCGTACTTAATGACCTCTGCAAGACCGGCGCTGAACTCACGGGGGGCTAGGGTGGCCAGCGTGTCGGTGTCAATCAGCACCGCGGAGGGCTGATAAAAAGCGCCAATCATATTTTTGCCCAGCGGGTGGTTGATTGCAGTCTTTCCGCCAACCGATGAATCTACCTGCGCAAGCAGTGTCGTTGGCACCTGAACGAATCGCATGCCGCGCTGATAACAGGCCGCCGCAAAGCCTGCCACATCACCAACGACGCCACCGCCGAGTGCCACGAGAGTATCGCCCCGCTCAAATCGATGTGCCATGAGCTGATCAAAAATCAGATTGAGGTGCTGCCAGTCCTTGTTCTGCTCGCCATCCGGCAGCTCAATCACCACGACTGAAAATTTCCACTCGCGCAGCTGCTGCGCGAGTGCCTCGGCATACAGGGGGCCAACACGATCATTGGTGACAAGCGCAACACGGCCCGGCGCCAACGCCTCCTGCCAACACGACTGCAGACGATTGACGCCTGATCCAATCCAGATCGGATAACTCCGATCTCCAAGTGACACCTTAAGCGTTTTCATGATGAAAATATCCTGCATCACTAAGGCCTTGCTCAATCGCGCGCATGACGACACTCACCGAAGCCCGGGTCGTGGGAACAATCAGATTCGCAATCGCGCGATAAAGGGAATCACGATCCCGGTAGAGCGCCTCGAGGGCTGCCCGCGGATCAGAGGATTGTCTTAAAAGCGGCCGGCTGGTGTCGAGCTTGAGGCGGGTCCAGAGGTGCTGTGGCTGTGCATCCAGATAGATCACAAATCCTCGGCTGAGGGCCTTGCGATTTTCTTCCGACAAAATGGCGCCGCCACCGGTGGTCACCACCGTGTCCTGAAGGGCCATCGCCTCCGCAATCATCTTTGCCTCACGCCGGCGAAAGCCGGCCTCGCCCTCCAGATCGAAAATGGTCGAGACACTCGCACCACAGCGCCGCTCTATTTCCTGATCCGTATCTAGAAACGGCAGCCCATGGCGCTTGGCCAGCCGCTTGCCCACGGTGGTTTTTCCAGCGCCCATCAGGCCGATAAACACGATGTTTCGCATGGAATGCAGTCTAGCAGGCGATACACTTGCGCTTATGGGTGTGGTCCTGCGTTGGCTCGGAATTTTGCTTGCGGCACTGGTGGCAGTTGTGGCCATCGGCCTGCTGGTGATCGCCCTGGCCACCCCCCGACTGCCGCCCATTAATGCCGTAGCAGATTACCAGCCGAAAATGCCGCTGCGTGTCCTGACAGCCGATGGCGTGCTGATCGGAGAGTTTGGCGAAGAGCGTCGTAGCCTGGTCCGACTGCCCGATGTGCCCAAAGTCCTGGTGCAAGCCATTCTCGCCGCCGAAGACGACTCCTTCTTTCAGCACCGTGGCATTGATTTTCTTGGCATTGCACGTGCCATGGTCGCCAACGTGTTCTCTGGCAGCAAGTCCCAGGGGGCGAGCACCATCACCATGCAAGTCGCGAGAAATTTTTTCCTGTCATCGGAAAAAACATTCACAAGAAAAATTTATGAAGTGCTGCTCGCCTCTGAAATTGAGCGCAAGCTCACCAAGAATCAGATTCTTGAGCTCTACCTCAATCAGATTTATCTGGGCAAGCGAGCCTACGGTTTTGCCGCAGCCTCACAAACCTATTTCGGCAAAGAGATCTCGCAAATCACGCTGGCCGAGGCCGCAATGCTGGCGGGCCTGCCGAAAGCACCTTCGGCGTTTAACCCAGCCGCCAATATGCGGCGGGCAACTCTGCGGCAGCATTACGTGCTCGGCCGAATGGAGAAGCTTGGCCTGATTAACCCACGACAGGCCGAGGCCGCAAAAAAAGAAAAAATCACGGTCATCGGCCGCATCGATGATTTTCCAGTGCGGGCCCCCTACATCGCTGAGATGGTCCGCCAGTTGGTCTTCGATCAATACAAAGAAGAGGCTTATACGCGCGGCCTGACGGTTTACACCACGATCACAGCCGAAGAGCAACGGGCCGCCCACAAAGCGGTCCGCAATGGGCTAATGGAATACGATCGGCGTCAGGGCTGGCGTGGGCCCGAAGCATTTATTTCGCTTCCGAGCGCGCGCGACGCCCAAGAAGACGCGATCGAAGACGCGTTAAATGATCGGCCCGACAGCGATGAACTGTTGACCGCAATCGTGATTGATGTGAGCGATACAAAAGTGGTTGTCCGCCGCGCCCGAGGCCAGCGCATTGAGATCTCTGGAGATGGACTGAAGTTTGCAAGCCCCGGGCTGTCATCGGTAGCGCCGCCTGCGAAGCGCCTGCGACGAGGTGCGGTCGTGCGCATTGTTCGACTGGCCGATAACAACTTTGAAATTACACAGATGCCTGAAGTCGAGTCCGGCTTTGTGGCACTGAATCCCCAGACCGGCGCAGTCCGCGCACTCGTAGGAGGCTTTGACTTTAATCGCAATAAATTCAATCGCGTCACACAGGCCTGGCGGCAGCCAGGGTCTGCGTTTAAGCCTTTTATCTATGCGGCTGCTTTAAGTCGAGGGTTTTCTCCAGCCACTATCGTGAATGATGCGCCGGTGCAGTTTGATCCGGGCCAGACGGGCGGCCAGGCCTGGGAACCAAAAAATTACGACGGGAAATTTGATGGTCCGATGAGCATGCGAACCGGCTTGGCCAAATCGAAAAATATGGTCTCGATTCGTGTGCTGCACTCCATCGGCCCCCGATACGCACAGGACTTCATCACGCGATTCGGTTTTGAGCCCGAAAAGAATCCGCCGTACCTCACCATGGCGCTTGGGGCAGGTTCGGTGAGCCTGATGCAGATGGCAGGTGGCTATGCCGTTTTTGCCAACGGCGGCTTTCGAATCAATCCTTACCTGATTGATCGCATCATCGATTTAAAGGGAAAAACCGTTGCCAAGGCGCAGCCCACCAAGGCGGGTAATGAAAGCCAGCGGGTGATGGATCCACGGCATGTCTTTATTGCCGACAGCATGATGCAGGAAGTCGTGCGATCAGGAACGGCAATGCGGGCCCTCTCTTTGGGCCGCTCGGATCTGGCAGGCAAAACGGGTACAACCAATGACTCGATGGATGCCTGGTTCGCAGGCTACAACGCCAGCATGGTGGGAGTGGCCTGGGTAGGTTTCGATCAGCCAAAAAAATTGGGCGACCGCGAGACCGGTGGTGGCCTCGCGCTGCCCATCTGGATGGAGTTCGCCAAAGTCGCGCTTGCCAAGGCGCCGGCCAGCAGTCGGGCCATGCCCAATGGCGTGCTGAATATCGGGGGGGAGTTCTATACCCAGGAGAGTCGGCCAGGCGTGGGGGTGGCCAGTGTCGGCCTGAGATAAAGCGGCCTAGTCGGTGTCGGCCAGCCGCCGGCCCACCTCCAGGCTGGCCTGTTCCATAAAGACCTTCCAAAAATCAGACCCGGAGCGTGTGTCAACCCAGGCGCCCTCTCGCCATCCAAAATGAAATGCGCCACGCGGCGAGGCAAGCCAGATCTGCTGCATCGGCGTCTGCAAATTCAAGACCAACTTTCGGCCGGAGGGAAACTCCAATTCTAGGACTGGTCCATGACGGCCTGATTCAATTTCAGTGTCATCGTCCTGTGACCATGCATCCACCCTACGTTCGATTGCATCCAAGACCTTAGCGGCCTGATCCAGAAATTCAGTTTCGGTCATACTTCTCTTCCATGAATAGAAAGCGCACCTTCGGCTATTGGCTGGCGCCATTGATGGCAACGATTCTAGTCGGCTGCGGCCAAAAAGGGCCGCTGTCCCTGCCCAAGCCCCAGTTCCCTGCGCCTGCAGCGCCAAACGCACCCGACCCTGCGTCATCCAGTCCGCCGGCCAACGTGCCAACGCAGCCGCCAAGAAAATGAACACCACAGCCTCATCCTCTGGCCCCCTTGCGGGGACGCGTTTCCATCGAAATTCAGCCGGCGTACTGTGCTGCGAAGGCCGGCCACTGACCGAGATTGCTCAGGCCTTTGGCACGCCGTGTTATGTCTATTCCGAGCGGACACTGCTTCAGGCCTATCAGCAATTCGCGGCAGCTGCCGCGGAAAAAAATGCGCTCATCTGTTATGCGCTGAAAGCAAATTCCAATCTCGCTTTAATTGCGCTGCTGGCCGCCCAGGGCGCGGGCTTTGACATTGTCTCGGTAGGCGAGCTCCAGCGGGTGCTTGCAGCAGGAGGGCAGCCCGATCGAATCGTATTTTCTGGGGTTGGGAAAGCCGACTCCGAGATCGCGGCCGCCATAGCTGCCAACATCAAGTGCATCAACATTGAATCAGAGGCAGAACTGCATCGGGTTGCAGAGGTGGCAGCGGGACTGAAGCGGGTGGCGCCGATCTCAATGCGTGTCAATCCCGATATCGATGCGAAGACCCATCCCTACATCTCAACAGGCCTAAAGGAAAATAAGTTTGGTATTCCTATGGATCAGGCTGAGGCGGTCTATCGGCAGGCCAAGGCAATGCCTTCTGTGCTGATCGCGGGTATTGACTGCCATATCGGCTCTCAGATCACGAGCCTGTCACCCTTTCTGCAGGCCGTGGATCGCGTGCTTGCGCTTGCTGATCGGCTTGCCGCTACAGGCATTGAGATTCAACATCTTGATCTAGGTGGCGGCCTGGGCATCTGCTATGACGATGAGACACCGCCCACGCCTGCTGCACTTCTGTCAGCGGTTTTCGATCGGCTGCAGCAATGGCAGCAGACACGCCGCAGTCCTCGGCCCGAAATCCTGTTCGAATTTGGCCGGGCCATTGTCGGCAACGCCGGTGTGCTGCTCACGCGCGTTGATTTACTAAAGCCAGGACCGCATAAGAATTTTGCGATTATCGATGCCGCCATGAATGATCTGATGCGGCCTGCGCTATATGAGGCATGGCATGCCGTCGTCGCAGTCACGCCCTCGGGTGTACCTGAAGCCACCTGGGATCTGGTCGGACCGGTCTGCGAGAGTGGCGACTGGATGGCCCGAGACCGCCGGCTTGCGCTTTCAGCGGGTGACCTGCTCGCAGTACTTTCGGCAGGCGCCTATGGCATGAGCATGAGCTCGAACTACAACAGCCGCCCGAGGGCTGCCGAAGTATTGATTGATGCGCAGGGCCAGGCCCACCTGATTCGCCGTCGAGAGGAGTTCGCCGACCTCATCGCAGCCGAATCAATTCCCGACTATCTTCGAAAATAAATTCTTGATCCCAGAAGGATCAGCACAACAGCGCTTGCGATCGCCGGGTCAATAAAATTACTCTTGCCGGCCCGATGCAGAAAAAAATGCACGCATGCCAAGAGTGAAATCGCGTAAATCACACGATGTAGCCGCTTCCATCCGCGGCCCAGGCGCCGCATTGCGGCGGTATTGGAGGTCAAGGCCATTGGCAGCATGAGTCCGAATGACAGCAGCCCCACCGTTACAAACGGCCGCTTGACGGCATCAGCGGCAACGCCAGCCAGATCGAAATCGTGCTCGAAGGCCCAGAATGCGAGCAGATGAATACAGGCGTAACCGAACGCCCACAGGCCCAGCATTCTTCGCAGCGGAATCAGTTCAGGCCAGCGCAGCCACTGGCGAAACGGCGTTACACCAAGTGTGACCAGGAGCAGCGTCAGGCTCCAGAGGCCCGTCGCTCTCAGGATGGCCTCCTGCGGATTGGCCCCCAGCTGTTGGCCCACAATCCGAAACACAAGATCGGCCAACGGCAGTGCGCAGAGCAGCCAGACCAGCTGCCATGCAGTTCGCGGTGACATCAATAGAAGGTCTTCAGATCCATGCCCGCATACATCGGTGCCACCAGATCCGCATAACCATTAAAGAGCTCAGTCTTGCGTCGTGGAGCAAACAAAGCGTCGGTGCCCAAAACTCGCTCTGTGGCCTGTGACCAGCGTGGATGGGCCACCTCAGGATTTACATTGGCGTAAAAGCCATATTCTTTTGGCGCGGTGAGCGTCCAGAGTGTCGGCGGCTGGGCTTCAACAAACCGGATCTTGACGATCGACTTGCTGCTTTTAAAGCCATACTTCCACGGCACCATGAGCCGAAGTGGCGCGCCATTTTGCTCAGGCAACATCACGCCATACATGCCAAAGGTCAGCAGTGACAGTGGGTGCTGGGCCTCATCCATCCGCAGGCCCTCGCGATAGGGCCAACGCAGGGCACGGTAAGAAAGACCCGGCATCTGCTTGGAATCCGCCAGGGTTGTGAATTCAATAAATTTTGCTGAGCCCAGCGGCTGTACCCGTTTGATCAACTCTGAGAGCGAATAGCCGACCCAAGGAATCACCATCGACCAGCCCTCGACACAGCGTAGGCGCGTGATGCGCTCCTCCATCGGCGCAAGCTTCCTTAATTCGTCGATATCGAATTCGCGAGGCCGTGCAACTAGACCCTCAACAGTCACTTTCCAAGGCGCAGTCTTCAGGCGGCCCGGAGCCCGCTCTGCGGGATCTTCCTTTTCGAGGCCGAATTCGTAGAAATTATTGTAGGTGGACGCTTCTTCAAACGGCACGGGCCGCTCAAGAATCGAGTAGCGGCTCGGCTTTGCGGCAAGTGATGCATAGGCAGAGGCGGGCTTCGGTGTGGAGGCCTGCACCCGGCCCGGGCCTGCTACAGCCAGCGCAGCGCCTGCAAGCACAATCGCGCGCCGGCGATGAACCACCGACTCGGGCGTGATCTGGCCCGACAGGTGGTCGCCGCGTATCAAACGCTTCGCATCAGAGCGTGCCATAGGAATGCAGTCCAGAGAGGAACATGTTCACACCGAGAAATGCAAATCCAGTAATCAGTAAACCGATCAAGGACCAATAGGCGGCCACCTGGCCCCGCAGGCCCTTCATCATGCGCAAATGGAGCCAGGCGGCGTAATTCAACCAAACGATCAGCGCCCAGGTCTCCTTGGGATCCCACTGCCAGTAAGTTCCCCAGGCCTCCGCTGCCCAAAGCGCTCCGAGAATGGTGGCGACGGTAAAAAATGCAAAGCCCACTGCAATGGCCCGATACATGACATCGTCCAGCACCTCAAGCGCCGGAAGGGCTGCACCGATGCGTCGTCGCAACGCAATCACGGCGCCAATGAAGGCTGCAGAAAACCCGAAATACAGGGCCCAATAATCGGGCAAGCCTGAGCGACGAAAGACCAGAGGCTCAGCACACAGCAGCACGCCAAGAATAAACAATGGCGCAAGCTTCCAAGTTGAAGTCGTATGGGCATTTTCTTTAATCAGATAGGCAAAGCCCACCATGGCTGCCAAGGAAAATGTACCGTAGCCCACAAAGTTAGCGGGCACGTGAATTTTCATCCACCACGACTGCAAGGCGGGGACCAGCGGCTGAATTTCATGGCCAGAACGGGCCACGATGTACCACAGCAAAAATGCGACTGCAGCAGTAATGATGAGCGAGACAAACCCACCCAAGCTACGCGTCTTATAGCGGCTCTCGTAGTAGAGATAGAACATCGCGGTGATCACCGCAAACAAGATGAAGACTTCGTAGAGATTACTTACCGGGATGTGGCCGACATCGGGGCTGATCAGATACGACTCATACCAACGCACCAGCAAGCCAATCGATCCCATGACACAGGCCGACCAGGTCAGCAGGCTGCCCATCCAGAGGGCAGTATGGCCCTGCGCGAAGAGCCCAACCCAATAAGAAACAGTGGCAAAAGCAAATAATGCACACATCCACAGGATGGCGGACTGTGAGGCCAGGAAATACTTCAGGAGAACATTACTTTCCGCGGCCGCTGCAGCACCGCCATACATTGCCACTGCAAGAATCGAAGCCGCCGCACATCCAATAAAAAATGGCCGAAGTGCAGCCCAGAAATAGCCCAATAAAACGGCAGCAGGCACGCAACACCAGAGAATGACCAGTTCATAGATGTCCATGAACGAGGCATAGCGTTGGGTGGCAAAGGCCGCGCCAAGGGCGGCCAGCAGGCCGAAGCCCAAATCCCAGAGGCCCCAGCGGCGGATCAAGAAACCATCAGAGGCATTCAACGTGGATGAGGCTGTATTCATGTTCGACGTTCTCCGTTGGCCGATAAGACCGCTGACAGAGCGGAAAATTCCTTTTCAAAATCGACAGTCTGGCGGGGTGTCGAGGCAGCCATCTTCAGCTCAACCTCGCCCCCCTGATTCTGAGACCACAGCCAGACCCGACGCTCCTGGACATAGAGCATCGCGAAAACGCCCAGGGTGAGCAACAGACACCCTATATAGACGGTGGTCTTGCCCGGTGAGCGCGTGACCTGAAACACACTGGCCTTGACCTCTTGAAAGTCATTAAGCGCCACCAGCAGGGGCGCACCGAAGAGCTGGGCATCACTCACCGCATTCAGGGCCAGCTGGGCAAATCGGACATTGTCTTCGTTACGCTCAAGTGGCCGAAGGCCATCTTTGGTTCGAGCCTGCTGCCAGAGCTCCCAGAAGGCGCCTGTGAGGAGCCGCAGCACGATCTCGGCAGCCCGCTCGCGCTCAGCCTCGGGCACGGTTTTTTCCAGCAGCTGTCCCAGTTGATTGATGCCCCCTTCCGCGACCGCCTCCAAGGCTTTCTGGGCGCTCTCGGCCAGCGTTGCTGAAACGTTCACAGGCGCCGACTGAGCTGCGAACCGGCGTGAGGCCGCCGCCCGCATGGCCGGATCCGCCATGGCAGCCCGCAGCCGCATGAATTCATCAAGGGAGTCTTTCGCGTCGGCGGGAATCCGCAGATAACGAAACTGCTCATCCGGCGAGTTGCGCACGCCCGCCAGATAAACTCGCGCACCCTCAAGCTCGATCGGCAGCATGTAGGTATGAAACTCTTTTGCCTGACCGCTGCCATCGCGAAGCTTGTAGTTAATCGATGGCCCAACATTGCGCAGCTGCTTGGATTTTTCGGAATTCAACGCGGGCGATAACACGGTGGCGACATGTTTTTTGAAAGGATCTTCGGCCTCACGGTCGTCCGGCGGTTCACCCATGTTTTCAACATTAATCGGCTTAAATCCTGTGAGCTCCAAAGAGAGATTGCTCTGGGAATTTTTTAAGCCAACGCTCTGCCCAACCGTCAGATCCACCGGCAGTCCGCTGCGTATCGGGCCCGCCATCGGATACGCAGTCAGTTTTAGATGGGAGCCGCCATCGTCGAAACTTGACTGATAAATCGCCACACCCCGGTGGATCAGCGGCTTGTTAACTTCAATGGTCGCGGTCTTCTCTTGGCCTGTTTCTTTGTCTTTCAAGACCACATCACTTGCAAAAAGCTTGGGCATGCCGGTGGGGTAGTACTCAATACGAAACTGCTTGAGATGCAATTCAAATGGCAGGTCCAAGAGCAGCGAGCCATTGCCCTGGGCCACCACTGCAACATCCGTGGTGCCACCCTCGGGCACCAGCGAATTGGCCCGATAGCTCGGCGTGTGTGCAGGCAGCCGTGCACTGCCTGGAACTTCATTGCCCTGAAATTGATTCATCTGCAGCGGGGCTTTGTCGGTCCACCAGGCCATGGTTCGAAGCGGCAACTCGCTGTCCAGTAGGCCGCCCAAAGAGATCACCACAATCGCGAGATGGGCCGAGATGTAGCCCAGCCGATTCGACGTGCCCTTGCGCGCCACCAGCAGGGGAAGCCGACCGGCTGCCTGCGGCTCAACGGTGCGCAGACGATAACCGCGCTCACGAAGAGCCACTGAAAATTCTGCCAGTCGCTGCTCGGCTGATGACGCCGCAAGCGCAACAGCCGCACGATGCTTAAATGCTGGAAAGGTGGAATCACGAACCTGGTCACGCCAAGAGCGGGCCTCTCGGAGCATCTTCGGTGTATTGCGAATCAGGCACAGGCTCGTTGAGACCAGCATCAGGCCCATGATGACCAAAAACCAAGGCGCGTTATAAACCCGCACCACATCAAGCGCAGAAAATACCTCGGCCCAAAACGCCCCGAACTGATTTACATAATTGATGGATGGCGCGTTTTGGCCAACGATGGTGCCAATCGCACTGGCAATGCAGACCACCACCAAGGCAGAAATTGCAAAACGCATCGAGCTGAGGAGCTCGACCGCCTCGGCAACGAGAGGGTGTTGGGCTTTGAGTTCTAGGCCAGAAGTAGAGGGGCCCGACGAATCGGCCCCCTCAAGGGAAGCAGGAGTCTGATTCATGTGCGCGTCGCAAGCGAACGGGCGGGCCGCGCTTTACAGGCCGCTCACGTAATCAGCGCAGTGAGGCAACGTACTCGGAGACTGCGGCCACCTCGGCGTCGGACATCTTCGAGGCGATGGTGGTCATCTGGCTGCTGTTCTTGCGCTGGCCGCCACGAAATGCGTTCAGCGTGGCCTCAGTGTATTCGGGATGCTGACCTGCAAGTCTCGGATACTGCGCCGGAATCCCCGCAGCGCCAGGGCCATGACATCCTGCACAAGCTGGTAAACCCTTTTCCGGAATACCTGCGCGATAAATACGCTCGCCTGCTGCGACCAATTCCTTGCGCTTGGGTGAGGCGGATTTCGGTGTCTGCGATGCATAAAAAGCGCCGAGATTACGCATGTCGTCTTCAGAGAGCATGGTGGCAAAGCCCTGCATGATGGCGTTGTTGCGCTCTGGCGCCTTGGCGCCTGGCTTTAGGCGAAAGTTCACAAGCTGCTTTTCAATGTAGGCGGCATGCTGCCCGGCAAGAATCGGGTTCTGAGCAATCACGCTGTTGCCATCCGGCATGTGACAGCCTGCGCAGACTGCCGCTGCAGCAACCTTGCCTTTGGCGATGTCAACGGGTTTCTTTGTGGTCACGGGATCAGCGGCCATTGCGGATGTTGAGACTCCCACCACCATAGCCGATGAAAACAAGGCCACTGACAACGATCCCCGCAGTGCATTTTTCAGCACGCGAAGGCGCTTATGAACCATGTCAAACTTGCAACGCATAATCACTCCCAGCAACGATTACATTTAACTGTCTTATTTTAGTCGAGTCCACCGTCGAGATGACCGCGTCAGCCCACGGATTAATGCCGCCTCTGAAGGATTGGATCCAAAACATCAGCTTTCTGACCAGCGCATCAAAAACGGCCGAACTGCCCGCCGACGGGCCTGGCGAGATCGCCATCGCCGGCCGCTCCAACGCAGGCAAGTCATCGGCCATGAATTTAATCTGCAACCGCCGACGGCTCGCCTTTAGCAGCAAAACCCCGGGGCGTACCCAGCTGATGAATGTCTTCACCCTGCACCACCACGAGCAAGAGGTGGGCCGGCTTGTTGATCTTCCGGGCTATGGCTATGCGGCCGTCAGCCAGGCAATCAAGGCCCGCTGGCAGAGGGAGCTTGCAACATTTCTAGAGACGCGGGCCAGCTTGGTTGGCCTAATTTTGGTCATGGATATTCGCCATCCCTTCGGGCCGCTTGATCGACAAATGCTGCAATGGTTCGATCGCCGCAATCGGCCAATTCACGTGCTGCTCACCAAGGCCGACAAACTCACCCGAAATGAGCAGGCGATCGCCCTGGCACAGGCCCGCAGGCTAATTGCTGCAGAAAAAGCGTCCTGGGGAAGAGACTGTTCAGTCAGCCTTTTTTCGGCCTCCCAGAGACTGGGCCGCGACGAGGCGGTCGAAAAAATTGCACAATGGTGGCACCTGCCATCTGCCCAGCCCGAGCCGAAAGTTGCAAAAAAAAACCCGGCGAGGTGATCGCCGGGCGGGAACGCCTAAATGGGTTAGGCACCCGCTCAGGGAGGAGAAGCGGGAGACGACAAGTCGCCTGTGTTCATGATATGTCTAAGACAGAAAACTTTCCAATAATAACCACACAAGATAAGTGGAAATGAGAGCTATGGCCCAATTCCCTATGATGAGAATGCGCCGAAACCGGCGTGATGCCTGGTCCCGAGACCTTGTTAGCGAGCACTCATTATCAGCAAAAGATCTGATCTATCCGGTCTTTCTGACAGAGGGCAGAGACCAATCTGAGGCTGTGCCGTCCATGCCTGGAGTCAGCCGCGTCAGCCTAGACCGGCTGCTGCCAATCGCAGAGCAGTCCGCCGCACTCGGCATCCCGGTGCTGGCCTTATTTCCGGTGATCGACGCCAGCAAAAAAACACCCGATGGCCGTGAGGCCTGCAATCCCGCAGGCTTGATTCCACGGGCGGTCGAGGCGCTAAAAAAGCATGTGCCCGAGATCGGAATCATGACCGATATCGCCCTGGATCCATACACCAGCCACGGGCAGGATGGCCTGATTGATGATGTAGGCCGAATCCTCAATGATGAAACGGTCAAGGTACTGACTGACCAAGCCCTGGCGCAGGCCCGGAGTGGCGTCGACATTGTGGCGCCCTCCGATATGCAAGACGGAAGGATCGGTGCGATTCGTCGGGCACTTGAGTCCGAGGGGCTAATTCACACCCGCATCATGTCGTATGCGGCCAAATATGCCTCCGCCTTTTATGGGCCATTTCGTGATGCCGTTGGCAGTGCGGCCCAGCTCGGAAAGTCCGATAAGAAAACCTATCAAATGGATCCCGCCAACACCAATGAGGCCCTGCGGGAGGTTGCCCTCGATATCGAGGAAGGCGCCGACATGGTGATGGTCAAACCGGGCATGCCCTATCTCGACGTGGTCTGGCGCGTGAAGGAAACCTTTGGCATGCCGACTTTTGCTTATCAAGTGAGCGGCGAGTACGCCATGCTCAAAGCTGCATGTGCCAATGGCTGGCTGGATGAAAAGAAAGTCGTTTTGGAATCAATGCTCGCTTTTAAGCGGGCAGGGGCCGATGGGGTGCTGACGTATTTTGCGCCCAACGTTGCCAAGTGGCTAAGAGAGGGTCATTGATTCAGCCCGGACTTACGCGAACGCGCGCTCACCCGGGCTTTGGTTTTCTCAAGACGGCTAACGTTGGATTACTCAGGCTGCCTTCTGCTCAACAGGAGCCGCCTCCGCAGCGGGCTCGGGCCGATCCACCAACTCCATGAGGGCCATTGGCGCATTATCACCAGGCCGAAAACCAAACTTCAAAATCCTGCAGTAGCCACCCGGACGCGATGCATAGCGGGGACCGATCTCCGCAAATAGCTTGCCAACGATCTCGCGATCACGGAGTCGATCAAAGGCAAGACGCCGGTTGGCCAGCGTTGGGCTCTTGCCTATCGTAATCAGAGGCTCAACCACCCGACGAAGCTCTTTGGCCTTAGGAAGTGTGGTTCGGATCGACTCGTGACGCAACAGGGCGTTGGCCATATTGCGCAGCATCGCCAGCCGATGGCTGGAGGTTCGATTTAATTTGCGTAATCCGAGACGGTGACGCATGGGATTCTCCTCAAACATCCGGGGGCCGGAAGCGGCCCCCGACGTCATTGCTGTTGATTAACGATCCATTCCTGCGGGCGGCCAGTTCTCTAGCTTCATGCCAAGAGTCAGGCCACGCGAGGCAAGGACCTCTTTGATTTCATTTAACGATTTACGGCCAAGGTTCGGGGTCTTGAGCAGCTCGTTTTCAGTCCGCTGAATCAAATCACCGATGTAGTAAATGCTCTCTGCCTTTAGGCAGTTGGCCGAACGTACGGTGAGCTCCAGATCATCGACCGGGCGTAATAACATCGGATCCACGCTCACGCCGCGGCCTGCCTCGGCGACCTGCTCGCCGCCCTCAAGGGCCGCAAACACAGAGAGCTGGTCCACCAGAATGCGGGCCGCCCGACGAACGGCATCCTCAGGATTGATCACGCCATTGGTCTGCACCTCGATGACCAGCCGATCGAGGTCGGTGCGCTGCTCCACGCGGGCACTCTCTACGGTGTAGCTGACGCGACGAATCGGCGAAAACGATGCATCCAGCACGATGCGACCGATCGCGCGGCTGCCCTCGTCAGCCATTGTCCTGAGCGTGCCCGGCACGTAACCACGGCCTTTCTCAACCCGAACCTGCAACTCGAGTTTGGTGTTATCCGATACATGGGCCAGCACGTGATCCGGATTGATCACTTTGACATCATGCGGGAGGTCGAAATCAGAGGCCTTCACAACGCCGCCGCCCTGCTTGCGCAGCGAGATCAGAACGTCGTTACGGCCCTCGAGGTCAAACACGACGCCTTTGAGGTTGAGCAGCAGATCCACGACATCTTCTTGAACACCTTCGATCGTGGAGTACTCGTGGACCACGCCTGCGATCTGCACCTCGGTCGGTGCGAAGCCCTCCATCGAAGAGAGCAATACGCGACGCAGGGCGTTGCCCAGCGTATGGCCAAAGCCCCGCTCAAAGGGCTCCATCACGATCTTGGCCGAATTCGACCCAGTCGGCTCGACTTCAATAATGCGTGGCTTTAGAAATGCTGTTTGCATACGGTTCCTTCGCGGTGATTAGCGTGAGTACAACTCAACAATCAAGCTCTCATTGATGTCGGCAGGTAGATCGGAGCGGTCGGGAAGCTGCTTAAAAACACCTTCCATTTTTTTCGGATCCACCGAGACCCAGGCGGGAAACCCATTCTGTTCGGCCAGCTGCACCGAGGAGATCACGCGTGCCTGAGCCTTTGATTTGTCGGTCAGTGAGATGACATCATTCGGCCGGATGTGGGCAGAGGGGATATTGACGCACTTGCCATTGACCAGAATGGACCGATGGCTGACCAGCTGACGGGCCTCGGCCCGGGTCGAACCAAACCCCATGCGATAGACGACATTGTCGAGCCGCGACTCCAATAACTGCAGCAGACTCTCGCCCGTATTGCCCTTGGCCTGGCTGGCATTGGCAAAGTATCGGCGGAACTGGCGCTCCAGCATGCCGTAGATACGCTTTACCTTCTGTTTCTCGCGCAGCTGCTTGCCGTAGTCCGACAGGCGCGCGCCCGAGGTTCGGCCATGCTGGCCAGGCTTACTGTCTTGCTTACATTTTGAATCAAGCGAGCGTCGGGCGCTTTTCAGCCCAAGGTCGGTGCCTTCCCGCCGCGATAATTTACAACGTGGTCCAGAGTAACGTGCCACTTCGATTCCTTTTTCGAAAAACGCAGCATTTGATTAGCTACGAGATGTCAGAGCGATCTCCGACGGTGGTCTTTCAATAACCCGGACAACGCATGATCGCCGGGGCCTGTACTACAAAATTAAATGCGACGGCGCTTCGGGGGCCGGCAGCCGTTGTGCGGCACCGGCGTGATATCCGAGATCTGTGTCACCTTGATGCCCAGTGCATTGAGCGCACGAACCGTCGACTCGCGGCCCGGTCCGGGGCCCGTAATGCGGACCTCAATGTTTTTCACACCGCACTCGAGCGCCACCCGGCCAGCGGACTCGGCGGCCACTTGAGCGGCAAACGGAGTGCTTTTGCGCGAGCCTTTGAATCCCGCACCGCCACTGGAGGCCCAAGACAGCGCATTGCCTTGCCGGTCAGTGATGGTGATGATGGTGTTGTTAAAGGACGCGTGGATATGTGCGACCGCATCCGTCACGTTTTTACGAACTTTTTTACGGGTGCGCTGCGATGCGCCAGTCGTCGTGCCTGCTTTTGCCATGATCTTGCCTCTCGAGACTTATTTCTTCAGTGATGCTGCGGCCTTTTTCGGGCCCTTGCGGGTGCGCGCGTTCGTTCGGGTCCGCTGGCCCCGAACCGGCAGGCCGCGACGATGACGCATTCCGCGATAGCAGCCCAAATCCATTAGCCGCTTAATGCTCATCGAAACCTCACGGCGCAAATCACCCTCGGTAGTGAATTTTCCGACCTCAGCCCGCAGACGTTCGAGTTCGTCATCGGTCAGGTCCTTGACTTTCTTCGCATAGGGAACGCCGGCCGCGTCGCAAATATCGCGGGCCCGGGGGCGTCCAATACCGAAGATCGCCGTCAGGCCGATCTCTGCATGTTGATGATTCGGGATGTTGATGCCGGCAATACGTGCCATGGTGTGCTCCTGATTTCCCTAAAGTTAGCCCTGGCGCTGCTTGTGACGCGGATCTGTACAGATCACGCGGACCACGCCATGGCGACGAATAATCTTGCAGTTACGGCAGATACGCCGAACGGATGCCAACACTTTCATAGGCCGTTTCCTCTTTTCTTACTTGGCACGGAACACAATCCGTGCACGGGTTAAATCGTAGGGGGTCATCTCGACCGTGACCTTATCGCCGGGGAGAATACGGATGTAGTGCATCCGCATCCGGCCGGAGATGTGGCCCAGAACGACATGGCCGTTTTCCAGTTTCACGCGAAACGTCGCATTGGGCAGGTTTTCAATGACCTCTCCCTGCATCTGAATCGCATCATCTTTCGCCATTAACGCGCGAACCCTCCTGTTTTGAAATGCGATTTTTTCAGCAGGCTCTCGTATTGCTGCGACATCATGTAGGCCTGAACCTGTGCCATGAAGTCCATCGTGACCACCACAATAATCAGCAACGAGGTGCCACCGAAATAAAACGGTACATTCCACTTCAGCACCAAAAACTCGGGCAGCAGGCAGACCAAAGTGATATAGGCCGCGCCCACCAGGGTCAGACGCATCAGAATCTTGTCGATGAATTTCGCGGTCTGATCGCCAGGACGAATGCCCGGGATCAGGGCACCTGATTTTTTCAGGTTATCAGCGGTCTCTTTACTATTAAACACCAGCGCGGTGTAGAAAAAGCAGAAAAAGACAATTGCGGCTGCATACAAGGCAATGTAAAGCGGCTGTCCCGGAGACAACGACGCAGCGATGTCCGATAGCCAGCGCATGCCGCCCTCGCCCGAGCTAAACCAAGACGACAATGTCGCGGGAAAGAGAATGATGCTGGAGGCAAAAATCGGTGGAATGACGCCCGACATGTTGAGCTTTAACGGCAGATGTGATGTCTGACCTGCGTAGACCTTGTTGCCCACCTGACGCTTGGCGTAATTCACCAAAATCTTGCGCTGTCCGCGCTCAACAAAACAAACGAATGCCGTCACCAGCACAACCAGGAATACGATGAAAAGCAGCGCGATTGCGGTCATGGAGCCCGTTCGCACAAGCTCAAAGAGTCCGCCCAGGGCGCTCGGCAGGCCTGCTGCGATGCCTGCAAAGATGATGATGGAGATGCCATTACCCAGGCCGCGCTCGGTGATCTGCTCGCCGAGCCACATCAGAAACATGGTGCCGGTTACCAGCGATACCACCGTCACAAACCGGAACATCAGGCCGGGATCCACAACCAGGCCAGGCTGGGACTCGAGGGCCACCGAAATTCCGATGGCCTGAACAATCGCCAAGCCGACGGTGGCATAGCGTGTGTACTGCGTGATTTTTCTTCGGCCCGCCTCACCCTCTTTTTTCAGTGCCTCAAGGTGGGGCGAGACCACGGTCATCAGCTGCATGATGATCGAAGCAGAGATGTACGGCATGATGCCTAAGGCAAATACGGTGAAGCGCGACAAGGCGCCCCCCGAAAACATGTTGAACAGCCCAAGGATACCGCCGGCCTGCGACTTAAACAGCTGGGCCAGCTGATCGGGATCAATGCCGGGCACCGGAATATGGGCCCCAATCCGATAAACCACCAGTGCCAGCAACAAAAAGACCAGCCGCTTACGCAGATCGGCGTAACGGTCGGTTTTCATTG
Organism: Betaproteobacteria bacterium; assembly: GCA_018970545.1. GTDB lineage: Bacteria > Pseudomonadota > Gammaproteobacteria > Burkholderiales > Burkholderiaceae_A > Lacustribacter. The sequence goes on along the minus strand of JAGWWC010000002.1, from coordinate 9,325 downwards.
ACATGACAGAGGCCATGGCGGGATACGCGGTGCTGTCGCGATTACTTCGCGGCAGCCACTGCCTCTACAATGACGGTGCCGCCGGCTGCCTCAATGGCTGCCTTCGCACCGGCGGTAACGCCCAAACCGCGGAGGGTCACTTTGCGAGACAACTCACCTGATTTGATGACCTTGGCAGATCGCGTGAGCTCAGCCACTACGCCGGCCTGCTTGAGCGCCAAAAGATCAATCTCATCAATCGGCAAGGCCTGTAAATCAGAAAGCCGAACTTCGGCATTAAACCGGGCAAATGGGGCCTTGAACCCGCGCTTGGGCAGACGGCGATGCAAAGGCATCTGGCCTCCCTCAAAGCCCACTTTATGAAAACCGCCGGAGCGTGATTTTTGGCCCTTATGTCCACGGCCTGCTGTCTTGCCGAGGCCAGAGCCAATGCCGCGGCCTACACGGCGCTTGGGATGCTTCGAACCCTCGGCAGGAGCGATGGTATTTAAGCGCATCGAATCTTTGTTCTGTTCAGTCATGGCGTTACTCCACCCGCACGAGGTAAGAGACTTTGTTGATCATGCCGCGCACCGCCGGTGTGTCTTCCAGCGTGCGGCTCTGATGAAGCTTTTTTAGGCCAAGGCCGAGGACTGTCGCGCGATGGGACTCGCGCGTGCCAATCGGGCTTTTGACCAGCGTCACCTTGAGGGTTTTCTTTTCCATAAATGCGCTCCGGTCAGTTCAGCATCTGCTCGACCGACAGGCCGCGCTTGTTGGCGATCTCGGCAGGCGTCTGCATATGGCGCAGGCCATTTAAGGTCGCACGCACCATGTTGTAAGGGTTGGTAGAGCCGAGGCTCTTGGCAACCACGTCGGTCACGCCGAGCACTTCGAAGATGGCCCGCATCGGACCGCCCGCAATGATGCCGGTACCTTTTTGTGCGGGTGAAATCATCACAGTCGAAGCGCCATGCTTGCCAGTCACGCTGTGATGAAAGGTGCCCCCTTTTAAGGGGATCTTGATCATCTTACGGCGGGCCTCATCCATCGCCTTTTGGACCGCGACCGGCACCTCACGGGACTTGCCCTTGCCCATGCCAATGCGGCCATCGCCATCGCCCACTACCGTCAGCGCGGCGAATCCAAGAATACGGCCACCCTTCACGACCTTGGTGACACGGTTCACGGAGATCATCTTCTCGCGCATTCCGTCATCACGGTCTTCGGTGGTCACTTTTGCTTGCATCTTTGCCATTAGAAAGCTCCGAGTTATCGTTGCGAGATCAGAACTGCAGTCCGCCTTCGCGGGCGGCATCGGCTAAGGCCTTCACGCGGCCGTGGTATTTAAAGCCTGAGCGATCGAACGCAACACTGGTAATGCCAGCGGCCTTGGCTTTTTCGGCAACGCGCTTGCCAACTGCTGTTGCTGCCGCGATATTGCTGCCCTTGCCGGCCAGGGTTTTACGCAGCTCCGGCTCGAGGCTTGAGGCGAACACCAGAATCTTGGAGCCCGATGCATCGATGATGCTGGCGTAGATGTGGGTATTGGTCCGATGCACTGCCAGACGATTGACCCGCAGCTGCGCAATCTTGAGGCGGGTCTGACGTGCACGACGGAGTCTGCTTTGTTTTTTATCCATGATCGAATTCCTGATCTGCTCTTGTCTTGAGACGATTTATTTTTTCTTGGTCTCTTTGATGACCACCACCTCGTCCACATACCGAACGCCTTTGCCTTTGTAGGGCTCGGGCGGACGATAGGCGCGGACTTCGGCTGCCACCTGGCCTACCTGCTGTCGGTCAATGCCCTTGATCACGATGTCAGTCTGGGTCGGCGTCTCCGCCTTGATGCCTTTCGGCATTTTGTGAACTACGGGGTGAGAAAAGCCCAGAGAAAGATTCAACGCATCGCCTTGGGCCTGGGCGCGATAGCCCACACCAACAAGGCTAAGCTTGCGCTCAAAGCCCTTCGATACGCCCTGGACCATGTTGGCCACCAAGGCGCGCACCGTGCCACTCATTGCTTTGGCATGGCGCGAACTGTCTTTCGCAGCAAAGGTGATGGTGCCGCTGTCGAGTTTGACGTCGACCTCGCCCTTTAGGGCCTGAGTCAGCGAGCCGAGAGGACCTTTGACCGTGATGGCATCCGCCGAGATGATGGCCTCGGTTCCCGAGGGCAGGGCAACTGGGTATTTCGCAATACGTGACATGTTGATTCCCCTTACGCAACAATGCCGATGACTTCACCGCCCAACCCAGTTGCACGGGCTTTGCGATCGGTCATCAGGCCCTTGGGCGTGGAAACAATCGCTACACCCAGGCCATTCATGACGGTGGGCAGCTGGTGGCGATTCTTATAAATGCGCAGGCCGGGGCGACTGACTCGCTCGATACGCTCAATCACTGGGCGGCCGGCGTGATACTTCAGGCCGATCTCCAGATCAGATTTGGCGCCGGACTGATGGACATTGAAATGCTCAATGTAGCCTTCGTCCTTCAGCAGGGTCGCGATTGCGATTTTTAACTTCGATGCCGGCATCGCCACAGAGGGCTTCTCCACCCGCTGGGCATTGCGAATGCGGGTAAACATGTCGGCAATGGGATCACTCATGCTCATATCGGATTCCCTTCTTACCAGCTGGCCTTGGTCAGGCCGGGGACTTCACCGCGGAAAGCAATTTCGCGGATCTTGGCCCGGCCGAGCCCAAACATTCGGAACGTGCCGCGCGGACGGCCCGTCAGCTCACAACGGTTACGAAGGCGCGTGGGGTTCGAATTGCGGGGCAGTTTCTGCAACGCCAGCCGCGCCTCGTAGCGCTCTTCTTCGGATTTAGACTGGTCTGCAATAACGGTGTGAAGCGCTGCGCGCTTCGCCGCGTATTTCTTAACCAGCATCTCGCGTTTTTTCTCGCGATTGATTAATGACAGCTTTGCCATGAGATTGTCCTCAAGGATCCGTGAATTAGTTGCGGAAAGGAAAGCGGAAGGCGGTCAGCAGTGCCTTTGCTTCTTCGTCGGTCTTTGCCGTGGTGGTGATACTGATATTCAGCCCACGCAGGGTGTCGATTTTGTCGTACTCAATCTCGGGGAAGATGATCTGCTCTTTCACGCCGATGTTGTAGTTGCCGCGGCCATCGAATGCCTTGCCCGAAATGCCGCGGAAATCCCGGACACGGGGCAGTGCGATCGTGATGAAACGGTCAAGAAATTCATACATCCGGGATCCGCGCAGCGTGACCATGCAGCCGATCGGATAGCCCTCGCGAATTTTGAATCCGGCGATCGCCTTACGGGCCTTGGTGACAACCGGCTTTTGGCCGGCGATCTTTGTCATATCGCCCACCGCGTGCTCGATAATTTTCTTATCGGCGACAGCCTCGGACAGGCCCATATTCAGGGTGATCTTGGTCAGCCGGGGCACTTCCATCACGCTCTTGTAGCCAAACTTTGACTTGAGCTCTGGAACTATTTTTTCCCGGTAATGTGCTTGCAAACGCGCCATGATGTTTCCTTTGCGTTACGCCACGTTGGGATTCGGGAGCGCCTCGCCGTTGGAGCGAAAGACGCGGACTTTTTTCTTGCCCTCGGTCTTCACGCCCACGCGATCCGCCTTTTGCGTGGCCGGGTTGAAGATGGCCACGTTCGATTGGTTAATCGGCATCGCTTTCGATTCAATGCCGCCTGTTGTGTTTTTCATCGGGTTGGGGCGGACATGTTTCTTGACGACATTGACGCCCTCGACCAAGAGATGTTCAGGGCCCACGCGACGCGACACCACGCCCCGTTTGCCTTTGTCCTTGCCGGTCAAGACGATGACCTCATCGCCTTTTCGAAGTTTTTCCATATCAGATCACCTCAGGAGCGAGCGAAACGATCTTCATAAAGCGCTCAGTGCGCAACTCGCGGGTCACGGGCCCGAAAATTCGGGTGCCGATCGGCTCGAGCTTGGCATTCAGAAGCACCGCTGCGTTGCCATCAAACTTGATCAATGAGCCATCCGGGCGGCGGACACCCTTCGCGGTGCGGACCACCACGGCGTTGTAGATCTCGCCTTTTTTGACCCGGCCACGGGGGGCCGCGTCTTTAATGCTCACCTTGATGACATCGCCGACGCCGGCATAGCGACGCTTTGATCCACCAAGGACCTTGATACACATGACTGAACGCGCACCGGTGTTATCGGCGACGTCCAGACGCGATTGCATCTGAATCATGATTTTCTCTTCCCAACTTCATCACCCTCTTGCCCATTGCTGGGCACACGGCGATCAGTTTTGGTCCCGCATTCGGGTTGACACACAAGGCCGACCGGATAACCCGACCAGCCCCACCTCACTGCAACAACGTTGACGCTTTACTGCGAAAAGCCCTCGATTTTAACGGATTATCTGAGCATTGGGCAACTCGAGCCCGCCAAGCGGCTCATCAAATCACGATCGCCTCAGAAATTCGTCGCACCACCGCCCAAGACTTCGTTTTCGAAATCGGTCGAGTCTCAGAAATCTCTACAACATCGCCCACCTTGAGGCCGCCTTCAGCAGAGTGGGCATGGTATTTCTTGGATTTCGCGACGAACTTGCCATACAAAGGGTGCTGAACCCGGCGCTCGACCAGCACCGTCACAGTTTTGTTCATCTTGTCGCTGACCACGCGGCCCACCAGGGTCCGCTTGGGTACTGCCTTGTCGTTGGCGGGGCTCATGCGGCCTTCCTTTCACGGATCAGGGTCTTCACCCGCGCGATGTCACGACGCACAGCGGTGAGCTGAGCGGTATTGGCCAGCTGCTGGGTGGCATGCTGCATCCGCAGGTTGAAATGGGCACGCAGCAACTCTTCCAGTTCTTTGGCCAGGGCTGCGTCGTCCTTGGTTCTTAGTTCGGTGGCATTCATAACTTTCTCCAGCGCTCTCCGGCTTATCGGCCGGGCTGACGGGTGACAAAAGTCGTGGACAGCGGCAGCTTTGCTGCCGCCAGACGAAATGCCTCACGGGCAAGCGCCTCGTCCACCCCATCCATCTCATAGAGCACTTTGCCGGGCTGAATCTCCGCCACGTAGTACTCGGGATTGCCCTTTCCGTTGCCCATCCGGACCTCGGCAGGTTTTTGGGAAATCGGCTTATCGGGGAAGATTCGAATCCATATCCGGCCGCCCCGCTTGATATGTCGGGTCATCGCCCGACGGGCAGCCTCGATCTGACGGGCGGTGATGCGTCCGCGGGCGGTTGCCTTCAAGCCGTACTCGCCGAAGGAAACTGCGGCGCCACGGGTGGCAAGGCCTGTATTGCGGCCTTTTTGCTCTTTACGAAACTTACGACGTGCAGGTTGCAGCATGGCTTTGCCTTGAAATTAAGAAGCTGGCTTCTCGGCCGCGGGGGCCGGCGCCTTACGGACCCGTTTAACGGGCGGTTTCTTGACCTCGACAGCGGGTGCAGCAGCACCCGCGGCCTCAGTCGCATCTTTTGCAGCAACGTCCTTGGTTTTCTTGGCCGGTGCACGACGGGGCTTACGCTCTTCTCGGGGCTCTTTGACCTCAGGCTCAGCGACCACAGGGGCATCCGCCCGACCGAGAGTGTCACCTTTGTAGACCCAGACCTTAATGCCAATCACGCCATAGGTGGTTTTGGCTTCCGAAGTCGCGTAATCAATATCCGCCCGCAGCGTATGGAGCGGCACACGGCCTTCGCGATACCACTCGGTACGGGCAATCTCGATGCCATTCAAGCGGCCTGAACTCATGATCTTGATGCCCTGAGCACCAAGACGCATCGCATTTTGCATCGCGCGCTTCATCGCGCGGCGAAACATAATCCTCTTTTCCAGCTGCTGAGCAATGCCGTCGGCGATCAGCTGGGCATCAATTTCGGGCTTACGAATCTCTTCAATATTGACGTGGACGGGCACGCCCATCATTCCCGCAAGCTGCGTCTTCAGGTTCTCGATGTCCTCGCCTTTTTTACCGATCACCACACCAGGCCGCGCGCTGTAAATCGTGATACGGGCATTCTTGGCAGGCCGCTCAATCAGGACCCGGCCGACTGCGGCCGATTTCAATCGGCCACGAAGAAACTCGCGAACCTTGATGTCTTCGTTGAGCATGCGGCCAAACTCGCGATGGTTCGCAAACCAGCGGGAGGCCCAATTACGGGAGACCGCAAGCCGAAAGCCGGTGGGATGAATTTTCTGACCCATAGTATTCCTTGTATTCTTTTCGCCGCCGAGTTAACTACCCACAACAATCGAAATGTGGCAGCTCGGTTTTTCAATCCGAACGCCACGGCCTTTAGCGCGGGCATCGAAACGCCGCAGTGAGGTGCCCTGCTCGACGGTAATGGTCTTTACCTTGAGCTCATCAATGTCAGCACCATCGTTGTGCTCGGCGTTGGCGATTGCCGACTCCAACACTTTCTTGACGATGGAAGCCGCTTTTTTTGGCGTGTAGGTGAGGGTGTTCAGCGCCTGCTCGACGGGCTTGCCCCGAATCATGTCGGCCACCAGCCGACCCTTCTGGGCGGAGAGGCGAACACCTCGGAGGACTGCGCGGGTTTCAATTGCCATTTCGTTTGTCCTTTACTTCTTCACGGCCTTCTTGTCAGCCGCATGGCCTTTGAAGGTTCGGGTGAGCGCGAACTCGCCGAGCTTATGGCCGACCATGTTGTCGGTAACGTAGACCGGTACATGCTGCTTGCCGTTGTGGACCGCAATCGTGAGGCCAACAAACTCGGGCAGGATGGTGGAGCGGCGTGACCAGGTTTTGATCGGGCGTTTGTCATTGGTCGATGAGGACTTCTCCACCTTCTTCAGCAGGTGGTCATCCACAAACGGCCCTTTTTTCGTTGAACGTGACATGAGAGGTTCCCTTTATCTACCGCTTATTTGCGCTTGTGACGGCTGGTCACGATCATGGAAGTCGTGCGCTTGTTGCGACGGGTTTTGTAGCCCTTGGTCGGTGTGCCCCAGGGGCTCACGGGCACGCGGGCCTCACCGGTGCGGCCCTCACCACCACCGTGGGGGTGATCAATCGGGTTCATCGCGACGCCCCTGACCGTCGGCCGTATTCCACGCCAGCGGATGGCGCCAGCCTTACCAAACTGGCGCAGGTTGTGTTCTTCGTTGCCGACCTCACCGATGGTGGCGCGGCACTCAATATGGACCCGACGAATTTCACCGGAGCGAAGCCGCACCTGAGCATAAGTGCCTTCGCGCGCCAGCAGCTGGGCCGAGCCGCCAGCAGAGCGGGCGAGCTGAGCGCCTTTGCCAGGCAGCATTTCAATACAGTGGATCGTGGATCCGACCGGAATATTTCTCAGGGGCAGTGCATTACCCGGACGAATCGGCGCCTCGGCGCCGCTCATCAGGCTCTGGCCAACAGCGACACCCTTTGGGGCGATGATGTAACGGCGCTCACCATCGGCGTAACACAGCAGTGCGATATGAGCGCTTCGATTGGGGTCGTACTCGATTCGCTCAACCTTCGCAGCGATGCCATCTTTATTGCGACGGAAGTCGATGATCCGGTAGTGCTGCTTATGGCCACCTCCCCGATGACGGTTGGTGATGTGGCCGTTATTGTTGCGGCCGGCAGTTTTACTCTGAGCCTCGACCAAGGCCTGATGGGGCCGACCTTTATAGAGGTTGGGGTGCACCACCTGGACAACTGCGCGGCGGCCAGGCGATGTGGGTTTGAGTTTGACGACGGGCATGATTACGCGGCCTCCCCACCAAAATTAATTTCCTGGCCCGGTGCGAGCGACACGTAAGCCTTGCGCACATTTCGGCGGCGGCCTTCGGTGCGGCCGAAGCGTTTGGCCTTTCCTTTGGCATTGAGCACCGAGACGGACTTCACCTGAACCTTGAACATGAGCTCCACTGCGGCTTTGATTTCCGGCTTGGTGGCGTCCTGTAGGACGCGGAAGGCGACCTGGTTGTTTTTCTCACCGATCGCGGTGCTTTTCTCCGACACAATCGGCGCCAGTAGCACCTTCATGAGACGCTCTTGATTCATGACAGCATCTCCTCTACTTTGGCCAACGCGCCACGTGTCATCAGCACGCGATCGAAATACACCAGCGATACGGGATCCGCATACTCCGGCTCCACAATCGCGATGCTCTGAAGATTGCGCGATGCCAGATGAAGGTTTTCATCGAACGCATCGGTAATGAGCAGCACCGATTCGAGCCCCATTTGCTTGAGTTTCGAAGCGATCAGTTTGGTCTTCGGGGCCTCGACTTCGAACTTGTCGACCACTGCAAGTCGGCCTTCGCGGGCCAGCTGCGAGAGGATCGAACGTACCCCCGCCCGGTACATTTTTTTGTTGACCTTGTGCGAGAAGTTTTCTTCCGGCGAATTCGGGAAGATCTTGCCGCCGCCCCGCCACAGCGGGCTGGAGGCGCGGCCTGCGCGGGCGCGACCAGTTCCCTTTTGGCGCCAGGGCTTTTTGGTCGATTTGTTGATCTCTGAGCGGCCCTTTTGCTTGCGGTTCGCACTGCGGGCGTTGGCCTGGTAAGCAACAACCACTTGATGAATCAAGGGCTCATTGAAATCGCGATTAAAAATCGTGTCGTTGGCCTGAACACTGCCAGAGGCCTGGCCCGAATCATTGAGTAATTTGAGTTCCATGTCCTGAGCCCCTTACGCCTGTTTCGCCGATTTGGCGGGGGTACGAACGGCCGGGCGAATCACGACGTTGCCGCCCTTGGAGCCGGGAACTGCGCCCCTGACCAGCAGCAACGATCGCTCAGCATCGACCCGAGCGATCTCCAGATTCTGGGCGGTGCGATTGAGCACGCCATCGTGTCCCGACATCCGCTTGCCCGGAAAGACTCGACCCGGGTCCTGGGCCATACCGATCGAGCCAGGAACATTGTGGGAGCGGGAGTTGCCGTGGGAGGCGCGATTAGAGGAAAAATTGTGGCGCTTAATCGTGCCGGTAAAGCCCTTCCCCTGCGTCACACCAGTGACATCTACCTTCTGGCCAGCCTCAAATATGGCGGCATTGATGACCTCGCCTGGCTTGAGGCTGGAGAGCTGGTCAGCAGCCACCGTGAACTCCCGCATCACCGAGGCGCCTTGGGCGCCTGCTTTGGCCAAATGGCCAGCAAGGGGTTTGGTCACGCGTCGGGCCCGCTTGCTGCCAAAGGCGAGCTGGACGGCGCAATAGCCATCCGATTCAGCGGATTTGATTTGGGCCACGCGGTTGTTTGACACGTCGATTACGGTCACCGGCACTGTTTCGCCGTCGTCCGTAAAAATACGGGTCATGCCAACCTTGCGACCGAGCAGTCCAAGGCTCATGTTTTCTCCGTTCCCGACTTCGATTGGCCGGGGCTAAAAATTCAATTCATT
>JAGWWC010000046.1 GCA_018970545.1 Betaproteobacteria bacterium | reverse complement strand
ACGACTGAGTCGCAGGTCCATCGTGAACTCGCCTCTGGCTTGTCATGCCCTGTGGGATTTAAAAATGGCACGGATGGCAATCTGCGAATCGCACTGGATGCAATCAAGGCGGCGGCCCATCCACACCATTTTCTTTCTGTCACCAAGGCGGGCCACTCCGCCATCGTCTCCACGGGCGGCAATGAAGACTGCCATGTCATTTTGCGTGGCGGCAAGGCACCGAATTATGACGCTGCGAGTGTGGAGTCTGCCTGCAAAGACTCGGCGGCAGTCAACATGGCCTGCCGGCTGATGATCGACATGAGCCATGCCAACAGCAGCAAAAAACCTGAGAATCAACTGCATGTGGCCCAAGACATCGCCGCTCAGTTGTCATCCGGTGAGCGCCGCATCTTTGGTGTGATGGTGGAAAGCCATCTGGTTGGTGGACGGCAGGATCTCGTGCCGGGAAAGCCGCTGACGTACGGGCAGAGCATCACCGATGGCTGTATTGATTGGGAGGGCAGCCTCTCGATTCTCGAGAACCTCAGTCAGGCCGTGCGGGCCCGCCGGCTTCGACTCGCTGCCGCTTAGGCAGCACTATCACTGCTGGCGATCGCGATCGCGACGCCAGAGCACATCGTTTCCTGGTCCTTGGCATTGCGGGCTGCGATTCAGTCGCCGCGCTGTGACAAACAGCAGATCGGATAGTCGATTGAGATACTGAATGATTTCATTGCGTACCGGAGAGGCGGTTCTGAGGTGGACCGCACTGCGCTCTGCGCGTCGGGCGACCGTGCGGCAGACATGGGCCAGTGCAGAAGCCCGGCATCCTCCCGGCAAAATAAATTCGGCCAGCCGAGGTAATTCGGTATTCCAGGATTGAAGGGTTTCATCGAGGCTTGCAATGCGGGCCTCACGCAGCAGCTCAAAACCCGGAATCGAGAGTTCACCGCCGACATCGAAGAGATCGTGCTGGATTTCAATCAGCACCTCGCGAACCTCAGCGGGCAGATCCTCGGTCAGCAGCACGCCGATGGTGCTATTGAGCTCATCAACATCGCCGATCGCGTTGATGCGTGCGTGGTCTTTGGAAATACGGCTTCCATCACCTAGGCCCGTGGTGCCATCATCGCCGGTGCGAGTGGTAATTGCGGAGAGACGATTGGCCATATGGGGGTAACGGGCTTGCGCTTGCTCTAAAATGATCGGATTCTAACGAACAACCACAGCGTTCAAATGCAGTGGCCCCATTAAAAAATGAATGCCCCCAGAGAACTCCACCTTGGCGAGTTGCGCTTCGCAGACTTCACCCAGCCAATGGCGCCTGCCAAGCGCGACGGCCTGATTCGCGCGCTCGGGCAGGTGGTCCCCGCAAAGGATCTGCTCTGTACCGACGAGGCCCTCAAGCCCTACGAATGCGATGGCCTGGCGGGCTATCGGCAGATGCCGTCGGTGGTGGTACTGCCCACCCAGGAATCACAGGTGGTCGAAATTCTTCGGATCTGCCATCAGATGGATGTGCCAGTGGTCGCGCGGGGTGCGGGCACTGGGCTATCCGGGGGCGCAACACCGCATCGGGGTGGCGTCGTTCTGTCGCTCGCCCGTTTAAACGCGCTCATCAGTGTTGATCCCATGGCCCGAACGGCCCGGGTGCAGCCGGGGGTGCGTAACGCCGCAATCTCTGAAGCAGCAGCCCCCTTTGGCTTGTATTACGCACCGGATCCGTCGTCGCAGATCGCCTGCTCAATTGGTGGCAACGTCGCGGAGAATTCTGGTGGCGTGCACTGCTTGAAATATGGACTGACGGTTCATAACGTGCTGCGTGTCCGGGCAGTCACGATGGAAGGCGAGATGATCGAGCTGGGAGGCGAGGCCTTGGATGCGCCGGGCCTTGATCTCTTATCGGTAGTGATTGGCTCTGAGGGCATGCTGGCCGTGGCCACTGAGATCACCGTGCGTCTGATTCCGCGGCCGCAGCTGGCACGAGTCATCATGGCCTCGTTTGATGATGTGGAAAAGTCAGGCCAGGCAGTGGCCCGCCTGATTGCATCAGGAATTATTCCTGCAGGCTTAGAAATGATGGACCAGAAAATGGCAGCAGCCGTTGAGCAGTTTGTGCATGCTGGATACGATCTGCAGGCCAAGGCCATCTTGTTGTGTGAGTCGGACGGCACCCCCGAAGAAGTCGAAGAAGAAATCGGCCGCATGAAGGAAGTGCTGCGCTCCAGTGGCGCTACCGATCTCAAGGTCTCTGAATCCGAGGAAGAGCGGCTGCGCTTTTGGTCGGGAAGAAAAAATGCGTTTCCGGCCGCCGGCCGTGTCGCTGCGGACTACTACTGCATGGATGGCACCATTCCGCGTGCCAAACTCGGCGAGATGCTCAATCGCATTGCCGAAATGGAAGCCCGTTATGGCTTGGGCTGTTTAAATGTGTTTCATGCAGGCGATGGCAACCTGCATCCCTTGATCTTGTTTGATGCATCAAAGCCGGGCGAATTTCATCGTGCTGAACTTTTTGGTGCCGAAATTCTCGAGGCCTGCGTGGAATATGGGGGCACGGTAACGGGCGAGCATGGCGTGGGCCTAGAAAAGATCAACAGCATGTGTGTTCAGTTCTCACCCCAGGAGCGGATCGCGTTTTTTGCAGTCAAGCGCGGCTTTGATCCTGCGGGCCTACTCAACCCGGGCAAGGCGATCCCCACGCTGTCGCGCTGTGCGGAATACGGCAAGATGCATGTGCACCGCGGCGCATTGAGGTTTCCGGATCTGCCCCGCCTCTGATGTCGCCCCCCACACCATTTGATCCGGACTGGCTGCGCCAGTCATCGGAAATGATTCTTCAGGCGGGCCGGCTCGGCCAGTCGCTGACCATTCGTGGCCAGGGCTCGAAGGACTTTTATGGCGGCCTGCCGGCGGCCAATCATCCGGTCCTCACGACATTGCCGCACACGGGAATTGTCGACTACGACCCGGCGGAACTGGTGGTGGTGGCCCGTAGCGGTACGCCCATTCAAGAGCTCGAATCGGTCTTGGCCAAGTCTCAGCAGATGCTGGCCTTTGAGCCACCGCGTTTTGGCGGCCGCGGAACGGTCGGCGGCATGATTGCATCGGGCCTGTCGGGCCCACGCCGGGTCTCGGCTGGTGCTGCAAAAGATTTTGTATTGGGCATGACGATACTGGATGCGCAGGCGCAGGCCCTGCGTTTTGGCGGCACGGTGATGAAAAACGTTGCTGGCTACGACATGTCGCGGCTGCATACCGGTGCGATGGGCACACTTGGCCTGATTGTGGATGTCTCATTGAAGGTCTTGCCTGTGCCACCTGCGGATGCCACCTTAATGTTTGAAGTAGCAGCGCAGGAGTCCATCATCTGGGCCAATACTTGGGCGGGCCAGCCGCTGCCGATTGTTGCAACGTGCTGGTGTGATGGCCGTCTTCACCTCAGGCTTGCGGGCGCTGCGGCCGCGGTGCGGGCGGCTCGGGAAAAGCTCGGCGGCGAGTCGATGCCGGATGCTCAGGCTCGTGATTTTTGGGCCAGGCTTCGCGATCATAATCACGATTTTTTCTCGGTGAACTCGGCAGCGCCAGATCATCATCTCTGGCGCCTCTCCGTGCCATCGACAGCCCCTCATTTTGATGGCGTGACGGATCCCCAGTGGATTGAGTGGGGCGGCGCATTGCGATGGATCAAAACCCGCGCGTCCACAGCTGTGCTGAGGGCCTGGGCGTTAGCGCAGGGTGGCCATGCGACATGTTTTCGTGCAGCCTCCGACACCGTTCGGCAGCAGGGTAGCTTAACGGCACCTGATGCAGCGCTGATGAAAATTCATCAGCGACTCAAACAAGAACTAGACCACCAGAGAATTTTTAATCCAGATCGGCTCTATCCCGGGCTCTAAGGAATTTTGTTGTCATGGAAACGACGCTTGCTCCTCGCTATGCCCAATCGCCGCAAGGCCTTGCCGCCCAGGAGATTCTTCGGCGTTGCGTGCACTGCGGATTTTGCACCGCGACCTGCCCGACCTATCAGATTCTTGGAGATGAGCGCGATGGCCCCCGCGGCCGTATCTATCTCATCAAACAAATTGCTGAGGGTGCCGATGTTGGACGTGGGACCCAGGTCCATCTCGATCGCTGTCTGACCTGTCGAAACTGCGAGACCACCTGCCCTTCGGGCGTGGAGTACGGCAAGCTTGTTGATATTGGCCGTGAATGGATTGAAGCGCGTCTGCAGCGTCCGTGGAATGAGCGTTGGTTGCGGCAGCTCTTAAAGACAGGGCTCACGTCATCCTGGTTTGGGCCCGCGATGCGGCTTGGCCAGCGGGTCCGCGGCCTGCTGCCGGCATCACTGAAAGCAAAAGTTCCTGCCTATCGTCCACCGGGACCCATTCCCCATCGTCAACATGCGCGCAAAGTAATTTTGTTAAAAGGCTGCGTGCAGCCGGCGATGATTCCAGCCATTGATGCGGCCACACAGCGTGTCTTAGATGCCCTTGAGTTTTCATCTCAGATCGTGCCCGGCTCGGGCTGCTGCGGGGCCATTCGTCATCATCTCGCGGATGCTGCGGGCGGCCTGGCCGATGCGCGTCGCAATATTGACGCATGGTGGCCGCAGGTGAGTGCCGGCCAGATTGAGGCCATCGTTGTGAACGCTTCGGGCTGTGGCGTGATGGTGAAAGATTACGGCCATCTTTTGGCCCACGACCCCGACTATGCGCAGCGGGCAGAGCACATTAGCCGTCTCGCGAAAGATCCAATTGAATTACTCGATTCCCTCAGCGCAAGACTTCAGTCAGCATTGACGCCGAGCCTGCCGGCGCAGCGCGTTGCATTTCATCCCCCCTGCACGCTGCAGCATGGCCAAAAGATTAAGGGCGCTATCGAGCGGCTGTTAACTGCCCTGGGCGCCCACCTGGTGCCAGTGGCAGACAGTCATCTCTGCTGCGGTTCGGCGGGAACCTACTCGGTCTTGCAGCCACAGCTGTCTCAAGAATTAAAGGCTCGCAAATTGACCGCCTTGATGGCCAGCCGGCCTGAAGTGATTCTCTCGGCCAATATCGGGTGCATTACCCATCTTGAGTCGGGCACTGCGGTTCCAGTGCGCCATTGGCTGGAGTGGATTGACGAGCGGCTGAAGTCTAAGCCGGCGTAATGCTGCCGAGTATGCGGGGGCCGACAGCCCCCGTGACGCTGGGGCAGTTGCCCGACTGCCCCGCGAGGGTGCGACTGGCAAGCCAGGCAAACGCTGCAGCCTCGATGGCCTGCGGTGACCAGCCTATCGCTTCGGTGGATTGGACCGGTAAATCGCGGCCCACTGCCTTTCGGATCGATTCCGAGAGTCGCTGCATCAGTGCAGAATTGCGTGCACCGCCACCACAAATCAGGACTTGATCACACAGGGGCTGCCGTTCATTCTTGGCAAGCCGCTCCAGCCGTGCGATTTCATTGGCGATGCTATCGGCCGTCAAGGCAAGTAGTGTCGCCTGCACATCCTGTGCAGCAATTCCTGCAAATGCCGACTGACATAAAAAACTATCAATCCATGCGGCATTAAAAAGCTCACGGCCGGTGCTGCGGGGTGGCGCATATGCAAAAAATGGATCACCCAGCATGGCCTTGAGCAGCAGCTTGTGGGCCTGGCCGCTGGAGGCCCACTGCCCATTGGCATCAAAGGCCTGGCCCAGATGGCGCTCTGTCCAGGCATCCATCAAGAGATTGCCCGGCCCAGTGTCATAGCCCAAGAGCATGGAGCCCAGCCAGGTGATATTGGCGATGCCACCAATATTGACCACAGCACGCAGCGTTTTGGGATCTGAAAAAAGGGCCTGATGAAAGGCGGGCACCAATGGCGCGCCTTGGCCTGCCGCTGCAATGTCTCGGCTACGGAAATCGGAGACGACCGTGATGCCGGTCGTTTCTGCGATGCGGGCGGGCGCATTCAGTTGGATTGAGTATCCCAGCCGCGGCTGATGCCGTAGGGTCTGGCCGTGTACGCCGAGTGCAATGACATCCCGGCTGGAGAGTTCTAGGTGGACCAGGCACTCAAGCACTGTGCGGCTGATCGCATCGGCAAAGCTATTGGCTACCAGCGCGCTGCGATGCAGTTCATCATCGCCGCGCTGCTGTAATTCAATGAGCGCCTCTCGAAGGGCTGCATCAATCGGCCGAGAAAAAAATCCACGCAGCGAAATGTCTTGCCGAACCTGGCCCAGCGTCATCGTCTCGCCCATCTGCAGGACCGCGATGTCAATGGCATCCATGCTGGTGCCTGTCATCACGCCCGCGATGAGTTTCATGGCCTACTGGGCCCGGGCCGTATTCACGTTATCAAGAAGCGATAACCGGCCACGCAGATCGGTTGCTGCCACTTCAAAACTTTTCAGTGCGCTGCCGGCGAGGCTCGGCACCTGTGGATTTTCCGCGATGATGCGGCTCGGGTCCACATGCCGGCCATTGACTCGAAATTCGTAATGGAGATGGGGGCCGGTGGCCCAGCCCGTGGTGCCGACAAATCCGATGACCTCACCCATGTTGACGTTTTTGCCTCGCGCCATCTTGGGTGCGTAATCACTCAGGTGGGCATAAAGCGTGGAGTAACGTTCATTGTGTTTGATTTCAACCGTGTTGCCATAGCCGGTGCTCCAGCCTTTGGACACCACAACACCATCGGCCACGCTGCGAACTGGCGTGCCATAGGGTGCGGCATAGTCAACGCCACGGTGGGCCCGCGGATCGCCAAAAAGCGGGTGCAGGCGATATGTCGTGAATCCCGATGACATCCGTGTGTAGCGCAGCGGCTCAGCAAGAAATCCGCGTTTTACCGAGCGGCCCTGGGCATCGTAGTAATTGCCCTTACGGGTTTCGGGATGTTCAAAATAAAGGGCCTCATAGGTCTTCTGCCCCGCCTCAAATCGGACTGCCAGGAGCTTGAAAGCACCGATATCGCGGCCTCCGACCAGTTGATTTTCGTAAATCACGCGCACGATATCGCCCGAACTCACCTGCCGACGGAAATCAAGATCCGATTCAAACAAGGTCACGACCTGTTCTGTGATGGCTTCTGGCACGCCGGCCTCGTCCATTGCGCCGTAAAAGGATCGGCCTACCTGCACTGAGCGGTGCTCGATGCGCATCTCGGATCCCAGTCGCGCAGTGCGGGTCGTGAATTGGCCTTCGCCGGTCCGCTCGACAATCCAGGCGTCCAACTTATTGAGCAGCTGCAGCCGCAACAGCCTGCCTTCTAGGTCAGTTCTGACCAGTGCGGTCTGTCCTGCGCTGTTGCGCAAAATGCCGGCGGTCCGTGTGTCTTTACGCAGGTATTGCCGGGCGTCCCGATCCTCGACACCAAGCCGCTCCAAGAGGCTTTCAAATGAATCGTTTTTTCGGACTTCGTCTTCGCGGGTCAGCTCAAGGCCGTGCGCCGCCAGCGCCTTCATTTGATGCTCAAGGGCCTCGGGTTTGATTTCAATGGCGACCTGTTGATTCAGCACGCGAGATTCGGCCTCGGAGATGCCCGATAAACCAAAGGCCGTGATGGCCGCCATCATCACGCCAAAAACGGCCGGGCCGAGGGTCCAGAGGCGCTCCGGGCGCCGAAGAATGAGCCTGCGCATAAGGGCTAAAATTCTAGCCTTTTCCCCCTGTGAGATCCCCTTGAATTCAGCAAGTCAGTCCCCGGTTTCTGGCGCCAGCGGCGGCCCGTTGCCTGAAATGTCCCCGGCGGTGGCCCAGGCGATGCAGACCGTGATGCGTGGCTGTGAAGAATTGCTGGTGGCCAGCGAGTTCGTCGACAAACTCGCCCGCAGTGAGCGCACCGGAAAGCCCCTGCGGGTCAAGCTGGGCCTGGATCCGACAGCCCCAGATTTACACCTGGGCCACACGGTGGTGCTCAATAAGCTGCGCCAGATGCAGGATCTTGGCCACACCGTCATTTTTCTGATTGGGGACTTCACTGCCTTGATTGGTGACCCGACGGGCCGCAATGCAACGCGGCCGCCACTGTCGCCCGAGGAAATTCGGGCCAATGCCCAAACCTACTTCAATCAGGCATCTCTGGTGCTGGATTCTGAAAAGACCGAGATTCGCTACAACTCAGAGTGGAATGATGCCCTGGGTGCGCGCGGCATGATCACGCTGGCGGCCCGCTACACGGTGGCCCGCATGCTGGAGCGTGACGACTTCACCAAGCGGTATCGGGGTGGCACACCAATCTCGGTGCACGAGTTTCTGTATCCATTGGTGCAGGGCTATGACTCTGTGGCGCTGCAGGCTGATCTTGAACTCGGCGGTACAGATCAGAAATTTAATCTGCTGGTGGGCCGAGAGCTGCAGCGCGAGTATGGCCAGGAGCCGCAATGCATTCTTACAATGCCACTGCTCGTAGGCTTAGATGGCGTAGAGAAGATGAGCAAAAGCAAGGGCAATGTTGTGGGCCTGCTAGATGCGCCATCAGAGATGTTCGGCAAGCTCATGTCGATTTCTGATGCATTGATGTGGAATTATCTTGAGCTCTTATCTTTTCGATCCTTGACCGCCATCACTGCGCTGAAAGCTGAGGTGGCGGCGGGCCGAAATCCACGTGATGTGAAAGTGGATTTCGCAATGGAAATTGTCGAGCGCTTCCACAGCCGTGCTGCGGCGATCAAGGCCCTCGAAGATTTCGAGGCCCGTTTCAAACAAGGTGAGATCCCCGAGGACATCGCCGAGATGGCGCTCTCCGGAGCACCCATCGGCATTGTTGCTGCTTTAAAACAATCTGGCCTGGCACCCTCGACCTCCGAGGCAATTCGCAACATTGAGCAGGGTGGCGTGCGTATCGACGGCGAGAAAATCGTCGATCGGCAGCTGCAGCTCGCGGCCGGTACCTATGTCTTGCAGGTCGGAAAACGCAAGTTTGCGCGGGTGAGTATCTCTTCATGAGTGCGCCCAGTCATCAGCGGCCAGATCGGCCGGTATTGATTGCGGGCCTGATTGCGATTGTCGCGGTCTATTTTTTAATTCTTGTCGGCGGTACGGTGCGGGCAACGGGCGCGGGCATGGGCTGCCCGGATTGGCCGCTTTGTTTTGGCCAGCTGATTCCCCCAACGGATGAGTCACAGCTGCCGCCCAATTGGCGTGAACTTTATGCCGACCGGGGTTATGACAAGGCCCCCTTTGATCCGATGAAGACCTGGATTGAGTATGTCAATCGCCTCGTGGGGGCCACGATTGGTCTGTTGATGATTACCTTCGTTGTGACCGCCGCACGTTTTCGCAGAATCGACCCACCGGTTTTTTGGGTCGCGATTGCCGCGCTGTTGGCCGTTGCGTTTAACGGCTGGCTCGGCTCCAAGGTGGTCTCAACTAACCTGAAGCCCGTCGTGATTTCGTTGCACATGGCCGGTGCTTTTGCGGTACAGATGGCCTTGATTTATGCGACGACTCGGGCCTGCCGTGATCGGCTCTCGGCCCAAGTCGCCGAGGCCTCGGGCGGCGGTCTGCCCGGATGGTTTCGGCCACTGCTGCTGATGACGATTGCAGCCTTGGTGGTGCAAATTATTTTAGGCCTGCAGATACGGGAGAGCGTTGATCTGATCAGCCGCAGTGCGACCGATCTCGAACGTAATCAGTGGATTGAGTTGGTGCCGCAGATTTTTTATGTACATCGGTCATTTTCTTGGGTGATCCTGCTGCTGGCGGCTGCCCTCACGCTCAAGGTGATGCGCTCGCCACTGCGGAAAACTGTGGTGGGCCATGCGGCAATTGGATTGGTGCTGCTGATTATTTTTGAAATGCTGCTGGGCGGCGCTTTAAATCATCTGGGCTTTCCCATGATAGCCCAGCCGGTGCATTTGCTGACTGCACACTTGATTTATGGCGTGCTCTGGTTTCAATGGTGCTTGCTGTCTGTGAACTCCCAACCTGCCCCTCATCTGAATAGGAAGGCCTATGTTTGATCGTCAAATCCCGCTCGCCCAACATGACGCAGAAGTTGCTGCAGCCATCGCTGCAGAAAACAAGCGGCAGGAAGACCATATTGAGCTGATTGCTTCGGAGAACTACGCCAGTCCAGCCGTGATGGCGGCGCAGGGCTCGCAGCTTACTAACAAATATGCCGAGGGCTATCCGGGCCGGCGTTACTACGGCGGCTGTGAGCACGTGGATGTTGTCGAGCAGCTGGCGATTGATCGGCTCAAGAAACTCTACGGTGCTGAGGCCGCGAATGTGCAGCCGCATTCGGGTGCCCAGGCCAATCAGGCCGTGTTTTTTGCCTTCCTTAAGCCCGGCGACACGATCATGGGCCTGTCGCTGGCCGAAGGCGGCCACTTAACTCACGGCATGCCGCTGAATATGTCGGGCAAGTGGTTCAACGTGGTGCCCTATGGATTAAACGCGAAAGAAGAAATTAATTACGACCAGATGGAGGCCTTGGCTCGGCAGCACCGGCCCAAGCTCTTGATCGCAGGTGCGTCGGCCTATGCGCTGAAAACCGACTGGGCCCGCTTTGCAAAGGTCGCCAAAGAGATCGGCGCAATTTTTATGGTGGATATGGCCCATTACTCAGGCTTAATCGCTGGCGGTGTCTACCCGAATCCTGTGCCGCATGCTGATGTGGTGACCTCGACCACCCACAAGAGTCTGCGTGGCCCCCGCGGCGGCATCATTCTTATGAGAGCGGAACATGAAAAGGCGATTAACAGCGCGGTATTTCCGGGCCTGCAGGGTGGGCCTTTAATGCATGTCATCGCTGCAAAAGCGGTAGCCTTTGGTGAGGCACTGCGGCCAGAGTTCAAGGCCTACTCTCAGTCCATTATTGAAAATGCGCAGGCCTTGGCCGAGTCCTTGGTGGCCCGTGGTCTGCGCATTGTGTCGGGCAGAACAGAAAGCCACCTCATGCTGGTGGATCTGCGCGCAAAGCACATCACCGGCAAAACGGCAGAGGCTGCACTTGGAGCAGCCCACATCACGGTGAATAAAAACGCGATTCCCAATGACCCAGAAAAACCGATGGTAACCAGCGGCATTCGGCTTGGAACACCCGCCTGCACCACCCGGGGCTTTGGGCCCGAAGAAATGCGCCAGGTGGGCAATCTGATTGCTGATGTCCTTGAGGCGCCCGAAGATGCGGCCGTCGTCGAGCGTGTGCGCAGCCAGGTCGCCGCATTAACGGCGCGCTTTCCGGTGTATCGCTAGGCCAGGATCGAATTCGTTATGCGCTGCCCTGCCTGCGCATCAGATGACACCCAGGTCACGGAGACTCGGGTCTCTGATGATGCTGTCGAGATTCGCCGCCGCCGCAGATGCCTCGCCTGCGGCCGTCGATTCAAGACGGTCGAGCGCATTGAACTCTCGTTGCCCACCGTGGTGAAAAAAAATGGTGCCCGCCTTGAGTTTGACGACAAAAAGCTGCGGGCGAGCCTGACCCTGGCCCTGCGCAAGCGGCCAGTCTCTGCTGAGATTCTCGATGCATCGGTGCGAAAAATTGAAGAGCAGCTTGCCGCCAGTGGCGAGCGCGAGGTCGCAACACAGCGCATCGGCGAGTTGGTAATGGCGGAGCTGCGAAAGCTGGATAAGGTCGCCTACATTCGCTTTGCTTCGGTGTATCGCAGTTTTCAGGATGTGGCCGAGTTTCAGGAGCTCGTTGCTGAGGTCAGCCCGCGGGCAGCGGCCAAACGCGGCCCAAAGAAAAAGAAATAACCGCGCCGTGTACACATCACAAGACGAACATTTCATGCGCGAGGCGCTTGCCTTGGCGGCGCTCGGCATGAACACCACCACGCCCAATCCCCGTGTCGGATGTGTGCTGGTGAAGGCCGGCGAAGTCGTCGGCACCGGCTGGCATGAGCGCGCTGGCCAGCCACATGCCGAGGCCCTTGCGATTGCGCAGGCAGGAACCCACCGCGCAGCGGGATCAACGGCCTACATCACGCTGGAGCCGTGCAGCCATTTCGGACGAACCCCGCCCTGTGCAGAGGCCCTGCGGACTGCGGGCGTGGAGCGTGTCATTGTCGCCATGCAAGATCCGAATCCGCGTGTGTCTGGCCGCGGCATGCAGATGCTGCGTGATGCAGGAATTGATGTGCGTTGCGGATTGCTGGCTGAGGAGGCCGCGGAATTAAACCCGGGGTTTATTCAGCG
>JAGWWC010000045.1 GCA_018970545.1 Betaproteobacteria bacterium | reverse complement strand
GCGTGATTGGCAGTGTGGTGTATCCGGCAGCGGAAATCATTGCGCCGGGTGTGTTGAAACACATTGAGGGCAATCGGTTTTCGATCTCGGAGATTGACAGCGCGGACACGCCGCGTGTGCGTCAGCTCTCTGAGACGCTGCGAAATGCCGGCTTTAAAGCGCCAGTGACATCTGATATTCGCAGTGAAATCTGGACCAAGCTTTGGGGCAACTTGAGTTTTAACCCGATCAGCGCGCTGACCCATGCGACGCTGGTGGATATCTGCCAATTCCCAATGACGCGAGAGCTTGCGGCCAAGATGATGACCGAGGCCCAGCAGGTGGGGGAGGCTCTGGGAATCGCTTTTCGAGTCTCACTTGAGAAACGTATTGCGGGCGCGGAGGCAGTGGGTAAGCACAAGACCAGCATGCTGCAAGACATTGAGCAGGGCCGAGCACCCGAGATCGCCGCCCTGGTGGGTTCGATCATCGAGTTGGGCCAGGTGGCCGGTGTGGCCACGCCCCATATTCAGGCGGTGTATGCCTTGGTGAGTCTGTTGGCCAAAACCCTGGCCGACCAAAAAGGAAAATTAAAGATCGCATCGTGAAGTTCTACCACCGTACGGCTGATATTGATTCCTAAGGAAAATCATGAAACGTTCCTCCACTCTCGTTGAATTGCTCTCCGCTGGCGCAGACGCCGCCCCAGTATTTGGTGCCCCTGCGACTGCCGATTTAAGTTATGGGCAGCTGCGTCAATTGATTATCAACACGGTGTCTCAGCTCAATGGCTGGGGCATCGGCCGCAACGATCGGGTGGCGATCGTTTTGAAAAATGGCCCTGAAATGGCCGCCTCGTTTCTTGCTGTTGCCTGTGGCACGACCTCAGCACCCTTGAATCCCGCCTACCGAGCCGATGAGTTCGAGTTTTATCTCTCGGACCTGAAGGCCAAGGCATTGATTGTTGAAAAAGGCAGCGACACGCCTGCCATTGATGTGGCCAAAAAGCTTGGCGTCATGCTGCTGGAGCTGGTGCCAACGCCGGCCCAGGGCGCCGGCAGCTTTACGCTGGAAAACCAGTCGGGGAAAAAGATTCGGCTGCAGGAAGGTGGCTGGGCCCAGCCGGATGACGTTGCGCTGATTCTTCACACCTCAGGCACGACCTCGCGGCCCAAGATTGTTCCCCTGTCACATCGCAATGTGGCGGTCTCTGCTGGCAACATTGCGCAGACGTTGGCGTTTACCCGGCAAGACCGTGGCTTAAACATCATGCCGCTATTTCATATTCATGGCCTGATCGCCGCGACCCTGGCGCCACTGTCAGCAGGCAGCTATCTATTTTGTACGCCAGGATTCAATGCGCTGAAGTTTTTCGGCTGGATGGAGGAATGTAAGCCCAATTGGTATACCGCTGTGCCGACCATGCACCAAGCCATTCTCTCGCGTGCCGCCCAAAACAAAGCGACGATTGAAAAATATCCCCTGCGCTTTATCCGCTCCTCTTCCTCGTCCTTGCCCACTCAGGTGATTCGGGAGATCGAGGAGGTCTTCAAGGCGCCAATGATCGAGGCCTACGGTATGACCGAAGCCTCTCACCAGATGTGCAGTAACCCGCTGCCGCCCAAAGTGCGAAAGCCCGGATCGGTCGGATTGGCCGCCGGGCCAGAGGTGGGGATCATGGATGAACACGGCAAGCTACTGGCAAGGGGTAGCACTGGTGAGATTGTGATTCGCGGCGATAACGTGACTGCAGGCTACGAAAATAACCCCAAGGCCAATGCGTCTGCATTTACCAAGGGCTGGTTTCGCACCGGCGATCAGGGCGTGATAGATGCGCAAGGCTACGTGACACTAACGGGTCGTCTTAAAGAGATCATCAATCGTGGCGGTGAAAAAATTTCACCGGTCGAGGTCGATGAAGTTTTGATGGATCATCCCGCAGTCATGCAGGTCGTGACCTTTGCCGTGCCCCATGACAAACTCGGCGAGGAGGTTGGCGCCGCGGTGGTCCTGCGAGATGGCATGATCGCAACCGAGCAGGAAATACGTGCTTTTGCTGCGACCAAGCTCGCAGATTTTAAAGTGCCGCGTAGATTGGTGATCGTCCCTGAGATTCCCAAAGGCGCGACCGGCAAGCTTCAGCGCATTGGCATGGCCCAGAAACTCGGCCTGGCCTGACCCCACAGGCGATGCACGTCGCGCAGGCGCTTCACGAGGCGCTGCATCAACAACGCCTTGCCCACCGGGCCGGAGGCTTGCCTACGTTTCATGAGCGGCGCGACGATCTGCTGCGCCTGGGCCGGATGATTCGGGTCCATGCGCAAGAGATCTGTGAGGCCATCGCTCAGGATTACGGGCATCGCTCATTTCATGAGACCCGGCTCACTGAGATGCTGCCCGTGCAGACGGGAATTCGGCATGCTCTGCGCCAACTCTCGCACTGGATGCGGCCCCAGACACGTGGTATTGATCGGCTCTCATTCGGGCTTGCGCGAAATCGCGTGATCCCGCAGCCTGTTGGGGTAGTGGGGGTTCTTGTGCCGTGGAATTTTCCACTCAATCTCGCCTGCATGCCCCTGATCTCGATTCTGGCGGCGGGCAATCGCGCGATGGTCAAGATGAGCGAACACTCGCGCCATCTCGCGCAATTACTGATACGAATCTCACCTGATTATTTTCCGAAAGATAAACTGCAGTTTTTTCAGGAGACCGGCGGCGTGGGCGAGGCCTTCTCCCGATTGCCCTTTGATCACCTTGTGTTTACGGGCTCGACCAAAACCGGCCGTGCGGTGATGGCCGCCTGTGCGCAGAACCTTTGTCCGGTGACGCTGGAGCTCGGCGGCCGTTCGCCCGCGATTGTTGCTGACGATTTTGATCTAGAGACCGCCGCCAGGCGCATTTTGTATGTGAAGTGTCTCAATGCGGGACAGATTTGTGTCACGGTCGACCATGTCTTCGTGCCTCGCCATAAGGTGGATCGTTTCATTGCGCTGGCCCAGAGGATCGTCAGCGAGCGTTATCCCAGTCTGGAGAGTCTGGATTACACCTCGATCATTCATCCTCAGGCCTATCAACGCCTTACCGGACTGCTGGATCATGCGCAGGAAGCGGGGGCGACCATCATTCCGTTGATCAAAGGCCCCGTGCGGGATGAGGAAAAGCATCGACTTGCGCCGCATGCAGTAACGGGATTGTCTGCGGATGCGCCGATGCTGTCAGAGGAAATTTTCGGGCCCATTCTGCCGGTGTTGCCGTATGATGATCCAGAGGAAGTTCTGCAGGCGGTTCGCGCCGGCCCGCATCCTTTGGCGTTTTATCCGTTTAGCAATAACCGCGGTCTGATTGATCGCATGATCGCCCAGTCGATGTCAGGCGGGGTGAGTGTCAACGACGCGCTGTTTCATGTGGCCCAGCATGAGCTGCCCTTTGGGGGCATCGGCGCATCGGGAATGGGTCATTATCATGGTCGGGAGGGCTTTGAGGCTTTCTCGAAGATGCGGCCGGTGTTTATTCAGAGCCGCTGGTCGATGGCAGGCTTGCTTGCCCCGCCTTATGGAAAAACGATCAATACAATCCTGCGATTTCTTGGACGATGAAAATTCAGAATGACGGTAAAACCTCAGCTTAAGGTATCGGTTCAGACCCAGTATCTTGCCGATCAATCTTCGGCAGAGGATGGGGTCTACACGTTTGCCTATTTCGTCACCATCGAAAACACCGGTGAAATCGCTGCGCAGGTGATTGCGCGGCACTGGATTATTGAAGATGCCAGTGGCGCACGGCAGGAGGTGAAAGGCCTGGGAATTGTTGGCCAGCAGCCGCTGATTCAGCCCGGCGCATCGTTTTCGTATAACAGCGGCACCCGGATCGCTAGCCCCGTCGGCAGCATGCATGGCACGTATTTCTGCGTTGCTGATGACACCACTTTTTTTGAGGCGGAGATTCCGGTGTTTGTGCTCAAGGCTGAGGGCCCGGAGGCCACGGTGGGCGCCTCGAGTATGCTGCACTAGCCAGCCCAGTGCTTTAGGAATCTAAAATCGGCCGTGCCAACGGTGGTGCCTGATTCAGCAGCAGTCGAATCTCGGGAATGAGTTCGCCCGCGGTCACTCCAATCATCCCGCCAAGACGTTCAGATAAACGCTCGGCCGCCTCGCCATGCAGGCGGCAGCCTGTGAGAGCGGCCTGCATGGGGCTGCATCCCTGCGCGATCAGGGCGCCGATGAGGCCTGCAAGTACATCTCCGGTTCCTCCGCAGGCCAATGCGGCATTGCCAGTCATGTTTTCGTGAAGCTGTTCGCCATCTGCGCTGGCAATCAGTGTCCGGTGGCCCTTTAAAACGGTGATGGCATTCAGTTGCTGAGAGAGACGCGCGGCACCGGCAGCCCGATTCGTCTGAATATGCTGCGCGGAACTGTTAAGGAGTCGGCCCGCCTCACCGGGATGGGGTGTGATGACCGTGGGTGCGCTTCGCCGTGCACATTGGCGCTGAAGTGCAGGATCCTGCGCCATCAAGTTCAGAGCGTCCGCATCGAGTACGACTGGCAAATTACAGGACATGAGGCCCTGGAGTATCTGCGCCGCCTCATCCGAGGTGCCCAGCCCCGGGCCCATCAGCCATGTGGTGATGGGCCTGCTGGCACGCGCATTTACATCGATCACCATGACCTCGGGCTGGACAGCATCAAGCACAAATCCATCTGCGAGACTGAGCCGAGCGATGACCACACGGCCGGTGCCGCTCCAGAGCGCGCAGCGCGCGCTTAAAACGGCGGCCCCGACCATGCCTGGGCTGCCGCCCAGAATGGCCAGTGTTCCGTGGTCCCCTTTATTGGATTCGGGGTCGCGCTGAATCAGAGACACGAAGCAATTGTCGGCTGCTGGCCGTCTGATGCCTGCACACCCTGTGGCGGTCTTAGGATTTCAGTGCGACTTTGATCTGCTCGAGCGCTGTGGGATCTTCGAGCGTTGTCAGGTCACCGGAGTCACGGCCTTCTGCCAGGGCCTGCATGGATCGCCGCAGCAGTTTTCCAGAGCGTGTCTTGGGCAGCAGGGTGACAAAGTGGACACGAGAGGGCCGGGCAATTGCGCCGAGCTCTTTGTCCACGGTGGCCATGATGGCCTTTTCTTCTGCCTTGCGTCCATCAGCGGTCTGAATGGGCCCTTGATTTTTAAGCACACAAAACGCCAGCGGCATTTGGCCTTTGAGCGAATCGGCAACACCGACCACAGCGACTTCGGCGACGTTGGGATGGACCTGGATTGCTTCTTCGATTTCGCGGGTGCCGAGCCGATGGCCAGCCACATTGATCACATCATCGGTGCGGCCCAGAATGAAATAGTAGCCATCTTCATCGCGCGTTGCGTAATCAAAAGTGGAGTAGTATTTTTTTCCAGGTACCGCAGTGAAATAGGTTTTCACAAACCGCTCATCATCCCCCCAGATGGTCTGCAGGCACCCCGGGGGAAGTGGAGGTACTGCGCAGAGCATCCCTTTTTCATTGGCGCCGACTTCCTCAAAGGTGGATTCATGAATCAGTCGGAGGTCATAGCCATAGCAGGCGAAGCTGGGGCTGCCAAATTTTGTGGGCGTGTCTTCGATGCCGTGTTGGGCCGCCATAATCGGCCAGCCGGTCTCGGTCTGCCAGTAGTTGTCGATGATTTTCGCGCCACCCAGAGCATCAGAGATCCACTTGGCGGTCGGCTCATCCAGCGGCTCGCCCGCTAAAAATAGACGCCGTAGCGACTTGGTGTTGTGCTGGGTCATGTATTTTGGATCTTGTTTTTTTAGCACTCGGGCTGCAGTGGGCGATGAGAACATGGTGCTGACCCCAAAGCGCTCCACAATGCTCCACCAGATGCCCGGATCGGGTACGGTCGGCATGCCCTCATAGACGATCGTGGTCGAGCCATTGATCAGTGGCCCATAGACGATGTAGGAATGGCCCACGACCCAGCCAATATCAGACGTGCAGAAGAAAACTTCTCCTGGCTTGGTGTCAAAGATGGCCTTCATTGAGGTTGCAAGCGCGACTGCGTAGCCGGCTGTATCCCGCTGCACGCCTTTGGGCTTTCCGGTGGTGCCTGAGGTGTACAGAATGTAAGAGGGGTCAGTCGCCAGCATGGCCTCACAGGGCACGACGGCACTGAGATGCTCCTTGCGAAGGGCGGCATAGTCGACATCACGGCCCTGGACATTGGTCATTGGTGCAAGCCCGCGGTTAATCAGCAGGACTTTGGCCGGCGGCTTTTCAGCGAGACGGCAGGCCTCATCAACCAAATGTTTATAGGGCACCTCTTTGCCGTTACGCATGCCGGCATCGGCAGAGATCATGACCAAGGGTTGGGCATCATCGATGCGTGCCGCCAGCGATGGTGCAGCAAATCCGCCAAAGACGACCGAGTGAATCGCACCGACGCGAGTACATGCGAGCATGGAGAAAATCGCCTCAGCAATCATGGGCATGTAAATCAAAACGCGATCGCCGCGCTTTACGCCCAGCGATTTGAGAATAGAGGCCATCGCCTGTACTTCCTGGTGCAGTTCTTTGTAGCTGTAGGTCTTTTCTTGCTGGGTCTCGGTCGAGATGTAGACCAGGGCCGGCTGGTCCGCGCGGCTCGCCAGGTGTCGATCAACTGCGTTGTGGCAGAGGTTGGTCTTGCCGCCGACATACCAGCGGGCAAATGGCGGGTTGGAGAAATCAAGAATCTTTTCGGGCTTTGCGAACCAGTCGATACTGGCAGCCTGATCGGCCCAGAAGGCCTCGCGTTCTTCGATGGAGCGCCGGTGAAATGCGGCAACGTGAGTGGTCATGATGTTCTCCTTTTGAGTACCGAGCCGGGGACGTGAATCCAGCCCTGCATAAGAATGCGTGCGCTACGGCTCATGATGGCCTTGGTGACGGTCCACTGGCCGTTGATGTGCTGGGCCTGCGCGCCGACTCGCAGGATTCCGGAAGGATGGCCAAATCGGACGGCCTCACGGCTGCCGCCCCCTGCTGCCAAATTCACGAGCGTGCCGGGAATTGCTGCTGCCGTGGCGATGGCGACTGAGGCGGTGCCCATCATGGCGTGATGCAGTTTGCCCATCGAGAGTGCACGTACCAGTAGATCAATCTCTGTGGCTCGTACACGTTTGCCGCTTGAGGCGGTGTACTCCTGAGGCGGCGCGACGAAGGCGATTTTTGGGGTGTGCTGCCGGCCTACGGCCTGCGTGAGGTCTTGGATGAGCCCCATGCGCATCGCGCCGTGGGCGCGCAGGGCCTCGAACATGGCAAGCGCTTTTGTATCGTTGTTGATCTGATCTTGCAGCTCAGTGCCCGTGTAGCCGATATCTTTTGCGTTGACAAAAATCGTCGGTATGCCTGCATTGATCATGGTGGCCGGAAGCGGCCCAAGGCCCGGCACTTCGAGTTGATCGATCAGGTTTCCGGTGGGAAACATGGCGCCACCGCTGGCATCGTCGCCCTCATCGGCGGGGTCAATGAACTCAAGCTGAACTTCCGCTGCCGGAAAGGTGACCCCATCCAATTCAAAGTCGCCGGTCTCTTGGACTTCGCCAGCAACGATTGGCACGTGGGCAATGATGGTTTTGCTGATATTGGCTTGCCAGATTCTCACGGTGGCGACGCCGTCGTGTGGCACGCGGCTGGAATCGAGAAATCCATTGCGAATGGCGAAAGGTCCGACTGCCGCAGAGAGGTTTCCACAGTTTCCGCTCCAGTCGACAAACGGTTTGTCGATGGCGACCTGGCCAAACAGGTAATCCACGTCGTGATCAGGCCGCTGGCTCTTGGAGAGAATTACCGATTTGCTGGTGCTCGAGGAACCGTTGCCCATGCCATCGATTTGTTTGCCATACGGATCCGGGCTGCCGATGGCCCGCAACAAAATCGCATCGCGCTCCGGGCCAGGCACCTGTGCGGCAGCAGGAAGATCGGTCAGTGAGAAGAAGACCCCCTTACTTGTGCCGCCGCGCATGTAGGTTGCGGGAATTTTGATTTGCGGAGGAGGATGCATTGTGAAGACGGGGGCTGAATTGATGAAGAGGCTGGCGGGCGATTTAGGCCGCCTTTTTGGCCTCAAGGAAATCTTGCGCAAAGCGTTGCAGCACACCGCCCGCCTCATAAATGGAGACCTCTTCGGCAGTATCGAGTCGGCAGGTGACTGGTACTTCCAGGCGCGCACCATCTCGACGATGGATGACCAGGGTCAGGGTAGCCCTGGGTTTGCGTTCGCCGATGACATCGAACGTTTCGGTGCCATCAATACCCAGTGTGTGCCGGGTTGTGCCGGATTCAAATTCCAGCGGCAGTACGCCCATGCCGACGAGATTGGTCCGATGAATGCGTTCGAATCCCTCCGCGACGATGGCTTCCACGCCCGCAAGCCGCACGCCTTTGGCGGCCCAATCCCGCGAAGATCCCTGGCCATAGTCTGCCCCCGCAATGATGATCAGGGGCTGTTTGCGGTTCATATAGGTTTCAATGGCCTCCCACATCCGCATGATTTTTCCTTCCGGCTCAACACGGGCGAGTGAGCCCTGCTTGACCTCGCCATTCACGACCACCATTTCATTGATGAGTTTCGGATTGGCAAACGTGGCCCGTTGGGCAGTGAGATGATCGCCACGGTGGGTCGCATAGGAATTGAAATCCTCCTCTGGTAGTCCCATCTCGGCCAAATATTCGCCAGCAGCGCTATCGGGCAGGATGGCGTTGGATGGGGAGAGGTGATCGGTGGTGATGTTATCGGGCAGCACCGCCAATGGCCGCATGGCTTTTAGTGTGCGAACCCCTGCGAGCGCACCCTCCCAATACGGCGGCCGTCGAATATAGGTGCTCTTGGGCCGCCAGTGATACAGCGGGCTGATGGGCTGTGTGGATTCTGTTCGTATCGCGAACATCGGCTCATAGACACGACGAAATTGCTCTGGCTTGACGCTTGCGGTGACGACCGCATCGATTTCGGCGTCACTCGGCCAGAGATCTGCCAGTCGAATGGGCCGGCCCGATGGATCGGTGCCAAGCACATCTTTTTCAATATCAAAGCGCACTGAACCCGCCAGTGCATAAGCCACAACCAGTGGTGGGGAGGCCAGAAAGGCCTGCTTGGCATAGGGATGAATACGGCCATCGAAATTGCGATTGCCTGAGAGCACGGCAGTGGCATAGAGATCCCGCTCAATGATCTCTTGTTGAATCTTGGGATCAAGCGCACCGCTCATACCGTTGCAGGTGGTGCAGGCGAAGGCGACCACCCCAAATCCCAGCTTCTCGAGTTCGGCAAGTAGGCCGGCCTCTTCGAGGTAGAGTGCGACCGCCTTTGAGCCTGGCGCCAGCGAGGTCTTCACCCAGGGCCTGCGCAGCAGGCCGGCCCGGTTCGCATTTCGTGCCAGCAGCCCGGCCGCGATCATATTGCGCGGATTGTTGGTGTTGGTGCAGCTGGTGATTGCGGCGATGATCACTGCGCCATCCGGCATCTGGCCCGCGGTTTCCTGATACGGCGCTGCGATGCCCTTTGCTGCGAGTTCGGCTGTGGCAACCCGCTTGTGTGGATTTGAGGGGCCGGCAATATTGCGGACTACTGAGCTGAGGTCAAACGATAACACCCGTTCGTATTGGGCGGCTTGCATCTGCTCGGCCCAGAGGCCGGTTTGGCGTGCGTAGGTCTCCACAAGCTGTACTAAGTCCTCGTCACGGCCAGTCAGACGCAGATACTTGATCGTCTGCTCATCGATATAAAACATCGCTGCAGTCGCTCCAAATTCAGGGGCCATATTCGAAATCGTGGCGCGATCACCGAGGGTGAGATTGGCTGCGCCATCGCCGAAAAATTCCAGATAAGCCGAGACGACACGCTCTTTACGTAAAAACTCAGTCAGCGCGAGCACGATATCGGTTGCGGTGATGCCGGGCGCTGGCTGGCCGGAGAGTCTGACACCGACAATTTCCGGCAGCCGCATCCAGGAGGCGCGTCCGAGCATGACGCTCTCGGCCTCAAGGCCGCCAACGCCGATGGCAATGACGCCCAGCGCATCCACCATTGGCGTGTGGCTATCGGTCCCGACCAAGGTGTCAGGGTAAGCGACACCATCTTGGACCTGAATGACCGGCGACATCCGCTCAAGATTGATCTGATGCAGGATGCCGTTACCCGGGGGAATGACATCAACATTTTGAAACGCGCGCTTGGTCCACTCGATAAAGTGAAAGCGGTCTTCGTTACGGCGATCTTCGATAGCGCGATTTTTCGCAAATGCGTCAGGATCAAACCCGCCGCACTCCACTGCCAGTGAGTGGTCCACAACCAACTGGGTGGGCACCACGGGATTGATCATGGCAGGATCGCCGCCTTTTTCGGCGATCGCATCGCGTAGGCCGGCGAGGTCCACCAAGGCCGTCTGGCCGAGAATATCGTGGCAGACGACACGGGCGGGAAACCACGGAAAGTCTCGATCGCGGCGATTCTCTGCAATCTGCCGCAGGCAGTCGGTCAGGATCGTTGGATCACAGCGTCGAACGAGATTTTCAGCATGAACCTTGGCGGTGTAAGACAGCCGCTGATAGGCGCCGGGGGCAATGGCCTCGATGGCCGACTGCGTATCAAAATAAGACAGTGAGGTGCCCGGCAGAGGTTTACGAAACGCCGCATTCATATTTACTTGCGCTTATCTAAGGGGACGAATTTTTGATCTTCGGGACCGGTGTAATTGGCGCTTGGCCGAATGATCTTGCCGTCTTGCCGCTGCTCAATCACATGGGCGCTCCAGCCGGAGGTCCGCGAGATCACAAAAAGCGGCGTGAACATAGCGGTGGGCACACCCATCATGTGGTAACTGACGGCAGAGAACCAGTCGAGATTGGGAAACATTTTTTTGGCGTCCCACATGACCGTCTCGAGCCGCTCGGCAATATTGAACATCTTCATGTCATTGGCCATCCGTGAGAGCTTGCGGGCCACTTCTTTGATCACTTTATTGCGTGGATCACCGATGGTGTAAACCGGGTGACCAAATCCGATGATGACTTCTTTGTTCTCCACCCGGCGTCGGATATCGGCCTCGGCTTCATCGGGCGAGTTGTAGCGCTTTTGCGTTTCGAAGGCGACCTCATTGGCTCCACCATGCTTGGGGCCGCGCAGGGCACCGATGGCACCGGTGATGCAGGAGTAAAAATCAGCACCAGTGCCGGCAATGACACGGGCAGCAAATGTAGAGGCATTGAACTCGTGCTCTGCATACAGGATCAGTGAGGTATGCATCGCCTGGACCCAGTCTTGTGGCGGACGACGCCCGTGCAGCAGATGCAGGAAGTGGCCGCCGATGGAGTCATCATCGGTCTCCACATCGATGGCCCGGCCATTGTGGCTGTAGTGATACCAGTACAGCAGCATGGAGCCCAAAGAGGCCATGAGCCGATCAGCGATATCGCGGGCGCCGGGAGCGCTGTGGTCTTCTTTTTCTGGAATATTGCAGCCGAGCGCTGAGACACCGGTACGCATCACATCCATCGGGTGGCTGGATGCGGGCAGGGCCTCGAGGGTGGCCATCACATTGGCGGGAAGGCCTCGAAGCGCACGCAGTTTGTTTTTGTAGCCGATTAACTCGGGCCGGTTGGGTAATTTTCCGTGGACCAGCAAGTAGGCAATTTCTTCGAATTCGCAGACATCGGCGAGATCCAGAATGTCGTAGCCGCGATAGGCCAAATCATTGCCCGTGCGGCCGACCGTACACAGTGCGGTATTGCCTGCGGTGATGCCAGACAGCGCAACTGATTTTTTTGCTTTTGGGATGGCGGCCTCGGCGGCCGTATTCGCTGGGGATTGAGAGGTGGGTGGCATAGCAGTTTGATGAGACAGAGGTGAAATAAAAAAAGGCAGAGTCAGTCGAAATTATTTTTTGGAAAATAAGGCATCGAGCTTATTTTCGAAATCCCAGTAGCCGATTGAGTCGTAGAGTTCCTCGCGGGTTTGCATCATGGCCACCACTTGGCGCTGGGTCCCATCACGTCGAACGGCCTCATAGACCGTCTGCGCTGCTTTGTTCATTGCCCGAAAGGCCGACAGCGGATACAACACAATCCCGACTCCGGTGGCCTTGAGCTCATCCACGGAGTAAAGCGGGGTCGCGCCGAATTCAGTGATGTTGGCCAGCACCGGCACCTTCACAGCCCCAACAAACTGTTGGTACATGGCGAGTTCGGTCATGGCCTCCGGAAAGATTGCATCGGCCCCGGCTTCAACGCAGGCGCAGGCCCGATCAATTGCGGATTGAAGGCCCTCGACGGCCAGGGCATCGGTGCGGGCCA
>JAGWWC010000111.1 GCA_018970545.1 Betaproteobacteria bacterium | reverse complement strand
GATAAGGCGGGCGCCATGTTGGCGCTCATCGAGCCCTTTGCTCGGCATGGCGTCTCGATGAAGCGGTTTGAGTCACGGCCTGCTCGCCAAGGCACCTGGGAATATCATTTCTATGTGGATCTGGTGGGCCACCGCAATGACAGCAATGTGGCTTTGGCGTTGGCAGAGATTCGCAAGCAGGCTGCCTTTTATAAAGACCTGGGTTCGTACCCGCTTCTTCACTCAGCACACTGACATGATGGATTCCCCCAGCCAATTGGCACCCCAATATGTTCGGGGCATTGCCCCCTATCAGGGCGGCCGGCCGATTTCGGAAATCGCACGCGAATTTGGTTTTCAAGAGTCGCAGATCGTGAAGCTGGCTTCCAATGAAAATCCCTTGGGCATGAGCCCCAAGGCCCGCGATGCCATGCTGGCTGCGGCAGCTGATCTGGGCCGCTATCCAGACGGCAACGGCTTTGAGCTGAAGGCTGCCATCAGCAAGCGATTCGAAATTCCTGCCGACTGGGTCACGCTGGGAAATGGCAGCAACGATATTCTTGAGCTGGCGGCCCACGCTTTTTTGCAGCCCGATCGGGAGTCGGTCTACAGCCAACATTCATTTGCGGTGTACGCGCTGGCCACTCAGGCTACTGGCGCAAAGGCCGTGGTAGTGCCGGCGACTTCTGGCCTTGGCCATGATCTGGCGGGAATGCGTCAGGCGGTCAATGAGCACACCGGCATTGTGTGGGTCGCCAATCCGAATAATCCCACTGGCACATTTATTCCTGCCGCTGAGCTGAAGTCCTTTCTTCGTGATCTTCCGCAGCGTGTGCTGGTGATTTTGGATGAGGCCTACACCGAATATCTCAGCGATGCAGATCGTTACAACGCTTTTGAGTGGGTATCGGACATGCCAAATCTTTTGGTGTCGCGCTCTTTCTCAAAGGCCTACGGCTTGGCGGGCCTGCGCATTGGCTTTGGCGTGGCGCAGCCGGGGATCACGGATTTACTGAATCGCATCCGTCAGCCCTTTAATGTGAACTCATTGGCCCAGGCCGCCGCCTGCGCGGCGCTCTTTGATGAGGTGTTCTTAGCGACAAGTCGGCGTGTCAATCAAGAGGGCTTACAGCAGCTCATCGCCGCCGCAGATGCACTTGGCTTACCGTATGTGCCTTCGTGGGGCAATTTCCTGCTCATCAAAATGGGCGATGCGGCCGATGCCGGCATGCATGTGTTTCAGGCGCTGCTGGCCAAGGGCGTGATCACGCGGCCTGTGGCCAATTACGGATTGCCGCAGTGGCTGCGGGTATCGATTGGCACGCGCGAGGAAAATACAAAATGCATTCAGGCCTTACGCGAAGTGATTGCTGCGGCCTCTGGCCGTTGATACGGGCAGCAGGCTTATGACATCGTCTGCGCCCTTGGATTTTCTGATCATCATTGGCACAGGCTTCATGGGCGCGAGTATCGCCCAAGCAGCGAAGCGCCGTGGAATCGCTCAGCATGTGTTTGGTATTGACAGCCGGTCCGCCCAGCAAGCGGTATCGCTGGGTCAGATTGATGCCCAGGCAGAGTCGCTTGCGCAGCTACCGCAGCTGTGCTTGCAGTTTTCATCTCAAGAAGACCGCTGCGCGATTGCAATCGTCATCGCCAGCCCAGTGAGCACTTACGGCGAGATTTTTTCCGAACTATCGAGTCTCCCGAGCGCGCTCAAACCGCACCAATCCATCACCTGGATCACCGACATCGGCAGCACGAAATCAGGTGTTCTTCGGGCCGCAAATCGCCTCGGCAGCCTTGCCAGCGTGTTTGTCTCGTCTCACCCCATGGCAGGGTCGGAGAAGCATGGCCCGGCAGACGCCCGCGCAGATCTCTTTCAGTCAGCCCGGGTGCTCATCAGCCGCCTGCCGCAATCCACCAACGATGTCGTGGCTGCGGTCGAAGGGTTCTGGATCACCCTTGGTGGCCAGCCAAGCCTGCTGCCGAT
>JAGWWC010000044.1 GCA_018970545.1 Betaproteobacteria bacterium | reverse complement strand
GTCGCGATATGCAGCGCATCAGGCCGCATCTGCTCAATGAGTCGTTCGACACGGCGCGAAGTGGTGAGCGATAAACGTATCTCCGGATAGCTTGGACAGGGTAAGGTTTTAAAAAGTGCTGGGGTAATCATCTCCACCTTGAGCCCTTTTTTCCTTAGCTCAAAGGCGGTGCTCATCAGTGTTCTCACCACACCATTGACCTGGGGATGCCAAGCATCGGTCACGATCAGGACACGACTAAACTTACGCGACATGAAGAGGCTCCGTTTCCTCGGTTAACTGAGACTGCCGATACGGCCAAAAAATAATCTTTAGCTCTCCGGTGTGGGTCTCAACGAGAGCAGATAAGCTCTCGACCCAATCTCCGTCGTTGCAATACAGAATGCCGTTGATATCGCGAATCTGTGGCTTATGAATATGGCCACAGACCACACCGTCGTAGCCACGTCGACTCGCCTCCGCGGTGACGACCTCCTCAAAATCCGTGATAAATGAGACTGCATTCTTGACTTTGTGCTTCAGATACTGAGACAAAGACCAATACGAGAGTCCAAAGCGATTGCGTAGCTGATTGAAGTGATGATTCAGTCGAAGAATTAAGGTGTAAAGGCTATCCCCAAGATAGGCCAGCCATTTAGCATGCTGAATTACCCCATCGAATAAATCCCCGTGTGTAACCCAGAGCCTGCGGCCATCAGCCGTCTCATGCACTGCCTCATTCACGATATCAATCTCACCGAAGGCAAGGCCAGCAAACTGTCGGATCGCCTCGTCGTGATTACCGGCGATATAGGTGACTTTCGTGCCTTTACGGGCTCTTCTCAGGATTTTCTGGATGACATCGTTGTGGCTCTGCTTCCAGTACCAACCCTTTTTCAGCTGCCAGCCATCGATGATGTCCCCAACCAAGTAAAGATAGCGGGACTCGTTAGATTTTAGAAAATCCAGTAGGAACTCCGCCTTGCAGCCCGAGGTGCCAAGGTGGATATCGGAAATAAAGATAGTACGGTAGCGGTTTGGGGCAGAATTAAAGTCAATGGGCTCATGGGGCTTCATGAGTCCGATAGTGTCATCGTGCTCTTTTACATTTCCGTGAAAGTTTTATGAAGGTTTCTTTAA
Source organism: Betaproteobacteria bacterium (assembly GCA_018970545.1). Taxonomy (GTDB): domain Bacteria; phylum Pseudomonadota; class Gammaproteobacteria; order Burkholderiales; family Burkholderiaceae_A; genus Lacustribacter. The sequence continues at coordinate 11,372 of JAGWWC010000044.1, read as the reverse complement.
AAAGACGGCTGAGTCAGAAAACTCATTTAAACTTTGCTAATGAATTGGTCCTTGAGATTTCCTCTCCTCAGTTACCGCGTAATTCTTATTGTTTCTTTGTTACTCGGAATGAAACCGGCATTTCCCGCCCGCCCCTTTGTAACGGACGATGCCCGTCTCGCATTACCGCAGAGCTGTCAGCTGGAGTCCTGGAGCAGGGTCTATTCCTCGAGCACTGAGTTTTGGGCGCTCCCGGCGTGTAACCCCACCGGAAACCTTGAGTTCACGCTCGGGGCGGGTCAGGCAAGACAAAGCGGTCGCGCTACTCAGGACTACGTATTACAGGCCAAGACCCTATTTCAGGAGATGGCCCCAGGCGGTGTGGGCTGGGGCTTAGCGGTAGGGAAAATCGCCCATCCGAGTGCGGCTGCGGGACCCAATCTGTGGGGCAATCACTATGCCTACCTGCCCATTTCCTTTTTAAGCCAAAACGGCAGGCAAGCCCTGCATGTCAATTTCGGCGCCCTGCGCTATGACACGACCCGAGAAACCCGCGGCACCTGGGGGCTGGGACTTGAGCAACACGCCACCGAGCGGCTACACCTGATTGCCGAGACATTTGGAGATCATCGGAACCAGCCATTCTTTCAAGCTGGTGTTCGCTACTTTGTGGTGAAGGATCTGCTTCAGATTGATGCAACCCTTGGCGGGCAGCTCGATGGGCCCACATCCGGTCGATGGATGAGTGTTGGATTGCGATACCTGCCGCAGTCGGTGCTGGGTCTGAGGTGATGACCTCAGTGCATCTTCAATAAAGGGAGTTACCGATGATCAAGGGCATTTTGCAGCTTACTCGCCGAAGGCTCGTCTCCGCGTTCCTTTACTCCATTGAGGGCTTTGGAGCCGCCTGGAGATCCGAGGAAGCCATCAAGGTGGAGGTAGCGCTCTTGCCCGTGCTCGTTGGCGCCGCGTTTTACTTAGGAGATACCAGATTTGAGCAGGCCTTGATGATTAGCTCGCTAGTATTGGTAATCATTGTGGAGCTGCTAAACACAGCAATCGAAAAGACAATTGACCGCATTTCAATTGAACATAATCATCTGTCAAAAAAAGTTAAAGATATGGGCAGCGCAGCGGTGCTAGGCGCGATTCTGAATGCCGCCATGGTCTGGGCCTTGATACTCATCTAGGGATTAGAGAGTTCCAATTGACAGAGCGCAAGCAAGATACCCCGCCAACCCAGGCCCTTCCCGCGAAGTGTCGGGTTACACGACACTGCCTGATCAGGGCCTGCTCTGGCAGTGTCGGTTTTTTTGGTGAAAATGGGGGTTAGGCAGCTTTGATTGACGTAACCCGGCCCAATCCTTTGCCAGATCTGTCACCTCAGACTATGATCGCGCTAGTGTCTTTAGCGACTTTTAGAGACGTATCGGACGCGTAGCTCAGTGGTAGAGCACCGCCCTCACACGGCGGGGGTCCCAAGTTCGAAACTTGGCGCGTCCACCACTTCAAATTTTCGTAAGAAAATCAACGCTTTAACTTGACGTTAAAGCGACCGAAAATTATGCTCTGCGACAGAGCATTTCGAAAACGCAAAGTTTTTTTTCGTTTGGTCAAAGAAAATACCTAGATAAACAAAGGCGCTCAGCGGCGTCATTGGTTTATGCTCATGCGACATGAGCATTCGCTCTCAACCACTCAGGGAGATTTTGTGAAGAAATTTAATGTTCAGTGCCTACTGGCTGGCGCGTTTTTCGTCACTTTTGCTCTCCCCGTACACGCTCAAGTCGACCCCACTCGCATGGTCGATGCATTTGAAGCGACCAATGGAAAATTCGACGGCTATCGTCGCTCGGGCGCAAAGGGGGTATGCGCTAAAGCTGAGTTTCTCGGAAGTGCGGAAGCGCGTTCACTATCAACCGCTTCGGTTTTCTCAGGCAAGCCCATACCCGTGATCGCGCGGTTTTCCATCGGAGGAGCAAACCCTCGGGCTGCCGATAACACCAAGTCTCAACGCAATATGGCGCTGCAATTTGACATGCCGGGCGGAGAAGTCTGGCATCACGGAAACATCTCGGCGCCAATATTTGGAGCCGCCACCCCTGAGCAGCTTCTCGGTCGATTACAGTCTTTACAGCCAGATCCCGTTACAAAAGTAGCCGACCCCGCGAAAGTAAAAGCATTTGTCGATGCAAATCCCATTGTTTTAGAGCAAGGAAAGTACTATGCCTCGCAGCCAGTTCCGGCCAGCTTTGCTTCCGTCCGGTACTGGGGGGTTCATGGGTTTGGGTTTACCAATTCCAGAGGAGTCAAAACCTGGGGAAAGTGGGTCTTTGAGCCTGTTAATGGCGTTCAGGGCTTAACCGACGAGGAAGCCAAAGCCAAGGGTGCCAACTTCTTGTTTGACGACCTACGCGAGCGCGTTCGCGCAGGCAGTGTTGCCTTTCATTTCAATCTTGAAGTCGCCGAGGCCGGTGATGTGATCAATAACGCTACGGTGCCCCTGCCAGCAGGTCGTAAGAAAGTATTATTGGGCACACTCAAGATAATATCGGTTTCACCAGACGCTGGTGGCGATTGCTTGAATGTCACGTTCGATCCTAACCGCGTTCCAAAGGGCATCGAGGGCTCTTCAGACCCCATGCTCACCGATCGTGCAGTCAGTTACGCCATCTCGTTAGGCCGACGCCTGACCGAAGGCTCGCGACAATAAGGAATCAGCATCTTCTGGGAGCGATAAGTTTCGGGCTCCCGGGTCGCCATTCAAGGCCCTGCCCTCGAACTATCGGGGTTTTTTCTCAACAACGAACTTTAAGTTTTTGGGTCGAGCAAAACGAGGCCGAGCGGCATCAAAGCAGTTTTCGATACTGCACGAATCCGCTTTTTTCAGCGATGCGGTCATACAGTAGCATCGCCTGACCATTCGATTCATGGGTCAGCCACCAAACACGTGAAGCGCCCGCCTCACGCGCTCTTGCAACCACATGCTCAATCAGCGCGCGGCCAACACCTTTGCCGCGAATGCTGGGGTCAACAAACAAATCCTGCAAGTAAACGTAGTCGCCTTCAGTCCAGCAGCTACGATGAAAGATGAAGTGCACGATTCCTATCAGCTGGTGTTCATCCTCTGCCACCGCACAGCAAACGGGCTCGGCCGGATCCAAGAAGCGCTTCCAGATTGTTTCGCTTGTGCTCTCATCAATCGTAGTCTTATAAAAGCCTTGATAGTCGCGCCATAAAGGCAACCACTGATCATAGTCAGCCTCAGAAACGGCGCGAATCCTCATGTAGCTATCGGGAGAGACATCTAACACATGCGAATCAATGCTTGTGGCTGCTGTGATCATGCGCAGGCTTTTGCGCTGACGCTGGTGCCATCGCCACCTTCACCACGCCACGCATTCCAGCCTCGTAGTGCCCGGGGATCAAACAAGCCATCTCAAACGAGCCGGAGGCCGCGAAACGAATCACTAATTCCCCGGTTGCGCCAGGCGCCACCGTGATGGCCGCCCCTGACGCGTGATGCTCATCGTGCGCGATACCGGTCTTCATCAGTTTTGCGTGGTTTTGAATTTCTAACTCGGATCCCACGACAAGCTCATGAGGCACCTTGCCGATATTGCGGACAATCAGCTTTAAAGTCTCGCCCGCATTTACCGCGACACTACCCGGCATAAATCGAAATTTGTCGTCCATTTGAATTTCAAGAGTGCGGTCTACCTTGAGCGCCGTTAACGAAGAGCTGCTGGCCTGCTCACTGTGATGACCGTGAGCATGAACCCCAAGCCAGTCAGGGTTGTGCTCAAGCCATTGCCATGCGCCATAGCTGCCGGCTGTCACAAATATCCCGACTGCGACCGAGTAAACTAGGCTGCTGGTTCTCCACTTATGCGATGTATCAAAGGCAAATGCAACGACCGAGACAAAAAATCCGAGCGGCACTACCCAAGCGCTCCGCGAGGGAGAGTCAGGAAAGTGCTGCAAGCCACCAGTGAAAAAACCCAATCCGACAGAGAGAAAAGTGCCAATGATTAGCGCACGCAACAGCCCCTGCGACTGTCCCTGCTCTTGCGAATGTGACATTCGATGCTCCATTACAGCGCCAATCACAAATAGAATCATGCCGATCACAGCTGTCCAAAGGGAGCGCTCGCCGCTGAAGAATCCGTGATTGACCGCGCCAGCAATAAAACTGATACCGCTGTACTTCAGCAGCATTGCTGCGTGATAGCGCTGAAACGTCATGGCCATCTTGTTTCCTTTTAAAAAAATGGTTTGAAAAGAGTCCCCTATTATCCTCCCAGCGCCCGTTCCGGCCTGCCTATCCCCCCGATAACGAGGGGATAGGCTATAAATCCCTCCCCGCCCGCCATAGATGCCAGACAGTACAGACTGGATAATTCAAGGACAATCCAGTGGGGTGGGCGGCCCTTTAGCCCCACGTGAGCCAGCGGTCTTGCTTCACTTATTGATCATTAATCTGAATTCGTAATGCAAATGGAATCGTTTCGCGGCAACAAGTCTTTCCTGCCCAGCAAGCCCTGCCAAGCCTGCGGCCGGGCAATGGTCTGGCGAAAGGCATGGGCCAAAAACTGGGAGAGCGTGAAATATTGCTCGGATGCATGCCGCAAAAAACCTGCCGCTACCAGAGCCCGTCATGACCCGGCTTAAGGTTTTTTTCGACGGTGCCTGCCCCGCTTGCAGCAAAGAAATCGCGCTGTATCAGCGCGCGGACCGACAGCAAGCGATCGACTGGCTCGATGTCGCGCAGACGGCCAACTCGCTCAGCCTACCCCTGCCGCGGGAAACTCTGTTAAGGCGCTTTCATGTACAACGGCCCGATGGCAAAATTGTCAGCGGCGCGCGCGCATTCATCGAAGTCTGGGCAGCATTACCTGGCTGGCGCTGGCTTGCCCGACTGTGTCGCACTCCAGGGGTGCCGGGCGCGCTCGAAGTCAGTTATCGAATTTTTCTCAAATTGCGGCCCGCGCTGCAGAAATTTCAACGCAGAAAGTCATCAATATGAATGCCCAGAAAACCTTTTTAATTTTCGGCGGTATCGGAGGAATCGGCGGTGCCCTCTCCGACATATTGGTCGCGCAGGGCCATCACGTGATGGCCACCACGTCAAAGCCAGAAAAAAATCAGCAGACATCCCTCGCCAAGGAACAGGTCCTCACCGTTGATGTGCGAGACCATCAGAGCATTCGCGATGCCATCGCCTTGGCGGGCGCGAAAGGTCTTCATGGAATGGCTTACTGCGTTGGCACCATCGATATCAAGCCGCTCGCCAGAACCACTGTAGAGGATCTGCGGAACAGCCTTGAGATCAACACGATCGGGGCATTTATCGCAATTCAAACGGCCGCACCAATATTGGCCCAGCACCTCGGTGCGGTTGTTTTGTTTTCTTCAGTCGCAGCATCGCGGGGGTTTTCAAATCACAGTGCAATCGGTACAGCAAAAGCGGCGGTAGAGGGCTTAACGCGCTCCATTGCGGCTGAGCTTGCGCCGAAAGTGCGTGTGAATGCGATTGCCCCAAGCCTTACCGACACACCACTTGCCGAGTCCATGACAAAAAACCAAAAAATGGCGGAAATGATTGGTGCTATGCACCCACTTCCACGGCTCGGCAATGCCATAGAAATGGCCAAGGCGGCGGCGTTTCTTCTATCGGATGATTCAGCGTGGATGACTGGCGAGATCCTGCATATCGATGGCGGACGATCTCATCTTGAAAAAAACCGTTAGTCTTGATCGAAACGTTCTTGTGATAAAGATGTCGCTTACAAAACTGATTCGCCAAATGGCGGCAGCCACCCTAACTATCGCCGCGAGCTCTGTCATGGCAATTGAAGAACCCCCTTATCAAACGCTTCTGAGCGAGCCGCCTTTCGAACATCGCCGCTACTCTGGCTTTGTTGTTGCAGAGACCACACTGGAGGGCAGCTTTGATGCGGCCAGCCGGACTGGCTTTCGTCGGGTCGCAGGCTATATCTTTGGCGATAACACGGCGCAGGCAGGAGGTAGCAAAAAAATTGCAATGACTGCCCCCGTGACGGTCGAGCCCAAAGAGGGTGGCTGGCGGCTGCATTTTGTGATGCCCAGTTCCGAGAACCTCGGATCGCTCCCCCGACCCAATAACACCGAAGTGAATCTCAGACGTGTGGGCGAACATGATGTCGTAGCGATTCAATTCAGCGGCTGGACCACCGAATCTGCGATTGAAGAGGCTACCGGACGGCTAGCCTCCTGGGCAAAAACAAAGCAATTGCGAATCGTCGGCGCGCCGCAGGTCGCCCGTTACAACGACCCCTTTACCCTGCCTTGGCGGCGGCGTAACGAAATTCTGATTGAAGTCGCCAGATAGAGTTTCTATCGGGACATCACACGACGGCTTAGGTAAGACAGACTGTCGACCAATACCACCAAAATGATCATGGCGATCAAAATGCTGCTGGTCTCTTGCATCTGAAAAAGTCCCATGTGAAAAGCGAGCATCTGGCCCAGTCCGCCACCGCCGACGACGCCAAGCACTGCTGCAGCACGGATATTGTTTTCCCAGCGATACAGCGTGTAGGAGAGCAGCTGTGGCAATACGGTAGGCAGTGTTGCATAGAGAAAGATTCTGCCTTCGGGGATTCCCTGAGCACGCAATGCATACGCGGCACCTTGTGGCGCATTTTCAATCGACTCGGAAAACAATCGGCCCAAAACACCCGTTGTATGTAGCGCAAGCGCAAGCGTTCCTGCAAACGGTCCAAGACCAGCAGAGATCAGAATCAAGGCGGCCCATACCAGCTCCGGAATCGAGCGCAGGGCATTGAGCACAAGTCGAGTTATCCACCGCCAACGCGCAGGATCATCCCGATGACTTTTGCTCGCGGGAATCGCCAGCATCAGGCCAAACACCGCCGCCAGCAGTGTTCCCAAGGCAGACATCGCAAGTGTCTCAACGCTGGCGACAGCAAGTTTGGTGAGAAATTTCGGATCAATATTTGGCGAGAGCAATTCGCCAAAGAATCGGCCCATGCGCTTCGCGCTCTCCACAGAAAAAAGACGGCCCAACTGCAAATCCAGTGACCAAAAGCTGGCCACCACCAGCACCGCCAAGCCAACGGTGACCCAGCAGACCGAGCAGTCCCAGCGCAGCCATGGATTGGGCCGGGCATCGGGCCTCATTGAATCACCCGCCTTAGCCAGGCGCTCAGCAGATCGGCCAAACCCACCAGTGCCATAAAGACCAGCAAGATGGTTGCGACTTCACCGCCATTAAACATTTTCATGGAGGCATCCATCTGCTGGCCTAGCCCGCCGGCACCCACAAAGCCCAAGACCGCAGAAGATCGAATCGCGCACTCCCATCGATAGACCGTATAGCTAGTGAGCTCAGTGGCGTTTTGAGGCAGCACTCCAAAGAAAAACGCCTGCAGCCGGCTGCCTCCATTACGCAGCAGTGTGGTGGTGGCATGGGGATCACCGCTTTCTAAAATCTCGCTGTAAACCTTGCCCAGCATGCCAGCATAGGTCAGTCCAATGGCCAATACACCGGCCGCAGGCCCGAGGCCCACGACCCGAACAAATACCAGGGCCCAGACCAATTCGGGGATGCTTCTTAATAGAATCAAAATCCATCGCAGGGCCTGACGAAACCCAAACGGTAGCGCATGCATTCGGCCCGATAACGATGACACCGAGAGCACACTGGTTGCAGCCAGTGTCATCGGTATTGCAACAACCAACGCCAGCGCCATTCCGGCAGACGCGATTGCAATCGTTCGCCAAGCCTCAACGATCACCATCCGCAAAAACTCAGCGCCGATCTCTGGCGGGAAAAAATCCTCAATAAAACGGCTTGTGACTTTTAGATTGTCAGCATTGAAAAAAATCCAGGGCTTAAATTCAGTTGCAATCAGGGCGGGGATCACTAGCACCAGCGCGAAGCTAGCCCAAGCGACGCGCCGAGTCCAAGCGGGGTCACGAAGCGAGGGGTCGGATGCCAGGCTCACCACAGCTAGCGGCAATGCACGATCTTGGGCGGGCTGGGCTCAGTCGGCAGATCAAAGCGTGGGCCTGCCACATCCGCTAACTCGTGCTCATGCTGGGCGTAGAGCTCGGCAAGCCGCTGCTGCGTGACCGCGCTTGCGGGCAGATCAAAGGCGCAGCCTCCGTCTCGCAATCCGATCACGCGCGCAAAGCGACTGGTCGCAACATCCACCTGGTGAAGCGACACCACCAACGTCACATGGCGTGCACTCGCCTGACTGATCAAGGTGTCAATGGCCTGCCTGGCCCGTTTTGGATCCAGGGCCGATAGCGGCTCATCCACTAGCCAAAGGGTTGCCGGCGACATCAGCGCCCGCGCAAGGCCCACCCGTTGACGCTCGCCACCCGATAGCCGATCCACACGATCCCAGAGCTTTTCGGATAAATCGAAAGCCTCGAGTGCCGAGAAGGCCTCACGGGGCTCTCGGGGATAGATGAGCTGGCCAAGGCTTTGCAAAAACGAGAGCGCCGGGAGACGGCCCGCTGTAAGCGCAGTGATCACCCGTTGGCGCGGCGGCAGTGGCGGTGTCTGCGGCGCATAAAAAAGCTGGCCGCGAAGCCGCTGCAGCGCGGCGGTAGAAATCGCCCAAGGATTTTGCTGATTCAGGGTTAACTGACCCCCTGTCGGCTTTAGCGCTGCTGCCATCAGCTGAAGTAGCGTTGTCTTACCAGCGCCCGAAGGCCCGATGATCGCCACCTGCTCGCCGCGCGAGATTGACAGAGACAGGGTGCGGATTGCTGCAGGGGCCTGGGCAGCAGCTGCCCAATGTCGCCCCTCGACCTGATCTAATGACAGATCCAATTATTTAATCAGCCCCGCACTGCGGCCCGCCCGCTCCAAGCCCTTGTAGTTCTCGGGCTTTGTTGCGATGTACCGGGTTGCACGATTCAGGGTCAGGATCTCCTTGCCCTCTGGAGTGTTCATATCCAGAGCCAGCAGGGCCTTGGTAATCCGCTCCCGAAGGGCCGCAGGCATGTCGGCATGGACTGACCAGTTGTAATTAAAGTATGGGGGCGTGGTGTAAAACACGTCGGTTTTTGATGTGTCTACTTTTTTGTCAGACACAAACTTATTCCAGACCGTGATGTCCAGCGCCGCAGCATCCACCCGGCCACTCACCACCGAAGCAATTGTTGCATCGTGGGCGCCAGAATAAGCAATCCGCTTGAAATCACGCTCAGGCTCAATGCCGGCTTCAAGTAGAAAAGATCGTGGCATCAGACTGCCCGATGTGCTGGAGGCCGAGCCAAAACTAAATTGACGGCCTTTTAAATCGGAAAGCTTGGTAATCCCTGAGTCTTTGTTTGCAATAAACACCGATCGAAACTTGGTGTCCTCTTCGCGCTGGGCAATCGGAATGATCTTCCCACCCGAACGAATCTGCGCCTGCACATGGGTGAAGCCCCCAAACCAAACCAGATCCACCTGCTTATTCACAAGGGCCTCGACAGCGGCGGGATAGTCATTAACGGGCGTGAACTCCACTTTCATGCCAAGTGACTTTTCCAGATAACGCGTGATCGGCCCGAATTTTCTGAGCTGCTCGGTGGCCGCCTCTTCAGGGATGGTCGTAACCTTGAAGACCTGCTGGGCCTGCACGGAAGAAATAGCGATCAGCGATACAGAAAAAACGGCGTAACGAAGCCAGTGACGACGAAACATTGTGAAATCCTTTTGTGCTGAATTGGGCCCGCCCGGGGCACGAAGTGAGGCCACCCGCCATGAGGTAACTCAGATTAAATCTTAACCGGAAAAACTCATGGCAGAGTTTGCCGCAGTCACAGGCTGACGATAAAAAAGGCCCTCACAAGGAGGGCCTTTTTGGGGGGCTGAGGCCGGCTTAAATGCCGAGCAGTTTTTTGGCCTCGCCAAGCGTCGACATCGACTCGGCGTGCTTGCCATCTTTGTGCAGCTGCTCACCTTTGGCTCGCAGATCCTTTACTTTCGACATTTCTGCGGGAGCGAGCTTTGCAGAGGGCAGCCGCTCATCGATTTTCTTCATTTCGCCTGGGCAGCCATGAGCAAATGCCAATGAGCTACACACCATCAACGCTGTCATTACGAGTGTTTTTTTCATTCCAATCTCCAAAAAATTAGGGCTTACCCCCGAAACCTACAACTTCCTGAATTCAACTTTGAATCATGCCTGATTTCTTTGCGAAAAACCCCTAATTAAAAAGCAATCGCTGCGCCATTGGAGCGCGGGTCATAGCCGCCTTCGAGCACCCCATTGGCGTGCCGCACGATCATGCCCGCATGTCCGAACGACTCATCCCAGGGGCCGAACTCTTCAACCTCGTGGCCCAGACCGCGAAGGGACTCAAAAACCTGCGGCGAGAACCGCGATTCGAGCTTGAGGGTGTCGGATGCCGCGCCCCAGGTCCGCCCCAGAAGCCACCGCGGCCGCTCAATGGCCTGCTGGGGATGGTCAGAAAACTGCATCACCCGACTGAAGATGGTGGCCTGGGTCTGGGGCTGGCCATCCCCACCCATGGACCCATAGACCATCGAGCTGCCCGAGGCGCATTGCGCCAGGCCGGCATTGAGCGTGTGAAAAGGCTTCTTTCCTGGGGCAAGCGTATTGATATGGGCGGGATCCAAAGAAAAACTGCAGCCACGGTTCTGCCAGTTCACGCCAGACTCTGGCAAAACGATTCCAGAACCAAACTCGTGATAGATGCTTTGGATAAACGAGACTGCAATTCCTTGGGCATCGGTGACCCCCATCCAGATCGTATCGCCTGGCTTGGACTTACTGCCCCAAGGTGCCGCACGTTGCATGGAAATCTCGGCCGCGAGTTGATCTAAGAATGCAGGCTCAAGCAAAGAACTGGGAGCCCGCTTCATAAACGCCCGATCCGTGAGGTGGGCGTCGCGAATACGAAATGCAGCCTTTGTGGCTTCGACCTGCGCGTGAATAAACTCGGCTGACTCCGGTCCGTGGTGCCAGCCTTTAAGCCGATCCATGATGCCAAGGATCATGAGTGATAAGACCCCCTGAGACGGAGGCACCATGTTAAAGAGCTGTGCCTGCCCGCCCGCGCGCTCGGATCGAATACCAACGCTTATCGTCAGTGGATCAACCCGGTGGGCCTGATGCCGATTCAGATCGATTGCAGTAAGTGGGCTGCCCAGTTTCGCAAGCTCCTTGGCCATGAGCTTGGATAACTGTCCTCGATAAAATGTCTCGGTGCCCTCTTTGGCGATACGTTGAAGTGTTTTCGCAAGACGCGGCTGTTTGAACAAACTGCCCGCCTCAGGCGAGCGGCCGTTGACCAGAAACGTTTCCGCAAATCCCGGGATATCTTTCAGTTCAGCGCGCTTGGCCTTGGTGCTTGCGGCCTGA
>JAGWWC010000110.1 GCA_018970545.1 Betaproteobacteria bacterium | reverse complement strand
CGCTCGGCCAGCTGATTGCGCGCAAGGCCAAATAGGGCCTCCGCTTTGCGCCCCACCCACTCCGTGACATCCAGCCATGAGAAGCGGAAAAACAATGCAAGGCCCGCAACTATCATGGATAACGACAGCAAGGTCAGGCCAATCGCGCCGAAGGCCCAATCACCAAAACTGCCCACCACGCTGCCCAGCACACCGCCTGGCATAAATGAAATTGGGCTTGCGCCCCAGCTGATACGCTGCGCCTCGAGAGTGCAACTGCCAGCCAAAAGCAGCGCAAAGCCAATCCACCGAATTGCTCCCATGGGTACAAATAGGCTGCTGACCTCAGTGCCGCCGGTAACACCGAGGCGTTGCACTTCGCGCAGCTGGCGGGCCAAGCGCCAGCTCGCGTAGGCAAGGGCCGCAGACAGCACCACAAACCAGCCCGCAGAAAATCCGAAACCAAACAGTAATGAATCCGCAGTCCAGGCCCCGAAACGGCCTAGCCAATTGGTGGGCATCTGGCGCGAACCCTGCTGAAACCATCCCGCATCCTCGGGCGACCAGGACAGCAGCGATAAAAAGATCCAAATGGAAAAAAGGCCGTATCCCAGCCAGCGTAGCTCGGCCCCCAGGCCTGAGATTTCTGTGGCGGTGCCGCCCCCCTCCGCAGCCTGTGCTCTGCGGTCGGCCCGCCTGGAACTGGCGCGGGCAGCGGATCGGGTGATGCGGCTTGCCATGATTTCTATAATTGTGCCGTTTTGTAGCAATTCCCGCCTAATCTCAATGCCGGCGGCAGATCGCTCCCCACGAATTCCCTTGAAAGGCAATCCATCACATGGCCACCAGCACCCCCGAACATCATCGTTTGATCATCCTGGGCTCGGGTCCGGCGGGCTACACGGCCGCCGTTTACGCAGCCCGCGCAAATCTCAAGCCGGTACTCATTACCGGCCTGGCCCAAGGTGGCCAGCTCATGACCACCACCGATGTCGAGAACTGGCCGGCCGATCCGAAAGGCGTGCAGGGGCCGGAGTTGATGCAACGATTCCTTGAGCATGCCGAAGCGTTTGATACGCGAATCGTTTTTGACCACATCCATACCGCGACGCTCACTACCCAACCGATGCTGCTTGCCGGTGATGCGGGCAGCTATAGCTGCGATGCGCTGATCATTGCCACCGGCGCTTCGGCCCAATACCTGGGCCTTGCGTCAGAACAAAACTTTATGGGCAAAGGCGTATCAGGCTGCGCGACTTGTGATGGATTTTTTTATAAAAATCAGGATGTCTGCGTTGTCGGCGGCGGCAATGCCGCAGTCGAAGAAGCCCTGTACCTCTCCAATATCGCACGGCAGGTCACCGTGATTCATCGTCGTGACAAATTCCGTGCAGAGCCGATACTGGTGGATCGCCTCATGGCCAAGACCCAGGGCGGCAATATCCGTGTGCAGTGGGATCATGTGTTAGACGAGGTGCAAGGCGATCAAAGCGGCGTGACCGGCGTGCGAATTCGTCATGCGCGCACCGGCGCCACGCAAGAGCTCGCACTCCAAGGCGTGTTTATCGCGATTGGGCACAAGCCCAACACCGATCTCTTTGCCGGCCAGCTCGAGATGAATAATGGCTACATCAAAACGCGCAGCGGACTGGAGGGCAATGCCACTGCGACCAATATTCCAGGTGTGTTTGCCGCCGGCGATGTACAGGATCATGTCTATCGTCAGGCAGTCACCAGCGCTGGCACCGGATGCATGGCCGCACTCGATGCGCAGCGCTATCTCGAGGCACTCGCGCAATCGTGAACTCCGATAAGGAGCTCTTTTTAGCGGCAGTCGCCGATGCGACGCCGCTTCCGGCAACCGCCCGGCCACCCTCGGTGTCGACCCGGCCCAAGCCACCGCCGATACCGGTCAAGCATCTTGAAGATGAGGCTCAGGCCCTGCTGGACTCGCAGTTATCAGATATGACACCCGAGAGTCTGTTGGATAGCGATGAGGCACTCTCATTTGCGCGGA
>JAGWWC010000109.1 GCA_018970545.1 Betaproteobacteria bacterium | reverse complement strand
TGGCCAATCCGTGGGGTTCCGCGATCAGAAACCAGACAATCAGAGCACCAAAAATCATGAATTCCGCGTGCGAGATCATGGCGATCGAGACCTCGACACCAAATAAGCTGCCCACTAAGGGCAGGGCCTGATTTAGAAACACGGGAAGGATCACGATAAACGCCGCGCCCATAAAGCTGCCCATAATCGATCCCAGGCCGCCGATGATCACTACGAAAAGCAGCTGAAACGAACGGTCAATCGAAAACGCCAGGGGCTCCCATGAACCGAGGTGAACAAACCCCCAGAGTGCGCCGGCCACGCCGACAATAAATGAGCTGACGGCAAACGCAGTGAGCTTGGCATAGACAGGCCGAATTCCAATGACCGCGGCCGCTACATCCATATCCCGTATCGCCATCCATTGGCGGCCAATCGCAGAACGAACGAGATTTTTCGCCAGCAGGGCAAAGAGTGCGACAAAGCCCAAGCAGAAAAGGTATTTGTCGACTGGAGTATTGATTGACCAGCCGAGCACTTCCAGATTGGAGACAGCGACTGAGCCCGAGGAGTTGTTATTGGTGAACCAAGAAATGCGGCTGAACGCCCAATCACAGAAAAACTGCGCTGCCAGTGTGGCAACGGCAAGGTATAGGCCTTTCACTCTCAGGCTGGGGATGCCAAAAATTACGCCGACGATGGTGGCAAAAAAGCCGCCCGACAGCAGCGCGATGATGAGCGGCATGCCATCGATGCGTACAAAGACGTTATAGGCCATGTAGGCACCAACAGCCATGAAGGCCCCGGACCCCAGGGAAATCTGACCGCAGTAGCCCACCAAGATGTTCACTCCGATGGCAGCGAGCGACAGGATCAGAAAGGGAATCAGGATGGCCTTCAGCATGTAGTCGCTGGAGAGCATCGGTACCACCACGAAGGCAAAGGCCAGTAGTGCGAAGATGAAAACGCGATCCTGCGCGATCGGGAAGATCTGCTGGTCTGCCCGGTAATTGACCTTAAATTGGCCGTTTTCTCTGTAAATCACGCCGTTTTCCCCTCAGACCCGATCAATGATCTTTTCGCCGAAAAGCCCCTGGGGCCGAACCAGCAGCACCAGCAGCGCCAACACATAAGAGAACCAAATCTCGATTCCACCGCCAAGCATTGGGCCGATGTAGACCTCGGAGAGTTTCTCGCCAACACCGATCAAGAGGCCGCCAATGATGGCACCCGGCACCGAGGTCAGCCCGCCCAAAATAATCACGGGCAGGGCCTTGAGCGCCACCGTGCTGAGCGAAAACTGCACACCAATTTTTGATCCCCAGATCATTCCGGCGACCAGCGCCGTGACGCCAGCCACACACCAGACAATGACCCACATCCGATTCAGTGGGATACCAATGGATTGGGCAGCCTGATGGTCATCGGCGACCGCCCGCAGCGCCCGACCCGTTGGTGTTTTCTGGAAAAAGACAGTGAGTGCAGCCACCAAGCCGGCAGCAATAATCGCGGCATAGAGGTCCTCTTTGTTGATCAGAATGCCGCCCTCAAATACCGACTTCAGCAAGAAAATCGGTTCTTTCGGCATACCGATATCGATCTTATAGACCGCGCTGCCAAAGATGGTCTGGCCAAAACCATCCAAAAAGTATGTCACGCCGAGGGTGGCCATCAGTAGTGTCACACCCTCTTGGTTCACCAGTGGCCGCAGCACCAGCCGCTCCACCACCCAGGCCATTGCGAACATGCAAATCGCAGCCAAGGCAAACGCGATGAGATTGGCCAAAAGCTTACTTTCAAAGCCCAGCAGCGCTGGCATCCATTCCGAGAATCGTGCCATGGCGAGCGCGGCAAAGAGCACCATGGCCCCTTGGGCGAAATTAAATACGCCAGAGGCCTTAAAGATCAATACAAAGCCGAGTGCCACCAGCGAATAAAGGACTCCGGCCATCAGGCCGCCAATTAGTGTCTCAAAGAAAAATCCCATGACTTTCTCTGCCTCTCTTAATGCTCGGTGCCCAGGTAGGCATTGATCACATCAGGATTACG
>JAGWWC010000043.1 GCA_018970545.1 Betaproteobacteria bacterium | reverse complement strand
TGAGCAGCTCCGCCACGGCCATCGGGTCGGGGCTGGCGCGTGTCGTAACGGATTGATTCATCGAGACATTTTCTGTCTGACAGATTTAACCGTCAACTAAAACTTACACATACAATGTCCCAGTGAAAAGCCCGCTTGCTCACCCGTCCCGGCCGCATGCCATCGTGATCGGCAGTGGCTTTGGTGGGCTGGCTGCGGCGGTTCGGCTCGGTGCCAAGGGCTATCGGGTAACGGTCCTCGAAAAGCTTGATGCCCCCGGCGGGCGGGCTTACGTTCACCGCCGTGGTGGCTATGTCTTTGATGCTGGGCCGACCATCGTGACGGCACCATTTCTTTTTGAAGAACTCTGGACGCTCTGTGGCAAGCGATTTGCCGACGACATCACGCTCAAGCCGCTTGATCCCTTCTATCGGATTCGGTTTGACGATGGCTCCTGGTTTGATTACTCCGGCGATGCTCAGGCCATGCGCCGAGAGGTGGCGCGCTTTGCGCCACAGGACCTCGATGGCTATGACGCGTTTTTTCAGGAGGCTGAGAAATGTTATCGACTCGGCTTTGAGGGCATGGCCAGCATCTCCTTTGTCACGTTGTCAGATCTGATCGCTGTCTTGCCGGACTTCATGCGGATGCGGGCCTGGAAGACGATTTACAGCCGGGTGGCGAGTTTTATTCGCGACCCCAAACTGCGGATGGTTTTTAGTTTTCACCCGCTATTGATTGGTGGCAATCCGTTTTCGGTGACCTGTGCCTACACCCTGATCAATGCGCTGGAGCGTCGTCATGGTGTGCATTGGGCGATGGGCGGAACCGGCGCGTTGATTCAAGGACTTGTCGGCCTGATCAAGGGCCAAGGCAACAGCGTGCGCTGTGAGTCCGAAGTCGCTGAGATTCTGGTGCGCAACCAGCGGGCCTATGGAGTCCGCCTCGCCGATGGTCAAATCCTTGAGTCAGAAATTGTTGTGTCGAACGCGGATACCGCATGGACTTATCGATACCTGATTCCTGCCGAGCATCGCCGACACTGGACGGATGCCAAGATCGAGCGGACAAAATTTTCGATGAGTCTGTTTGTCTGGTATTTCGGCACGCGTCAGCAGTTCCACGATATTCCGCATCACATGATTTTGATGGGTCCACGCTATCGTGAGCTGCTCGCGGATATTTTCAAGCGCAAGATTCTCGCCAAGGACTTCAGCCTGTATCTGCATCGGCCGAGTGCCAGTGACCCGTCGGTGGCGCCGCCGGGCCACGATGCCTTTTATGTGCTATCTCCCGTACCGCATCTGCAGAGTGGGGTGGATTGGTCATTGGCCGCAGAGCCCTATCGCCAGGCGATCGCCCAGTCGCTTCATCGCACCATCATGCCCGGGTTCGAGCAGCACATTACCGAATCATTCATGACGACTCCTCAGGATTTTCAGGATCGTCTTTTATCGTTTCGTGGTGCAGCGTTTGGTCCTGAGCCGGTTTTAATTCAGAGTGCCTGGTTTCGGCCGCACAACAAAAGTGAAGACATTGCCGGCCTCTTTATGGTGGGCGCCAGCACCCATCCGGGCGCGGGAATGCCCGGCGTGATTGCATCCGCAAAGGCCTTGGAGTCGGTCATTCCGGACCCCAAAACGATGGCGCGTGCGTATGCGTGAGCCCATTTCATTGCACTCAGCCGAGGTGCTCGCAAGCTGTGAGCGGCTGATGCGAACCGGCTCGCATTCATTTTTTGCGGCCTCAAGAATTCTTCCCCAGCGTTTCAAGCATGCTGCCACGGCGGTCTATGCCTTTTGTCGTGTTGCTGATGATGCTGTGGATGAAATGCCGCCCGGCGCATCGATTGAGATTGTGATGGACTATCTGCGTGAGCGGCTTGAAGCGATTTATCGCGGCGAGCCCTTTTTGATTGATGCGGATATTGCATTTGCCGCCATCGTGCGCGAGTACGCTATACCCAAGGCCATTCCGATGGCACTGCTGGAGGGGTTTCAGTGGGATGCCAGCGGCCGGGACTATGAGACCCTCGAGGCACTGTATGACTACGCTGCGCGAGTGGCCGGCACCGTTGGAGCCATGATGACCCTGGTCATGGGGGGGCGCTCGGCGCAGACCATTGCCCGGGCCTGTGAGCTCGGTGTGGCGATGCAGCTGACCAATATCGCCCGGGACGTGGGCGAGGATGCTCGTCGGGGACGGATCTATCTTCCGCTGCGGTGGTTGCGTGAGGCCGGTATTGACCCACAGGAATTTTTGCGTCGGCCGCAGTACTCCGAATCGCTGGCGGGCGTGATTACCCGACTGCTCCAGGTTGCCGACCAGCTCTATGTTCGGGCCGAGACTGGGATTGCGTCGTTGCCCCGCGATTGCCGGCCGGCCATCATGTCGGCCCGATTGATTTATGCCGATATTGGCCGGGTGATTCGGGGCATCGACTGTGATGTTGTGCATCGACGGGCGGTGGTGGGGACATCGCGGAAGTGGTGGCTGATGGCACGTGCGCTGGTCAGTCTGTTACTCGCACCGCCGAAAGATTACCTGTTGCAGCCCTTGGCCTCAGTCCGGTTTCTTGTAGCGTCTGCCCCAGTGGGGGAGCGCGATGCCGTTCAGCCCGATTTGTTGATCTCGACCATTGGCCTGCTGGAGCGGCTCGGTCATCGCAGCCGATCGCGGCGCGGCCAGGCCTGAGGGGGCCGAAAGCAAGGGCGCGGCATAGGGGTATACGTGATCGTCGGCCCCACATCCTGCCTTTAGAATCTCGCTCTCAAGCTCTTAAGGAGGAAGCGTCGTCATGAAATTTAAGCGTCTTATTTCGGCTGCAGTCGTTGGCACCGCATTTGCTGCATCGAGCGCATTTGCGTTCCCCGATCGCGAGATTAAAGTGGTGGTGCCCTTCACGGCCGGCGGACCCACCGATGTGGTGGCTCGGACCATGGCCGAGGCAATGCGCAAGCATTTGAATAGCCCAGTCGTGGTTGAAAACCTCGATGGCGCTGGTGGTACCCGCGGGCCCTCGGTCGTCTCGAAGGCAAAGCCGGATGGCCATACGGTATTGATTCATCACATCGGCATGAGCACGGCACCGGCGCTGTATCGTAAGCTGCCCTACAACCCGATGACAGACTTCGAGCACATTGGCCTGATCAATGAGGTTCCGATGACTTTTGTCGCCCGCAAAGATTTTCCCGCCGCGACCATGAAAGAGTTTATTCAGGTCGTGAAGAAAGATGCCAAGAAATGGAATCTGGCGAATGCAGGCCTGGGCGCGGCATCACATCTCTGCGGCATGTTGTTTCAGTCAGCCCTTGATACCGACCTGACTACCGTTCCCTACAAAGGCACCGGCCCCGCGATGACCGACTTGATGGGCGGCCAGGTGGATTTCATGTGTGATCAGACCACGAACACGACCGAGCGGATCAAAGCGGGAAGTGTGAAGGGCTACGCGGTGACCACCAAGACGCGACTCAAGACCGATGGGCTTTCGAATCTTCCGACGGTTGCAGAGTCGGGCCTACCCAATTTTGAAGTCACGGTATGGCACGGACTGTATGCGCCAAAAGGTACGCCAAAGGCAGCCCTGGATAAGTTAAACGCTGCGTTGAATGCCGCGTTGAAAGATCCCGAGGTGATCAAGCGCTTTGAGGCCCTCGGAACCGGCCCGGTTAGCCCCGACAAGGCAACTGCGACTTATCACGCGAAGTTTTTGCAGTCTCAGATTGATCTCTGGGGCCCGATCATCAAGAAAGCTGGCCAGTTCGCTGACTGATCTTCGTTAGCAGTCGTGGAAAAGCCGCGCGCGTGCGCGGCTTTTTTATTTGAGTCGCGGCATCTTCCACGGCAGCATCAGCCGAGTCATCGCTGTGTTTAAGCGGGGCACATTCAGTGTCTCGTGCATGGAGATGACCCGCTCACCGCAGAGGCTAGACTCCAATAGTGAGCGCACATAAAACGGTGTGTCCTCTAGGGTCTGAAGCACGTGGGCGGGCCTCCCGGACTCGCTGCGAATGGATCGGCCCACTCGCCACAGTGCTTTAGGCAGGGATTGTCGGGCCGGCGCATCAAACGGGGTAACCTCCCCGTCGCGGCCAAATCGCAACGCCAGTAGCCGGTCGGGACCCTGGCGCTGACGAACGTCATAGAGCACCGCAACGCTTCCGTCCGAGAGATTTGCCCGCGACCAATCCCATTCCGTGAATCCCTCGGCAATCGGTGATGCGCCTTCATTTGAGTCCAGATAAGCGTGACCTTGCCAGGAACAATTGGGAGACTCGAGTGCGACCTCGACCCGCGCACTCGGTGCCAATGGCCCCCAGTGATGCAGATTGCCATCATCCAGTGCTGCGGTGAAGGCAAATAGCCGATCCGGGATGACGCGTATGACGCCGCGCACGGGCCGCGGAATCGGTGCTGACCATTCGTTAATCTGAATTTCAAGATGCGCTCCGGTCCATCGCAGGTGGCTCGGCCCCACCTGAAAACTGCGACTGTCTCGACGGACATGGCGCTGGCCGCGCTCGGTCATGCTCCAGCGTCGGATACCGCGGCCATACAGCGCAACATTGATTGCGCAATGGTCCTCTGGTGAAGCGGCTGGATTTTTCTGCAAGGCCCAGTAGTAGTAGGGCGAAAACACACTGCCGACAAAGGCGATGATGGTCAGGCCAAATGCGCCGTCATCACTTAATGCATCGACATACCACCAGAGATAACCACCCGGCCGGACCGCCTGATCAAACCGAGGTGACCCATCAGGGTTGCGGCCGCCAACCGGCCGGACAGGGCCGCCATCGGTACCCCCGGGCCCGGATGCACCGAGCCCCCCGCCAGGTAAAGGCCCGGTATGGGACTGCTGGCGCCATGGCGAGAAAACACGCTCATCCAGCCGTGGGTCGCCGGACCATACAGGGCCCCGCCGGTTGCCGGAAAGCGCTGATGAAATGATGTGGGCGTGGTGATCACCGTAGACTTGGGGTCGTTGTGAAGTGTCAGGCCAC
Organism: Betaproteobacteria bacterium; assembly: GCA_018970545.1. GTDB lineage: Bacteria > Pseudomonadota > Gammaproteobacteria > Burkholderiales > Burkholderiaceae_A > Lacustribacter. The sequence goes on along the minus strand of JAGWWC010000043.1, from coordinate 8,638 downwards.
AGCGATTCATCAGTGAGGTAGCTGCATCGATGCATGCGTGAGTCTCCGATGGGTTAAAGGCGTGTCGATCGCCGGATGCCGGCGCGTTGATCAGCAGCAAAAGCCGCTCGGCGTGGCCAGAAAATGCCTGATCATCCTGCCGGTCTTGTGCGCAAACATAGACGGTTGGCGTATTCGGCAATTGTTGTCGATTAAAGATGGCTTCGAATTCCGGCGCGTAGTCTCGGGGAAAAAATAGGTTGTGATAGGTCAGCGGAAATCCTGTCGATCGTGCGTGTATCGAAAGTGTCAGTGCAGATAGTGAGCGCTGCCGGAGGTCATCGCGTGGCGGGCCAAAGGCCTTGCGGGCGGCATCGGGATCAGAGAGCTTCACCACACCCTGACGCAGCGCTGCGACGTCACCGTTGAACACTACTGCATCAGCAGTCAGCGTTTCTCCATCGTGAAGCTGCACACCGCAGGCCCGGCCATCGCGCATGAGAATTTCGGCGACATCGGCATGCGTGCGTACATCCCCACCATGCTGTCTGATGAGTTTTTCTAATGTCTGTGCGAGTGCGGTCATGCCGCCCGCAATGGCCCAGACTCCCTGCATCTCGACATCAGCAATCAACATCAGTGTGGCGGGCGCCTGTAGGGGCGAGGATCCGCAGTAGGTCGCGTAGCGTGAAAAGAGCTGATGCAGTCTTGGGTCTTTGAAATATCGCGATAGGGATTGCCACAGACTCTGAAATGGGCCAACGCCCCATAGCGCTGCAAATCCCCGCAACCCCAGGTCCTGATGCATGGACAAGAGTGTCGGCCGCTGGGAGCGTATCGCAGCCTTCTCAAGGACTCGGTAGGCGGCGCTCGCTTGCTCGCAGAATTCGAGAAATCCATCGGCTTCTCTGGCGCCGGCAAAGCGGGCTACTGCGAGGGCTGACTGATGACGGTCCGCATAAAGGTCCAGGGTCTCCGATCGATCCCAGGCATGTCTTGCCAGAATCTGTAGCGGCCGAATGGTGAGTTCATCTTCAAGTCGGTGCCCTGCCTGCGCAAAGAGTCCGTCAAAAACCCAACGCATGGTGAAGACGGTAGGCCCCGAGTCAATGCCCACACCATCAACCATACGCTGATGAAGTTTTCCGCCGACGGTTTCAGCACGCTCCAAAAGCGTGACACGAACTCCGGCGGCAGAGAGTTCGAGCGCGCTGGCGAGTCCGCCGATGCCGCCTCCGACAACGATGACATGAGGGTCGGACACTTAGCGAAAGACCTTTCCCTTCCAAACACCCTGGGCTGTAACTGGAACGAAACGCGCGAACATGGATTCAGCGAAGTGGCCGTGCTGCAAGGCCGCCTGAATTGCCCGCAGGTGGGCACCGCTGCGGGCATACTGATTCATATCGTGCACGCTGTCCCAGATACTGAAGGTCGCCTGCCGAAGAAACGGTGCTTCGCCGAGGCCCACTGCAATCCTGCAGCCCCGCGCTGCGGCCAGGGATACTTCGGCGGCAGGTGAGTTACGCCAAAAGGCCAACGCCTTACTCGGCCGGATTGAGGCGCGGGTCAGGGCAGCGATTGGCCCCTGCTCGGGCGGTGCCGCCTCGACGGGCAGAGTGACCCCTGCCCAGGAGCCCTTGCAGGAGCAGGCGATCATCTTGCAGTAAAAGAATTCTTGGGCCCGGGCCCGATAGGCCGTCATGAGCGGTCCGTTGTGGAGAAATGCATCTGCTCGCGTTTCGTCATCGAACAGAAGAAAAAGGCCCTGCCGGCGTGCACTGGGTTTTAGGCCGAAGCCGCCCTCATGGCCGCTGCCCAGCAGTTTTGAAAAACGCAGCCCAGTGACGTGACGCAGCGGCAAGCGGCCCAGCACAAAACGGCTTAAGCCGTAGCCCAGGTGGTGCGGCTTGAATTCGACCAGCACAATGACTGCAAGCATGCAGCCAGTTTAATCCATCACTTTTTACCGCGATCCGCCACTTCGCCGATGTTATAGCGGCGCAGCTTTACATAAAGGCTCTGCCGAGAAAGGCCAAGCATCTCGGCTGCCGAGGCTCGATTGTCTCGGGTGAGTCGCAGTGCTGCCTCTATGCAGAGCTTCTCGATCAGATCAGCAGTCTCTGCAACAATTTCTTGTAGCGGCACACGGCCCACCAGCTCAACCAGCTGATCGGCCGAGCGCGGCAACTCATTTAATGAGGGCCGTTCTGCTGATAGCCGTTGGCCGACGTCACGAATGCTAAAACCCAGGCAAGAAGTCGATCCGGTTTTTACTGCGACGCCGGAGATTTCGACGGCGGTCTCGGCAGCATTTGCACTTCTCAACAATGTCCCGAAGAGCCTCACGGCACCGCGTTGCTGAATATTGGCAATCAAGACGCTGAGGTCGACATCCGTGCGGCCCAGCCAGTCACCGAGATTACGGCCCTGGACTTGCTCCGCCTTCGAGAGCTGCAGCATGTCAACAAAGGCCCGGTTTGCCGAAAGAATTTTTCCCTCGCCATCGGTGACGACAAAGCCATCAGGCGCATGCTCCAAGACATCGAGCACCAGTGACCGTCTGGTGGAAAAGCCACTGACGGGCTCGGCTGCGGCCATCGGTGAGAGGCGCACCAGGAACATGGTCCCGGTCTCTTGGCGAAATAGCGATGCCGAGACTGAGACCTCTGTGTTGTCCTTCGGCAGGGTGATCGGCCGCGCATCTGGATGGCCAGAGGCCCGCACGCCCATCAAGAGATCATTGATCACATCACGCGAGGTATCGGGAAAAATATCTTCCAGGGACTTGCCCTGCAGCCGTTTGGCCTGCTGGGCAAGAATTTTTGATGCAGCCGGATTCGCCTCAAGAATGCGTTGTGTGTTGGAGTCGACAATCAACACCGCCTCAGAGGCAAGCTCAAACAGCAGCCGATATCGAGTTTCCATATGGCGCATGCGCAGGTAGTCCCGCTCCATGGCCTGATGGGCCTCCACAAGACGTTGCTGCAAGGAGGCCATGTTGCGCAGGTCGCGGCCAAACGCAATCATCTTTCCAGTCGTCCCGATTTGTATTGCCGAGCAGAGCACTGGAATGTCTGCGCCTTGCGAGGATGGAAAGTTCACATGCCGCCAGCGGCCCGCCTGCTGAGATTTGGCCTCGGCGAAAACTTCTTCGACCTTCGGGCGACTCTCGCTGGTGACAAGTTCGACCAGCCGCTTGCCAACCCATTGTTTGCTGGCGGCGTCAATGGGCATCTGTTGGCTGCCCAAACGCACCTCCTGAATGACGCCTTCGGCATCGAGCAAGAAGGCCAGATCGCTGGCGGCTGAGGCAACGCCGATCGCTGCGGCAGAATCAATTGCAGCCAGGCCGGAGGAGGGTGGTGTCTTGCTCATTGAGCCTTAGGGGGCATCGAGAGCCAGCTGAGTCGCGATGGCGATCGCCTGCTCGGCATCGGAGGCGACTGCATTGGCGCCGCACTTCCGTGCATAGTCATGTGAAATGGCAATCGGGCCGCCCAACATGACACGGACCTCAGGATTTTTCGATGCGCGGCGCAGCCCATGAATCAGCTCACCCACGTGATTGAGCTGGGGCTCCGAGCCCACTGAAATTCCGATGACATCAAACCATTGTCGCGAGACGGCTGCCAATAAATCCTCCTGGCTCGCCATGGGCTCACCCCAGACATCCCAGCCCGCACGATGAAAAAATTCAGAGACCATCAGAACGCCCATGGTGTGCTGGGATCCGGGCACGGCACTGAGCATGATGCGGCGCCGCTGCCCTGCTGCGGCCTCGGGCCCTGTGCGAAATTCTGGGCTTAAGTCATAGAGGACTTGCTGCATTCGCCAGAGGCCGACAGTGACCAGGGTGAAGTCGCATCGATCCTCGCACCAGAGCGCCCCGAGCCGACTGGCTGCGGGGGCAATCAAGTCGAGATAAATTGCAGGCAGGGACACTCCGCGGCTGCGGATTGACGCCACGAACTCGAGGCAAGCGGCGGCATCATGCTGCATGCTGATGTCGGAGAAAGCGAGAACGTCCTCCGGAAAAACTTTTGCAGCCAACGACCCACCACGTGTCGAATCGTGGCGGTGGGCTGCCATCAGCCGCGGAATAATTTCTGCTTCAATGAGTCTCGGAATAATTTCCGCTTCGGTCGTTTTAACGCGCCAATCCATATTGGCCTCCCCTCTGGCCGGCCAGCTCTGTTGCTGGCCGAATTCTAATGGCGTGTCCCCCTATTACGGGGGGCTCCCCCAAAGAAAAACGTGGGGGGTTTTCACGGACTGCGGGGGATTCTTGGCGGCGAAAAGCGTGAGGTTCTGTGGAGGGTATTTTTGGATCGATAGAAGACTGATCCTTTAATAACAGGGACTCTTGAGTAAGTGAGTACTTATTAAAAATCATTATTTTGGCCCCTCCGCCCTCTTGGACTGAATCTCCGAGGGCAGCTCCACTCCCACTATCGCGGCCTAGGACAGAGGTTGTCAAAGGATATTGACTAGATACCCCCGAACGGCTCCATTTGTCAAGGACAATTGATGTCAAAGAAAGTTGACAGTTGGGGGCCCGAGTTCTAGAGTCGTCTTGGGACAACACTGAACACGGGAGTGGGTTTGATTGGCTGAGCCAAGACCTCTGTATAGCCCAGAAGAACGCCGTCGTCGGGATCAAACGCCCTGGACTGTCGTTCAAGGAATCCTTGCGCCCGTGCAGTTTGTGGTTTTTCTCGCCAGCACGGCTCTGGTGATCCGCTTTCTTCTGACCGGCCATGGCGAAAGCCTCGCCACCGCTTCGATCGTGCTGAAGACCTTGCTGCTCTACACGATCATGGTGACGGGCTCGATCTGGGAAAAGGTGGTGTTTGGCAAGTATCTGTTTGCGCCGGCCTTTTTCTGGGAGGACGTCTTCAGCATGCTCGTGCTCGCCTTGCATACCGCCTACCTCATTGGGCTTCTCAGCGGCATGCTGCCAGTTACCGAGTTGATGTTCTTGGCGCTCGCGGCCTATTTGGCGTATGTGATCAATGCGATTCAGTTTCTACTGAAGCTTCGTGCTGCCCGACTGCAGCAGGCTCAGCAGGCCATTCCCGAAGGGCTTACCGCATGAACAAGAGCATCATGATGCGGCCGGTTCAGACGCAGTTTCCCACCACCGGCGGCTGTACGGATTCGCCGGTGCTGCGCGAACGCGGCCAACGCGAAGTCTTTTGCGGGCTGACGGGAATCATCTGGCTGCATCGAAAAATTCAGGATGCATTCTTTTTGGTGGTGGGCTCACGGACCTGCGCCCACCTGATTCAGTCGGCAGCGGGTGTCATGATCTTTGCAGAGCCGCGGTTTGCGACAGCGATCATTGATGATCGAGATCTCGCTGGCTTGGCGGATGCCAATGAAGAGCTCGATCGGGTGGTGTCGCGCCTTTTGGAGCGTCGGCCCGATATTCGGATGCTCTTCCTCGTCGGGTCTTGCCCGTCTGAGGTGATCAAACTCGATCTGTCGCGCGCGGCGGAACGTCTCTCGCAGCGCTTTTCGCCCGGCGTTCGGGTGATTAATTATTCAGGCAGCGGAATTGAGACGACGTTTACTCAAGGCGAAGATGCCTGCCTTGCGGCGCTGGTGCCAAAGCTGCCCGCCGCGGATGCTGCAGCCGGGCCCAGTCTGCTGGTCGTGGGTACGCTTGCCGATGTCGTTGAAGATCAGTTTGCAAGATTTTTCCAGGCGATGGGTATTGGCCCGGCTGCCTTCTTGCCTGCGCGTCGATCGACTGAGCTTGCTGCGATTGGTGCCAGCACACGTTTCATCCTTGCCCAGCCATTCTTGGGCGATACCTCTCGGGCGCTTGAGGCCCGCGGTGCGCAACGCATTGCGGCGCCATTTCCCTTAGGCGCAGAGGGCACCACGATGTGGCTGTCTGCGATTGCCCAGGCCTGGGGGGTAGATGCGGATCATTTCGAGCAGACCGTTCGACCTGCGCGCGATCGCGCGGCACTTGCCTTGGCGCGGCAGCGCGAGCGACTGTCTGGCAAAAAGATTTTCTTCTTTCCGGATTCGCAGCTTGAAGTCCCGCTTGCGCGATTCCTCTCCCGAGAACTCGGCATGCAACTGACCGAGGTGGGGTCCCCCTATCTGCATCGTCAGCACCTTGCTGCCGAGCTGGCCATGCTGCCAGCGGGCACCACGCTTTCGGAGGGCCAGGATGTCGAGCAACAGCTGGACCGCTGCCGGGCCCAGCAGCCGGATCTTGTGGTCTGCGGCCTGGGGCTTGCCAATCCGCTTGAAGACGAGGGCTTTGCAACGAAGTGGTCAATTGAATTGGTATTCAGCCCAATTCAGGGCTACGACCAGGCAGCTGATCTCGCTGAGCTCTTTGAGCGGCCTTTGCGTCGCCGCTTGTTGATTGCAGAGAAGGCGGCATGCGCATGATCGCGAAACGGCTGCGCAAATGAAGCTGACCCTCTGGACCTATGAGGGCCCGCCCCATGTTGGCGCCATGCGTATCGCCACGGCGATGCGCGATGTGCACTATGTATTGCATGCCCCGCAGGGGGATACCTATGCGGATCTGCTGTTCACGATGATTGAGCGGCTGCCCCGTCGGCCCCCGGTGACTTACACCACATTTCAGGCCCGTGATCTTGGCAAAGACACGGCCGATTTATTCAAGCAGTCAGTCCAGGCAGCTTACGATCGATTTCGTCCTGCCGCGATGATGGTGGGAGCCTCGTGCACGGCGGAACTGATCCAAGATGACCCCGGTGGCCTTGCCGCTTCGATGGATCTGCCAATTCCCGTAGTCCCACTGGAATTGCCGTCGTATCAACGAAAAGAAAATTGGGGCGCTGCCGAAACGTTTTATCAAATGGTGCGGGCGATGTGCCGCAACGCAAAGCCAGCCCGTCGGGCCTCGGTGCGGCCCCGCTGCAATATTCTCGGGCCGACTGCCTTGGGTTTTCGGCATCGCGACGATGTCACCGAAATCTCGCGATTGCTGGATCAGATTGGAATTGATGTCGCAGTCGTAGCGCCCTTAAATGCAACGCCGACAGACCTTGCGGCACTGATTAATGCTGATTTCAATGTTCTGCTCTATCCCGAGACCGGCATGACCGCGGCAGCCTGGCTAGAGCGTGAGTTCGGAATGAAGTTCACACGCACAGTGCCAATCGGCGTGAATGCGACCCATGAATTCATTCGCGAGGCCTGTGATCTGGCGCGCATTGATCCGCCGGCCTCGGCCGCCGCCACCTTACGCGCTCGCTGGTATGCACGTTCTGTTGATTCCACCTATCTCACAGGCAAGCGGGTCTTCATTTTCGGAGATGCGACCCATGCGATCGCCGCCGCCCGAATTGCCGCTGAAGAAATGGGCTTTGCGGTGGTCGGACTGGGCACCTATAGCCGCGAATTCGCCCGCGAGATTCGCGAGGCCGCCAAGCGCTATGGTGTTGAGCCTCTGATTACTGACGACTATCTCGAGGTCGAGCAGCAGATTATGGAATTACAGCCCGAGCTGGTCTTGGGCTCCCAGATGGAGCGGCATATCGCCAAACGGCTATCGATTCCATGCGCCGTGATTTCGGCGCCGATTCACGTTCAAGATTTTCCTGCCCGCTATTCACCCCAGATGGGGTTTGAGGGCGCCAATGTCATGTTCGACACCTGGATCCATCCGTTGATGATGGGCCTGGAAGAGCATCTGATTCATATGTTCCGCGAGGACTTTGAATTCCATGACGGTGCTGCACCCTCACACTTGGGACATGCTGCGCCCGCAGCCGCGGTGGCGCAGCCCCGGGCCAATGCCCGGCCAGTGCAAGAGGACCCTGTTCAGCAGGCCAGTGCAGTCCGTGTACCCGAGCTCGCCGAGGTCACGGTGGGCGAAGCCGGCGGATCGAACGCTGCGGAATCCACCTGGGCGGCCGACGCTTTACAAGAACTCAACAAGATCCCGTTTTTTGTTCGCGGCAAGGCCAGACGCAATACCGAGCGATTTGCAGTCGAACGTGGCGTTAATCCGATCACCGTGGAAACCCTCTACGATGCCAAAGCCCACTTCAGCCGCTAAGTCATCGGGCGAACCTGCCTTGGCCCATCCCATTCGGGTGGCGATCGTCACGATGGATACCCATCTGGCAACGGCGACCGCCCGCGCCCGCGCACGACTCATGCGGCAACTGCCTGGCCTGCGCCTCACCATGTTTGCGGCCTCCGAGTGGGCCAACGATGATCAATTGTTGGGCAACTGCATTGCAGAGATCGGGCAGGCCGATATTGTGGTGGTGACCATGCTCTTTCTCGAGGAGCATTTCCTGCCGATTCTTCCCGCGCTGCAAGCGCGGCGGGCGCAATGCGACGCAATGGTCTGCGCGATGTCGGCAGCCGAGGTGGTGCGTCTGACACGAATCGGCAAGTTTGATATGGGCAAGCCCGCTTCGGGCCTGACAGCCTTACTCAAACGCCTGCGTGGCAATAAAGACAAGACTTCAACAGGCGGTCAGGCGCAGATGAAGATGCTGCGTCGTGTGCCAAAACTGCTGCGCTTTATCCCCGGAACCGCCCAGGATGTGCGTTCGTATTTTCTCGCCCTTCAGTATTGGCTCGGTGGTTCTGAGGAGAACATGCTGAATATGGTGCGATTTCTTGTGAATCGCTATGCCAGCGGACCCCG
>JAGWWC010000042.1 GCA_018970545.1 Betaproteobacteria bacterium | reverse complement strand
GCCCCAACAAACTGTTGGTACATGGCGAGTTCGGTCATGGCCTCCGGAAAGATTGCATCGGCCCCGGCTTCAACGCAGGCGCAGGCCCGATCAATTGCGGATTGAAGGCCCTCGACGGCCAGGGCATCGGTGCGGGCCATGATCAAAAAATTCGAATCGGTGCGGGCATCCACCGCGGCCTTGACCCGATCGACCATTTCCTCGGTGCTCACAATGGCTTTGCCCGGCCGATGGCCACAGCGCTTGGCGCCGACCTGATCCTCAATGTGCATGCCGGCGGCCCCAGCCTTGATCATGGAGCGGGTGGTGCGCGCGATGTTGAAGGCTGAGGCGCCAAATCCGGTATCGACATCGACCAACAGCGGTGTGTCGCAGACGTCGGTGATCCGACGCACATCAATCAGTACATCTTCAAGTCCCGAAATGCCCAGATCGGGCAGGCCGAGGGAGCCGGCGGCCACGCCACCGCCTGACAAGTAGATTGCCTTGAAGCCAGCGCGCTTGGCCAGCAAGGCGTGGTTCGCATTGATCGCGCCAATAATTTGTAATGGTCTTTCTTGCGCTAGCGCGTCGCGAAGGCGACGGCCGGCGGTCGCGCCTGGCTGCGTCATGCGGTTCTCCCTGAACGGTGCCACTTGTTATGGGTGCTAAGGCTACGCCCTTTGCCGGAGCCTGAGAATGCGTGAATTCGGCCCAAGCCTTCGTGATTTGCGAAGGCTCGTCGGGTTCGTTAGAGTGGCTGGATGTGGGATGCATTGACGACCTCGATCTTGGCGGTGGCGATTGGCGAGATTGGCGATAAGACCCAGCTGCTGAGTCTGGTGCTGGCGGCCCGGTTTCCAAGGGCGTTACCGATTCTTGCCGGAATTGTGGTGGCCACTCTGGCCAACCATGCCTTCGCCGTGGCCCTTGGTAGCTGGGGCGCTTCCTGGCTCACACCAGACGTTTTGCGTTGGCTGTTGGGCCTATCGTTTGTGGCGCTCGCCATCTGGGCGTTGTTTCCTGATCGGCTCGATGAGGGCGAGGTCAAGCTGTGGGAGACGGCTTTTATCGCAACGGTGATCGCTTTTTTCATTGCCGAGATGGGTGATAAGACCCAGGTGGCCACCGCCTTGCTGGCTGCCAAGCATGCATCGGCACCGATTGCGGTCATCTTGGGCAGCACCTTGGGGATGGTTCTCGCCAATGCGCCGGTGATCTGGTTTGGCGAGCATGTCCTAAAGCGTGTGCCGCTGCGGGCCGTCAGGATCGCTGCGGCAGTGATCTTTGGTGTGCTGGGCACTGGCGTGTTGCTGTTCGGCCTGCCGACGTTTTAGTGCAAGCGATTTCTGATGTTCAATCCAAGCAAAGAGGATGTCCGACGTTTTTTCTGCGAGGCCTGGGCCAAGCATCATGCTGGAAGCCCCCTGAGTCCGCTGGAAGGCCTCGCGGTGGACTGGATCACGCAGCATCCCGAGTACCACGGGGATCTCGAGGATCCTGAGCAGGCCTTGGGCCGCGATTATCCGCCCGAGCAAGGCCGCAGCAATCCGTTTCTACATCTTTCGATGCATCTGTCGATTGAGGAGCAGATTTCAATTGATCAGCCACCAGGGATTCGCGGGGCGTTTTTAGCGCTCACTCAACGTTACGACAGCCGGCATGAGGCCATGCATATCGTGATGGAGTGTTTGGGTGAGGTCCTCTGGCGCTCGCAGCGTGATGGCACGCCGATTGATGGGCAGGCCTACATCGATGCGATTCATCGAAAGGCGGCTCAGTGATCAATCCGCAGCGTGTCGATTTTGTGACCCTGAGATTGCTGTTGGCAGTGGCCTCAACGGGATCCATCACCAAGGCGGCCCAATCCCTTCACCTGGCACTCGGGGCTGCCAGCACGCGCATTCGTGATCTCGAGGACCGCATGGGACTGCCGCTTTTGGCGCGGCACGCCCGGGGCGTGCGCTTTACCGAGGCTGGAAACGCAGTCCTGCATCATGCCCGCTCCATTGAGCGCGAGCTTGCACAGATGGAATTCGAGGTGGGTGAGTTCGCCTCGGGTGTGACGGGCCATGTTCGGGTTGTGGCCAACGCGAGTTCGATCGCAACGGTACTGCCGCGTGATCTGACTGGATTTCTCAAAGATCATCCGAGGGTCAGAATTGATCTGGCCGAACACACCAGCCGCGAGATTCAGCATTTGGTCACGGAGGGCGAGGCCGATATCGGAATTTTTGCAGGCTCATTGCGGCAAGAGGGTCTCACCGTGATGGCCTATCACCAGGACACCCTGGTGGCGATGGTTCCCAATCAGGGCCCGTGGAAAAAAGAGCGTGCGGCTGCGATTGGCCGGCTACTGCTCGAGGATTTCATTTTGTTGCAAGAGGGCGGTTCGATTCAGGAGTGGCTATCGCAGGCGGCGCGCCGCGAGGGCATTCCGCCGAGGATTCGAGTCCAAGTGAAAGGCTTCGATGCGATTTCTCAGCTGGTCGCAGCGGGCCTGGGCATCACCGTGCTTCCTGAAATTGTTGCGCGGCGCTTTAGTAAATTGCTGGGCCTACGGATTCTCAAGATAACTGGCATCGACACTGCCCGCGCCCTCTCCATTTGTCATGCGGATCCTCGCCAGCTATCGCCCGCAGCCAATGATCTTTTGGTGTTTTTTAGTCGGGCGGCAGCGTCTTCGTTCGGAACTCGCAGAGGTCATTGATCGGGCAGCGCCAGCATTCAGGTTTTCTTGCTTTGCAGATGTAGCGGCCATGCAGAATGAGCCAGTGGTGGGCATTGCGCTTATAGGCACTCGGCACGAGGCGCTCAAGACGCTTTTCGACTTCCATCACCGTTTTTCCGGGCCCGATTTTGGTGCGATTCGCGACACGAAAGATATGGGTATCGACCGCAATCGATTCCCAGCCAAATGCGGTATTGAGCACCACATTGGCGGTCTTTCTGCCGACGCCCGGAAGCGCCTCGAGTGCTTCACGATGTTCGGGCACCGCGCCGCCGTGATGGGCAAGCAGTAGCTCACAGGTTTTGATTAAGTGCTTGGCCTTGGTCCGATAAAGGCCAATGGTTTTAATGAAAGGCTCAACGCCTGCGACACCCAGTTTTGCAATTTTTTGCGGCGTGTTGGCCCTGGGGAAGAGTTTGCGCGTGGCGGCATTGACCGAGACATCGGTCGCTTGCGCGGAGAGCAGGACTGCGACCAGCAGCTCAAAGGGTGTGCGGTATTCAAGCTCGGTGGTGGGATTGGGATTGATCGCGTGCAGGCGGCGAAAAATCTCGATACGTTTTTCCGCATTCATTTAACAGGCTCGGGGCCGCGATCAGATAAGCGGGATTGGGCCCGCTGGCGTGCGCGCTTGAGCACGTTCGCAAGTTGATCGGATTTCTGCGTTGCCGTTTGCTGGGCCTGTTCATGCGCTTGCTGCCGTCGTCGGCGGGCGATGAATCGTGCCTTCGCGGTTGCAGCATCCTCTGGAGACCAGGACAGTGGCGCAATCGGCGTTATCAACTCAATGCAGTTCACGGGGCAGGGCGCGACACAGAGCTCACAGCCTGTGCAGTGATCTGCCAATACCGTGTGCATGAACTTAAAGCCGCCGACAATGGCATCCACCGGGCAGGCCTTAATACAGAGTGTGCAGCCAATACACCGGGATTCATCAATCCAGGCCAGCTGCCGTGGGCCCTCTTGGCCATGGACGGCGTTCAAGGGCAGCGCGGGTAGGCCGGTGAGGGCGCTGAGTTTTTGAATTCCGGCCCGCCCCCCGGGGGGGCATTGATTGATATTGGCCTGGCCGATCGCGATGGCGTCGGCGTATTCACGACAGCAGGGATAGCCGCAACGCGTGCACTGCGTCTGCGGCAAAACGGCGTCAATGGCTTCGGATGAAATCCGCGATTTTGGGGGCAACCTGCTCACGCCAGCGTCGTCCACTGAAGATACCGTAATGGCCGGCCTGGGCCACCACAAGATCTTCCTGGCGGTGGGCGGGAATTCCGGTGCAGAGATTGTGGGCGGCCCGGGTCTGGCCCGCACCTGAGATATCGTCGAGCTCACCTTCGATGGTCAGTAACGCAGTCTTCGTGATGTCCTGCGGCCGTACGGGTTTTCCGCGCACCGCCCACTGGCCCTTTGGCAGCAGATGGTCTTGGAAGACCACGCGAATTGTGTCGAGGTAAAACTCGGCAGCGAGATCCAGCACTGCGTTGTATTCATCGTAGAAGGCCCGATGCGAGTCAGCGCTCTCCCCATCGCCTTTGATCAATTGAAGGTAGTAGTCGTAGTGGGAGGTCAGGTGCCGCCCCGGATTCATCGCGACAAATCCGGCATGCTGAAGAAATCCGGGATAGACCTTGCGCAGATAGCCAGGATATTTGTAAGGCACGTTATAAATGACATTATTTTCAAACCAGTGTAGTGGCTTTTCAACGGCCAGATCATTGACCGACGTGGGGCTTTTGCGCGCATCAATTGGCCCGCCCATCATGATGATGGTTCGTGGAGATGCGGGGTCGTTGGCGGTGGCCATCAGCGACACCGCAGCCAGCACTGGCACGGTTGGCTGACAGACCGAAATCACATTCAAATCAGGCGAGAGTAGCCGGATGAATTCGCAAACGTACTCCACATAGTCATCGAGATGAAAGGGCCCCATGTTCAACGGCACCATGCGGGCATCAATCCAGTCGCTAATAAAAACCTCATGATGGGGCAGCAGGGCGCGGACCGTATCGCGCAGGAGGGTCGCATGATGGCCCGACATGGGCGCAACCAGCAGAATTTTTGGGTCTGCGGCACGGCGCGGACTGTTCCCAAACTGACGCTCGAAGTGAATCAGCCTGCAAAATGGTTTTTCGGCAACGATGCGCTCAGTGACCGCCACCACATGGCCATCCACGGATGTGGTTTCCAGGCCGAAGGCGGGCTTTTCGTAGTCCTTGCCGAGCCGGTGTACCAGATCGAAGGTCGCTGCGAGCCGCCGCGAAAATGGCGTATACGACAGCGGGCTATAGGGATTGGTATACAGATGCGCACCGGCACTGGCCAGGTGGCTGATGGGGTGGAGGATCGAGCGCTGTAATTCGTGGAGCTGGTAGAGCACGTGAGGGGAGCCCTCCTTCTGACCGTCGAGTTTACCAATAATTCTCCACGGCAATCTGTCCAGGGCTCGATTGCCGGCTTGTCTTGAATCCGCGTTGCTTTAAAACCTGGCGGGTCTGGTCCACCATCTCCGGATTGCCACAGAGCATGATGCGGGAGTTGTCTAAGTCAAGCTTGAGTCCAGCGGCCTGCTCGAGCGCGCCGTTTTCAATCAAGGCGGTGATACGCGCGTTCAGAAGCTCCGGAACCCGCTGCCGCGTAATCACGGGGATATAGGTGAGTTTGTGGGCCAGAGGGCCGAAGATTTCATGGCCAGAAAGGTTGCGAATGGTTGTTTCGTAGGCCAATTCATCGGGTGTCCGAACGCTGTGAACCAGCACAATGCGGCCGTAGGCCTGCCATGTGTCGGGATCGCAAAGAATCGATAAAAATGGCGCGATGCCCGTGCCAGTTGAGAGGAGCCAGAGGTCGGTTCCGCCCGAAAATCGCGACAGCGTGAGAAAGCCGTGATTTTGTTTATCAATAAAAAGAGGATCCCCAACGCGTAGCCGCGCGAGTTCGGTGGTGAATTCGCCGCCCGGAACGACGATGGAATAAAACTCGAGGTGCTCATCATAAGGACCGGAGACCATGGAGTAGGCCCGCCAGGCAATGGTGCTGTCGGCCTTCTGTACACCGAGGCGTGCGAATTGTCCCGCAGTGAAACGGAAGCTGCGGGGCCGGGATGTCTTAAACGAAAAAAGATGCGGCGCCCAGGGATGGATCCAGGTGATGGACTCGCAGGTGAACTTTTCCTCAGCCGGACTGCTCACCGCTCAAGTAGTCCGCGCTTATCCTTTACGTCAGCCCATTGGTCAGCATCGGGAAAGTGTGGCTCCATGCGGGTAATGGTGGGCCAGTTGTGGCAGAGCTCGGCGTTGAGCGCGATAAACTCCCGCTGGTCATCGGGCACATCTTCCTCGGCGTAGATGGCATTGACGGGGCACTCCGGGATGCAGACTGCACAGTCAATGCACTCATCGGGATCGATGACCAGAAAATTGGGCCCCTTGCGGAAGCAGTCGACCGGGCAGACATCGACGCAGTCGGTGTAGCGGCACTTGATGCAGGATTCGGTGACAACGTGGGTCATGGTGATTCAATCGTTTGAACGTTACACTTTCCATTCTAGCGAAGTTCATTCAGGGTAAGCCCCTGTTTCAGGTCAGAAGGACGCCATTTCCATGTCGGATAAATTGCCTTTAGAGGGCCTGGACACCCAGGCATCGCGCAAGCGAATTCTCTCCAGAATCCGTGCGGCCCAAGGCCGGCCTGCCCAGGCCAAAGACCGCGAGGAGGAACTGAATATCAACTACGTTGCCCAGAAGCCGATTGGGCCGCAGCCCGAGGTGGGAGGCGATCTGCTCGCGCGTTTTATTGTCCAGTCGGAGAAGCTTCAGTCATCGGTTGATTCGGTTGTAAAGATGTCCGATGTGCCTGCGGCCGTCGCACGCTATTTAGCGGCCCGCGGCCTTGAGATGCAGGCTGTGATCTGGCCTGCTCTGGCGAATTTGAAATGGAAGGCTGCAGGCATGAAGGTCGAGGCCCGCGCGCCAGTCCGCGACGATCCCGCGCCAGATCTTGTCGGCATTACTGGCTGCTTTGCGGCGATCGCCGAAACCGGCACGCTGGCCTTGCTCTCCGGCCCCGAGACACCGGCCTCAATGGCACTTCTGCCTGAAACCCATATCGCTGTGGTGCCGCGCTCGAGAATCGTTGCCCACATGGAGGATGTATTTGCGTTGATGCGTCATGAGCGCGGCGGTCCACCCCGGGCGCTGAACTTTATTTCAGGGCCATCACGCACCGGTGATATTGAGCAGACGATTGTGCTGGGGGCCCATGGCCCGTATCGCGTTCATCTGGTGATTGTGGAGGGAGTCTAAAAGCGATGGCACGACCCGGACTGGTGATTACTCGCCGAATTTATCAAGAGGTGGTTGCGTCGCTGCAGACAGAGTTCGACATCCTTGCCGACAATCAGGATACCGATCAGCCTTGGGATCCGCAGGCCTTACAGCAACGCATAGCGCAGGCGGACTACATGCTCTGCTCCGTAGCAGACAAAATTGATGCATCCGTGATCGCGGCAGCCACTCGGCTGAAGGTGATCGCTACGGGCGCGGTCGGCTTTAATAATATTGATGCGGCGGCCTGCAAGGCGCGGGGCATTCGCCTGACCAACACCCCTGATGTCTTAACGCAGACGACGGCCGATTTTGGCTTTGCGCTCATGATGGCCACGGCACGTCGGATCTCTGAGTCGGAGCGCTATGCGCGTGCAGGCCAGTGGAGCGGCTGGGCTTTTGATCAGTTTGCGGGCCGCGATCTGCATCATGCGACCTTAGGCATCATCGGCATGGGCCGAATTGGCAGTGCGATTGCTCGCCGCGCCGCAGGCTTTGAGATGCGGGTGCTCTATCACAATCGCACGACCAGCCAGGAGCCGGTTGCGGCCACCTGGGTTGAAAAGGCGCAACTGCTTCAGGAGTCTGATTTCGTGATGCTGGTGGTGCCGTACTCGCCTGCGACACACCACCTGATCGGCGCCGCTGAGCTTGCCCTGATGAAGCCTTCGGCGACCTTGATCAACATTGCACGCGGTGGCGTTGTGGATGATCAGGCCCTCATTACCGCCTTAAAAGAAAAGCGGATTGCGGCGGCCGGCTTGGATGTCTTTGAAAATGAGCCGATGTTTGATCCAGCATTTTTGCAGTTCGAAAACGTGGTCATTACCCCCCATATTGCAAGCTCCTCCCGTGCGACTCGGGGCGCGATGATGCAGCTGGCCGCAGACAATCTGCTGGCCCATGCCCGGGGCCTGCCCCTGCTGACTCCGGTGGCCTAGGCCCGGCTCTTGCCGTAAGTCCTTGTTTCTGCTAGAGTTTCAGCTCCCTTGCCACACGCCTTAAGCCCGAGAAAGAGGGCTTCGCCAGCGGGTGCTGGCCCAACTGTTGGGCGGTGGCTTTAACCAGAAGGAGACATCGTGCGTCATTACGAGATCGTTTTTATTGTGCATCCTGACCAGAGCGAGCAGGTCCCTGCGATGGTCGAGCGCTACAGCAGCATCGTCACCGCCAAAGGCGGCAAGGTCCATCGGACCGAAGACTGGGGCCGTCGTCAGCTGGCCTATCCAATTGAAAAAGTTGCCAAGGCCCACTATGTCCTGATGAACATCGAGTGCGGCCAGTCGGAGATGGATGAGCTTGACCATGCATTCCGTTTCAATGACGCGGTATTGCGTCACCTGGTGGTTGCGATGAAAAAAGCAGAGACGGGCCCATCCCCCATGATCAAGGTCATTCAGCGCGAGGAGGCCCGCAAAGCCGCAGCCGAGATGCCCGCAGCCGCCTGATGGCTGGCCCGGCTGATCGACTGAATCAAGTTCGTCTTTCCGTAACGCTGAGCGAAAAGAAAGCCAAGCGTTTCACTCCCGGCGGTCTGCCGGTGCTCGAGGTGACCGTTTCGTATAGCGGCGAGGTCCAAGAGGCAGGAAGCGAACGACAGATTCAGATGACAGCAAGGGCCAAGGCAGTCGGCCAGGTCGCTGAGCGAATCGATGCAATTCCACTGGGAGCCGAACTCTGCGCATTAGGCTTTCTGGCCCCCGCCCGACTCAATAGCAGACAACTTATTTTTCACATTACCGATTTCGAACTGGAGTAAGAACATGGCGTTTAACAAGAAATTCGATAAAAACAAGCGGCCCCGCCGCCCGACCCAATCGGCGCTTTTCAAGCGTAAGCGGGTCTGCCGTTTTACTGCGGAAGGCGTTGAGCAGATTGATTACAAAGATATCGACACCCTGCGTGATTTCGTTACGGAGACGGGCAAGATCATTCCGGCCCGCATCACGGGCACCAATGCTCGCTATCAGCGTCAGCTCACCACGGCGATCAAGCGTGCCCGCTTTCTCGCCCTGCTGACGTTCACCGACAACCATTAAACGACCGACACGGATCGAAGGAACTCCCTATGCAAGTCATTTTGTTAGAGAAAGTCGTCAACCTGGGCAAGCTCGGCGATGTGGTCCGAGTGAAAGACGGTTTTGCGCGTAATTTTCTAATCCCCCAGGGCATGGCCCGCCGCGCGACGGACACCGCGATTGCCGATTTCGAGGCCCGTCGCGCTGAGTTGGAGAAGGTGCAGGCGGAAAAACTGGCGGCTGCTCAAGCCCTCGGCCAGAAGATGTCAGGCCTGGTGCTGGAGATCACCCAGAAGGCGGGTGTGGACGGCCGACTGTTTGGTTCGGTCACCAATTTTGATGTGGCCGAAGCCCTAAAAAGCAAGGGCCTCGAGGTCGTCAAAGCCTGCGTTCGGATGCCCAACGGACCGTTAAAGACCGTGGGTGATCATTCCATTCAAGTTGCGCCGCATACCGATGTGGTGGTGGATGTCTCGGTGCGCGTGATCGGCGAGGCTGCCTAACACAATGCCCAGCATCGTGATGATGGCCAGCGCGTAATGCTGTGAGGCCAGCGGAGCACCGTCTATGAATAAGCCGGCGGAAAACCAGGCCCTTGCATTGCGTGTACCACCGCACTCGGTTGAAGCAGAGGCCTCCATTCTTGGAGGCCTTTTGCTTGATAACGCTGCATGGGAGCGCATTGCTGATGTGGTCCGTGCGGAAGATTTTTATCGGGCAGACCATCGCATCGTCTTTGAGGTCATCGCGCGTCTCATCGATGCCAGTAAGCCGGCCGATGTGGTGACGGTGTTTGAGGCCCTTGAAGGCCTTGGCCGGGCCAATGAGGTGGGCGGCATTGCCTATCTGAATACTCTGGCCCAGGAGACGCCCTCTGCGGCCAATATCGTTCGCTACGCCGAGATCGTGCGCGATCGCGCAATTCTGAGGTTCCTGGTGTCGGTGAGTGATCAGATCGCGACCCAGGCCTTAAATCCCGCAGGCAAGGAAACCCGCCAGATTCTGGATGAGGCCGAAAGCCAGATCTTTCAGATTGGCGAGCAGGGCGCCCGCCGTTCGGCGGGCTTTCAGAACTTTCATGATGTCTTGGCCCGGGTGGTGGAGCGGGTGGATGACCTTTATCAGAATCCCAATCCCTCTGATGTCACGGGTGTGCCGTCGGGATTTTTTGATCTTGATCAGAAGACGGCCGGCATGCATGCGGGCGACCTCCTCATCATCGCGGGCCGGCCGAGCATGGGCAAGACTTCTTTGGCGCTCAACATCGCGGAGTACGTTGCGATCACTGAGAAATTACCGGTTGCGATTTTCAGTATGGAAATGGGCGCAGAGCAGCTTGCAATGCGGGTGCTTTGCTCCGTAGGCCGTCTCGATGCGCAGCGGGTCCGGACTGGCCGTTTGAATGAAGACGACTGGGGCCGACTGACCCAGGCCATGGCGCTGACCAAGGAAGCCCAGATTCATATTGATGAAACCCCCGCCCTCAATCCCTTGGAGCTGCGCTCGCGTGCCCGTCGGTTATCGCGCCAATATGGCAAGCTTGGGCTGATCGTGGTGGACTATCTTCAGCTGATGAGTGCATCCAGCACCGGAGAGAATCGGACAACCGAGATCTCTGAAATCACGAGATCACTCAAGGGCCTTGCCAAAGAGCTCGGCTGCCCCGTGCTGGCCCTATCGCAGCTGAACCGAACGGTTGAGCAGCGCACCGATAAACGGCCGGTGATGAGCGATCTTCGTGAGTCGGGCGCAATCGAGCAGGATGCCGATCTAATTCTGTTTATCTATCGTGACGAGGTCTACCGGCCCGACACGCCCGATAAGGGCGTTGCCGAGATCATTATTGCCAAGCAACGCAATGGCCCGATTGGCACCGTGCGGCTGACTTTCTTGGGCCAGTTCACCAAATTTGAAAACTTTGCAGCACCTGCCCCCACCGGTTTTTCATCGGAGTACTAGACATGCAGCCCTTGCCGATTGTTGCTCCCGTTACCCTTCCGATTCAGGGCGCGGATCAGCGTTTTGCGGTCCACCGAGTGTATTGCGTCGGTCGCAACTATGCCGACCATGCCAAGGAGATGGGCGCCTCAGGCCGTGAGCCGCCGTTTTTTTTCTTCAAGCCCGCCGATGCACTCTTTGAGGTGGGTCACGGCGAAAGCCGTGACTGGCCCTATCCGAGCCTGACCCAGGATCTGCACTACGAAGTCGAGCTGGTCGTGGCCATCGGCCGTGGCGGAAAAAATATCGCTCAGGATCAGGCCGCACACCATATCTGGGGATATGCCGCAGGCCTCGATATGACGCGCCGCGACCTGCAGGCCACGATGAAAAAGGAGTCGAAGCCCTGGTGTATTGGCAAGGGCTTTGACTGGAGCGCTCCCATAGGGCCCATTGTTCCGATTGAGACGACAGGTGAACTGTCCGCGGGTGAAATTACGCTTGCTGTCAATGGTGAAATTCGTCAGCGTGGTGATTTTTCTCACATGATTTGGAATGTGCGAGAGGTCATCGCCCATATCTCGCAGGCCTGGGAGCTTAAAGCGGGAGATTTAATTTTTACAGGAACTCCCGCAGGCGTTGGCCAGGTGCGTCGCGGCGATGTGATGCAGGTTTCAGCAGAAGGCGTTGGCAGTTTTTCGGTCAACGTTGTGTAGTTGAAGCGCGTCGCCCTCTGGGTCGGATTGGCCCATGGCCTAGTGATCACCGCTTTGCTGCAGGCGGTTCAGCATGACGTGGAGTCGCCACCCCGGCCATTACCGATACAGCTGCAGCTGCAATCATCGGCGGTTCAGGCCAGTGCGGCTAAGTCGGCAGCACCCAGACAGCGGGCGGTGGATCCAGTTGCACCGCCGCCGCGCGATCTGTCGGCCCAGCAGCCAAGGGATACGTCGCCATTAACAATTGCTGCACCAACAGCTTCGGTGACATCGACCCCAACGAATGCGGCATCAATGCCATCAAGTGCATCCGGCTCTGCAGCTGATCCCGTACGATCATCGGCAACCGAGGACCGTCAGCCGACAGTAGATGCGAGTTTTCGTGGCAACCGAGTTCCTGACTATCCGCCGATATCGCGACGACTCGGTGAGCAGGGGGCGGTCGTGCTGCGGGTCATGATTTCGCCAGATGGCCGGGCGGGAGAGATTCAGCTCGTAAAAGGCAGCGGCTATGCCCGGCTGGATCGTGCCGCGATTGAAGCGGTACGTGACTGGCGATTTATCCCCGCCTCGAAAGGCGGCCGGCCAGTAGCCGCCTGGTATGAGTGGCGCTGGGAGTTTCGGCTCGAAAACTGAGCGGATTTTTGCCACATAATGCGGCAAGCCTAGAGGATGATCTCACTATGAATGCCACTTCAAACCCGACGTTGGGCTTAGCTCACATGCTGTCGAATGCTGATGCGGTGATTTGGCTGACTGCCGTTGTGCTGCTGGTGATGTCAGTGATTTCATGGACGCTGATCATCGCCAAGGGCCGGGCATCGCAGCGACTGCGCAAACAGATCGCTGCGGATGCAGAGCGGTTTTGGCAGGCGTCTTCGCTGGAGGATGGTCTGCAGCAGCTGCAGTCATCTGAGAGTGCGGCCGTGTTGGCTCCAATGGCGCATGCGGCAGCGGAGATGCAGCGTGCAGGACAGGCGGCGAGCCTGGATGGCCAGTCCGACTGGGAGGATCGCGTGACGCGTCGACTGCGGTCGGCCTTGCATGCCTGCACAGGCCGACTCGAGACCGGCCTTGTGACACTGGCTTCAATCGGCGCCACATCACCCTTTGTGGGATTGTTTGGCACCGTCTGGAGCATTTATCAGGCCTTGATCAGCATTTCCGGAAGTGGCCAGATCATGATTGAGCAGGTCGCGGGCCCGGTGGGCGAGGCCCTGATCATGACCGCTTTTGGCCTGGCGGTCGCGATTCCGGCGGTGCTTGCGTATAACGCGCTCACCCGAAGTAACCGCATCACCCTGGCGGAGTTGGATGCCTTTGCCAATGATCTGCGGGCTTATTTGGTCAAACGGCAGGGCCGCCCGGCATAAGGAGCATTCGTATGGCGATGGGAAATTTTGAGCCGCCAGGAAGCGGTCAGCCACTCTCCGAGATCAATACAACGCCGCTTGTGGATGTGATGCTGGTGCTCTTGGTGATTTTCATTATTACCGCGCCACTCATGACCCGCGCGATTGATTTGGATCTGCCAAAGTCCGATGCACCGGCAGTCAGCAGCCCGAAGGACACCCTGAACATCAGCATCACTGCAAAAGGTGAACTTTTCCTTGATCGCAAGCCGATTACGCGTGAGGCACTCACCGCCACGCTTGAGCAGGCGGCCAGTCGATCGCGCCAGACCCCAATTCATCTGCGGGCAGAGCGCGACACCCGCTATGAGTCAGTCGTCGAAGTCATGGCAATGGCCAATCGGCTGGGCTTAAGTCAGCTGGCCTTCGTGACGGACTTGCCGACCAAGTAGCACTCCTTAGTGTTTATGGCCGTGTCCAGCGCGGGCCTTGACGACCTCCACCTCGACTTCAAGCGCTCCGGCCTGCTGAAAGATCAGGGTCATCGGAAAGCGTTCTCCATCGGCCAGCGGCCGAGTCAGATTCATCAGCATCAGGTGGTAGCCCTCTTTTG
>JAGWWC010000108.1 GCA_018970545.1 Betaproteobacteria bacterium | reverse complement strand
ACCGCCAAGGCCAGAAGCCCCGCCAGTAACAATGAATACTTTGTCTTTGATCTGCATGGGTTTGACTTTAGGGGAGGCTGACGCTAAGGTCAAACCGAAGCCAAATGATCAAATTCTGGAGTCAATTGCGTGCCCCTTGCTGCTTCTCGGATTGAAGAAATACATCGCAGTTTTAGCGGCCAGGGTCTGATGCGGACCTTCGCGGCATGCTTAGATGAGCTCGATGAAGGCAGGGCGGTCATTTCCATGCCGCTGTCGGATCGCGTGACACAGCAACACGGATTTTTTCATGGCGGCACCGTAGGAGCGCTCGCCGATACCGCCTGCGGTTATGCGGCGCTGTCGATGGTACCCGCTGGAAAGGCTGGGCTTACCGCGGAATACAAAATCAATTTGATTTCGCCAGCCGATGGCGATCGGTTAATTGCAGTGGGCCAGGTGTTAAAGCCGGGCCGCATGCTGATGGTCTGCCAGGGCGATGTATATGTCGAAAAAAACGGCCAAAGAAAAAAATGTGCGATTGCCCTGATGACGCTTTTTGTAATGGAAGGCCTGCCGTCGATCTAATTGGCGCAAGGAGAACAATCTGATGAAGCCCCAAGTCCAAGACCCCGTTGTGATTCTTTCTGCTGCACGCACGCCGATGGGCAACTTCATGGGTGAGCTCTCTAGCCTCGCTGCGCCAGCGCTTGGCGCAGCCAGCATTCGCGGCGCCCTGGCGCAGGCGGCCATCAGCCCGGAGGTGGTCGATGAGCTGATGTTTGGCTGTGTTTTGCCGGCCGGCATGGGCCAGGCGCCAGCGCGTCAGGCTGCTCTCGATGCGGGGCTTCCGAAGTCGACCGTCTGCACTACGGTCAATAAGGTCTGTGGTTCGGGCATGCGGGCGGTAATGAGCATGCACGACACGCTTTTGTTGGGCGCCGCTTCAGTGGCGATCGCCGGCGGAATGGAAAGCATGAGCAATGCACCCTATCTTTTGGCGCGGGCGCGGGCGGGTTACCGGATCGGCCACAACACGGTCTATGACCACATGATGCTCGATGGCCTCGAGGACGCTTATGAGCGGGGCCGCTCCATGGGCACTTATGGGGAAGACTGCGCCCGGCAATACAGCTTTAGCCGCGAAATGCAGGATCAGTTTGCGATTGAGTCGGTGACATGGGCCAAGCGCGCGAACGAAAGCGGTGCATTTGGGGCCGAGATCATTCCCATCGAGGTCACCACCCGCAAGGGCAGCACAACAATTGACTCAGATGAGGGCCCGCGCACAATCGCTCTCGAGAAAATCCCAAGCTTAAAGCCGGCGTTTGCAAAAGATGGTTCGGTTACTGCTGCTTCTTCTTCCTCAATCAGTGATGGTGCGGCTGCCCTTGTCATGTGTCGAGAGTCTACTGCCAACAAAATGGCCAAGGCCCCAATCGCACGGCTGCTGGGCCACGCCGGGTTCGCGGGCACGCCCGCCCAATTTCCGACTGCACCGATTGCCGCAATTGAGCGGCTGCTGAAATCAAATGGCTGGACCGTTGCTGATATCGATCTCTGGGAGATCAACGAAGCCTTTGCGGTCGTTGCAATGGCTGCGATTCGCGATCTCAAGATTCCGCGCGAGCGGGTCAATGTCAATGGGGGCGCCTGCGCCCTGGGCCATCCGATTGGTGCCTCCGGTGCAAGAATCATTGTGACCTTGATCCATGCCCTGCGCGCGCGTGGCTTAAAGCGAGGCGTGGCGAGCCTGTGCATCGGTGGCGGGGAGGCCACCGCTGTTGGCGTTGAAGTGATCTAAGTTTTTTCGAGACCCGGCATCATGATTCTTTCAGATGAGCAGCAGCAAGTTCGCGATGCGATCGCGGATTTTTGTCGCAACGAGATTGTCCCCAAGGCGGCCCAATGGGACCGTGAGCACCATTTTCCTCGTGAGATCCATCAGGCGTTGGCCGGCCTTGGTTGTTACGGGGTGATGGTGCCGCAAGAGTATGGTGGCGCTGGTCTGGATGCGGTCTGCCTGGCGTTGATTCTGGAAGAGATCGGCGCTGCCGACGGCGGAACCAGCACGGCGATCTCGGTCAACAACTGCCCGGTCTGCAGCATTCTGATGGCCTTCGGAGACGCAACTCAGAAACGCGACTGGCTCACGCCACTGGCCCGCGGCGAAAAACTCGGCGCCTTTTGCCTCACCGAGCCCCAGGCGGGTTCTA
>JAGWWC010000107.1 GCA_018970545.1 Betaproteobacteria bacterium | reverse complement strand
GCTTTTTGGCGGAGTTTGCGCGCGAGCCAGATGCATTTCTCGGAGTGTTGTCCCTCGGTCTGAGCATGGGACAATGGCTGTCCTTGCCCATGGTCGTGGTGGGCGCTCTGATTCTGATGTGGTCTTATCGGAGATCAAAAACACGTGGCGCAGTCTGAACTTCATGCCGTCGGCAGTATTGCCTGGGCCCCGATGTCGCCCATCGCCCGCGTCACGCTGTCGCATCCGGGCCAATTAAACGCAATCTCGATTCAGATGTGGCAGGAATTACGGCAGTGTTTTGAAGAAATTTCTGCTCGCACAGACTTACGAGTTGCAGTGATTGCAGGCGAGCACGGTGCGTTTGCCGCTGGCGCAGACATCTCTGAATTTGCTGAGCAGCGCATGAGCCGAGAGCAGGTCCGGGCGTATCACGAAGACATCATTGCCCCCGCACTGCGCGCGATTGCGCATTGCCCGGTACCCGTCGTGGCGGCCATTGACGGGGCCTGTGTCGGTGGTGGGCTAGAGATTGCCTGTGTCTGTGATCTTCGGATTGCCACTGACCGTAGCCGTTTTGGTGTGCCGATTAATCGTCTTGGCTTTCCGATGGCCCCACAAGAGGCCGCCGCTTTGGTGGGCTGTGTTGGCGCAGCGACTGCACTGGAGCTTTTGCTCGAGGGTCGGCTGATGGATGCTGAAGAGGCTTATGACAAAGGCTTAGTCAATCGTGTCGTGCCGCAGCCATTATTTGACGAGGCGTTAAACACGCTGACGCAGCATATTCTGGCCGGCGGGCCTGCTGCTGCTCGGCGACACAAGTGGCTGATCCGCCGGCTGATGGATCTGGCCCAAGGCCCTGGGCTGACCGCAGCCCAGCAGGATGCGAGCTGGGATTTCGCAGACTCTCAGGATTACCGGCGCGGCATCAACGCGTTTCTCAATAAGACCAGTCCCGACTTTCAAGATGACTAAGGCTGCAGGGTTGATATGAGTAATCTGTATCGTGTTTTGGAATCGCAGTTCCCTCGGGCGCCGGACCGCTGTGCATTTGAAACCCCCGATGGCCGTTATTACACCTTTGATGACCTGCGCGCTGGCAGCGCCAAGATCGCCAATTGGCTGGCTTCTCTCGGCATTGCTCGCGGCAGCCGCATTGCGGTGCAGGTCGAGAAATCCGTTGAGGCGGTGATGCTCTACCTTGCCGCTTTGCGCAGCGGCATGGTGTTCTTGCCATTGAATACTGCTTATCGAGAGTCAGAGATTGGCTATTTCATCTCAGATGCTGAGCCTGCGGTGGTCGTCTGCAGCCCTGCTCATTTTTCTTGGGTGGAGCCGATCGCACGGGCCAATGGCTGCAGCCATGTCATGACCCTTGGGGAGGCTGCTGATGGCAGTCTGATTCAGGCCGCAACGCCGCACCGGCCGTCGTTTAAAACCGTCAGCAGTAAGCCCGACGATCTTGCTGCGATTCTATATACCTCAGGCACGACCGGCCGCAGTAAAGGCGCCATGCTGAGTCACCGGAATTTGGCATCGAATGCCCGCACGCTGAAAAAAGCCTGGCACTGGCAGCGTGGCGATGTGCTGCTGCATGCCCTGCCCATTTTTCATGTGCATGGTCTGTTTGTTGCCCTGCATGGTGCCTTGATCAATGGCAGCAAAACTTTCTGGTGCGCAAAGTTCGATGCCGATCAGATCATTCGGCTTTTGCCGCGCGCAACCGTCATGATGGGTGTGCCCACCTTCTATGTTCGGCTGGCGGCCGATGACCGCCTGACGCGATCAGTCGTAAAGGGCGTGCGGCTATTTATTTCGGGATCGGCGCCGCTCTTAAAGGAGACCTTCGAGGCCTTTTGCGCGAAAACTGGCCATGTGATTTTGGAACGTTATGGCATGAGTGAGACCGTCATGCTGACTTCGAATCCCTACAAGGGGGAGCGTCGCGCGGGAACGGTCGGCTTTCCCCTGCCAGGGGTTGGACTACGCTTGGTGGATGATCGCGGCCGCACCGTGCGACGGCGCAGGCAGGGCCTGTCGGAAATCGGCGCTGTCCAGGTCCGCGGTCCGAATGTGTTTTCGGGTTACTGGAGGATGCCCGAGAAGACCCGGGAGGAATTCACACAAGACCGCTGGTTTCGGACAGGCGATATGGGCCAGTGGGATGCCGATGGCTATCTGCATCTGATCGGCCGAAGCAAAGACCTGATCATCACCGGCGGCTA
>JAGWWC010000106.1 GCA_018970545.1 Betaproteobacteria bacterium | reverse complement strand
ATATCGACGGCGGTGTTTGGCACCTCGATGTCGGCTCATCTCATCCTGGGGCTGTAGCCGGTCCCAAGGGTATGGCTGTTCGCCATTTAAAGAGGTACGTGAGCTGGGTTCAAAACGTCGTGAGACAGTTTGGTCCCTATCTGCTGTGGGCGCTGGAAATTTGAGGGGGCCTGCTCCTAGTACGAGAGGACCGGAGTGGACATACCTCTGGTGTACCTGTTGTCACGCCAGTGGCATCGCAGGGTAGCTAAGTATGGAAGAGATAACCGCTGAAAGCATCTAAGCGGGAAACTCGCCTCAAGATAAGATTTCCCTCGGGACTTGATCCCGCTGAAGGGTCGTTCAAGACCAGGACGTTGATAGGCTGGGTGTGGAAGCGCAGTAATGCGTTGAGCTAACCAGTACTAATTGCCCGTGAGGCTTGACTCTATAACCTTGGTGATGTTGCAAAACATTCTGGGGTTTACAGCAAGCCGAACAAAAAATGTTGATTTGTTCACGCAAGAGCCGAACAACTTGTGTGTTTAAAGCGATTACAACTAACCGTTAAAGATCAGGATTGTTGACAAGTTTTGCCTGACGACCATAGCGAGGTGGTACCACCCCTTCCCATCCCGAACAGGACCGTGAAACGCCTTTGCGCCGATGATAGTGACTTAACTGTCGTGAAAGTAGGGCATCGTCAGGCTCCCCATCCAAAACCCCCGGCCCATGTGGTGCCGGGGGTTTTGTTTTTCTCCAGACTTCGCTGTGGTGATCAAGAACTCTTGGCGACTCAGCATGCTGTGGGCTGGCCTAGCACTGTCGGTGGTTGGCTGTGCGGGCCTGCTGCCGGATGCCAAAAGCACAGTCGAGGGGCCCTGGAAAAGCTTTGATGAGGCCCGCCTCACCTTTGCGCAGATCATTCCTTATCAGACCACCCGCGCCGAGTTAGAAGCCCTGGGGCTTCATCCGGGCCGCAATCCGAACATCTCATTGTTGAATTATTCCGAAGTCATTCGCCGATTCGTTCCACCGGGTAGTGTCGATGGCTATCGTTTAGATCCTGGCGTCATGGACTGCATTCGAGTTCGCACTGAGTGTCAGGGCTATGAGTTGGATCAGAAAATGTTACGTCGAGACCGGTATGGCAACTTCTGGCTGGACTTTTTTAATTTCAACCGCAAGACCATGACCACCGGATGGGAGTTCAATGCCGTTTGGCTCGTGAAAAACGATCTCGTGGTCTATAAGCTCATCAGCGGCAAGCCCCAAGTCCGCGAAGACGAAACCCGACGCAATCCCTTGGGCCCGCTGCAGGGCATCGACACCTTAAAGCTGCCGCGTTAACACGGGGCGCCCCGTGTTTTGCCTTTCGCTATTGGCCAAAGACACTTGTGGCAATTACGAGAGCAGCGGCAGCAGCTGCCGCCAGCCACATCAGCCTAGGCTTGATCGTTCTTGATGGCGAGGCGGGTGAAGAAGCCGACGGATCCATTGGCCCATTTTCTGTTTGCGCAGAGCCGCTGACACTGCTGGGCGCAACCGCCTGGGCGAATGCAGCAAAAAAATCAGCAGAAAGTTTTCGGGCCGATCCTTCGATCAGCCGGCTGCCCAGCTGGCCAAGCTTTCCGCCGATGGAGGCCTTGGCGGTATACGTGAGCCTTGTCTCCCCGCCGCTTTCTTGAAGATGAATCTCTGCGCTGCCTTTGGCAAAGCCCGCTGCACCACCCGAGCCCTCGAAATGCAGGGTGTAGCCCTCCAGAGGCCGAATGTCGGTCATGCTGACTTTGCCGCCAAAGCGGGCCGTCACCGGCCCGAGCTTGATCATGACTTTTGCCTGTAATTCATTTTCAGAAACACGTTCGATTGACTCACAGCCGGGGATGGATTTCAAAAGCACATCAGTGCTGTTTAATCCGGCCCAGACCGTTTTTAGACCGGCAGGAATCTGTGCTTCGCCCTTGATATCCATTGTGTCGCTACAGGTAGTGGGCCACGCGGGTCATCAGCCCGCCACTGGCCCGCATGGCGAGTTGCACCGCCCGCGGCAGATCGGCAGCGCCTTCGCCCAAGGCGGTCTGCATGTGTTTGTTTTCATCTTCCCTCATCTGGGCCACCACTGCCCGCGAGGCCTCATCGGCCGCGGGCAGACGCTCCATATGCTGCATCAAATGCTGCTCGACCTGCCGCTCGGTCTCTGCCAAAAATCCCAAGGACACGCGATCTCCCATGCGGCCAGCAATCGCCCCCAGTGCAAATGCACCCGCATACCAAATTGGCG
>JAGWWC010000041.1 GCA_018970545.1 Betaproteobacteria bacterium | reverse complement strand
TGAGGTCTGGGCCTTGATTCGGGCTGACTCGATTTGAGCCCATGCTCAGTGCGCTGCTGACCGAGGTGTGATGGCGGGCGAAGGAATAAGAGAACCCCAGTAGCCCGCTCCATCCCCGATCTCCTGCAAGGAGGTGATGCCGTGCTTGAAGTTGTAGGCTGGCATGGCTGGAGAGTCTGCGCTGCAGACTGACTGCGGTGATGCGTTGATCGGGCTCCGCCTCCTGGAATTGCGCGATGAGATGCACGTTTCCTGTGAGCAGCGGCGTGATGGCACCGGAGAGTGTGATCTGCACGGCGCGCTGCGGCTGGGCGCCCGACGTGATCGGGGTAAGGTCAGAGGCAGCAAGAATTCCGGTGAGCCGTTTATTCAGTGTTGCGCGCGCCTCTGCAAACCACTGAAGTGTGCATCCGTGATTCTCGCAAGACTGGCCGATCGCAGCGGTGGCCAGTATGCTGGGCAAGGCCCGCGAATTCAGCTCAAGGCTCTGGCGATGTCGCGATGCAAGCCGCTCGGCATGCAGCCCAACGGTGTAAAACTCATGCAGACCCCAGCGCAATCGCGCGGACGCCAAGGCGGGCGAGGTGAGTTCGGCCGCAAACTGCCGCGGCCTGCCCACAAACACCTCCCACTCCGTTTTTCCTGGTGAGAGCAGTCGGCGATCCGCTGACCAAGGGAGCGCTACCGTCTGGATGACGCCATTGACATCGACCAGCCTCGCTTCAAGAAATCCCGGAACCGTGCTTGCGCCATAGCCTTGAATGACATAGTTGCCAGGCGGCAGGATTTCGCTAGAAAAAACAGCCACGCCATTACGATCAAAAAATTGTACGCGCGATGGACTATGTATCGCGAGTGGTGCTTCGGCCTTGCCGTCGCCGCGAAGTGCCGGCGCGCGGTTGGTGGCCAAAAGGCCCTGAAATTCACCAAACCGCTGCTCGACACCGGTGTCACTGCGGAAATCTCCGACACGAATCTGTGCGCCATTGGCAAAAAAATATTCTGCCGATGCACGACCAAAGCCAAATTGTTTCGTTCGCTGCTCGATTGCCGTCACGGAGAGCGGCCCGCGGGCCAAGACCAAGCCTGCGCCCATCAGGTCAGATCCCGCAAAGAGATCCAATGCAGCCGATGGCAGGACACGGGCCGGTGGCTGGGTGAAAAGCTCTGGTTGCTGATCAAGCGGCAGGGCATCATGCAGCAGTGCGATGCTTTGCAAACCCGAGGATTGGCCGAGGGTCAGGGTCCTTGAGGCCAACGCCTGCTGCGGCAGCCGAATTTTTAATAGCCCCTCGGATTCATCAAAGCTGCAATGCTCAGCGGGTACTGACCAGGCCAGTCCCCGGCGGTGTCGGGCGAGATGTTCGGCGGAGAGGGCCTTGGCAATTGCCGAGACCTCCACGCTGCAGTCACGCTCTGAGAGCTGAACCTGGGCACCGCGTGAAATCAGCGCGCCGTTTAGCTCAACCGCAGCGAGTAGCCATGCGGCAGCAAGCATGGCTAGTGAATTGTGACGCCATGCGGAATCAGAGGATCCTGCCGTGAGCGATAAATCGGCAGACTGAATCGAAATCGAAAATTCACTCCCTGATTGGAGAGTGCATCATCGGGAATTTGTTCAATCAAGAGCCGGTAGTGGCGTGAGCGGTCCACGATACGGGCACGGATGACCTGTCGGCCATGGCCTGCGAGAGAGAAAAAACGGGGCGAGATTTCCACTCCCAGCGGATGGCTGGGAATCGCCAAGGGCGGGGGTGATGTGCGTTGAGGCGATAGCGTAGCGAGCGTGGCCGGCGCTGTTTGTGCGCCAACATTACTGGCCGCTGCCGCGGGCGGCTCGGTGAGCCCCGGATCCCAGGGCACCACTCGCACCGACCAGCGGGTCGGGGCGGCAAGGCTGGATTTCACCTCGGTGGCAATCACGCCCTGCTCATCGGGAGCAAGCTGTGGTGGGGTGATATTCAGTGCTGCCTGCGCAAAAGGCGCCATGCACCATCCCATGGTGGCGAGCAGCAGCCCGCCGAAGCGTTTGGAATGCATGGTGTTAGTAGGTGATGGTGGCAACAACGGTATCGCCGTAGCTACCAGTATTCGTAATTACTTGGCCTGAGGGTACACGCCCATACACCGTGATGGATTGATCGGCACCGTTTCCGGTACCGGATTTAGTTGAAGTGGCACTCCATTGGGCTGATCTGGAGTTATCTTGATACAGGGTGTATTCAATGTAACTACCTCCCCATGCCATTCGACGAACATTCGAGAAATTTGCACCGTTCCCCATCGAAATCGTATACGGCGTCCCATTCGAACAGTTCACCGTCAGGGTCGAGGTCGCATCAGTATTGCTCGTGGTTCCTGTAGTGATGCTGCTAAACGTCATATTGCTGGCGCTGATCGCGCAGGTCGCATTGACTTGAATGCTCACATCAAAGTTTGCAGAATTACTTGCTGCCTGGGTCGCGGGCGCAATGCCCAGCAGGCTGATGGCGATGGCGCGGGGAAGGGCGCGCAGTGAGTAACGCATGAAGACCTCCGGAAAGTGAATTGAACGACGGAGTCTGAGAGGTCTTCGGGCGGCTGCCCAGTCAAGAATTTTTACACTGTAAGAATTCCTTACACCCCATCCTTTTTGGGCCGTTGAATCTTGTATTTCTTCAGGTAGTAGTAGAGATGCTCCCGGCTCATTTGTAACTCTCGGGCAGTGGCGGAGACATTGAAGTTGTTTTTCTCAAGCAGCGCGATGATCAGCTTTTGCATCGGCTGCTCACGCAAGGTTTTGGTAGTAATTTCGGTTGCAGCATCTGCAACGAGATGCAGGCTGACCTTTGAAGATTCACGCATCGTGGCGTGGGTATCGCAAAACAGTATTGCCCGCTGCAGCGCATAGTGCAGCGCCTGCCGGTCTACAGGCTTTTCCAGATAATCAAAGGCTCCCTGTTCGATGGCCCGCAGGGTGACCACTGGAGATGACTGGCCGGTGAGCACAATGATCTTCGCAAGACTATTTTTCGCCTGCACTGTTTTCAGAAATATCAGGCCCTCTTCGGAGTCATCGGCCTTTGGCGGCAGGCCTAAATCCAGTATGACCACACCGATTTCCGAATCGCCGAATAGCATCGCCAGACCATCCCGACGATTGGTGGCTTCGTCTGCGGAAAATCCGAGGGCCTCGACCTGGCGCCGAAGCAGCTGCCGAAGCTCAGGCTGATCCTCCACAATCAAGATACGCATCGGGAAACCTGTATTTATATATCTAAATTATAGTTTTGTAGCAAATCTATTTTTCTGCTGCAAGGCTTTCGGCCCGATCGGCCTGGGGGTTTTGGGAATCGGCGACAATCTCTCGGCGAAAGCCAAGGGGAATGTCATGAATCTCTACGCAAAACTCAGACAGCGCCAGGCCGAGGGAAGGCCGATTCGGGTGGGGCTGATTGGCGCCGGAAAGTTTGGCTCGATGTACCTGGCCCAAGTGCCCAAGACACCCGGCCTGCACCTGGCGGCGATCGCTGATTTATCGCCGGATCAGGCCAAAAAAAATCTTCAGCGCGTGGGCTGGCTGCAGCCGCAATTTTCGGCAGCCTCCATCGATGCGGCGCTATCGGCGGGCAACACCCATGTGGGCGATGACTGGCAGGCTTTGGTTCGACATCCTGGGGTCGATATCGTCGTGGAGTGCACGGGCCATCCGATTGCTGCAGTCGATCACTGCTTATTTGCGTTTACTCATGGCAAGCATGTGGTCAATGTCACCGTTGAAGCGGATGCCTTCTGCGGCCCATTGCTTGCAAAACGTGCTGCTGAGAACGGCGTGGTCTACAGCCTTGCCTATGGCGACCAGCCTGCCCTGGTCTGCGATCTTGTGGATTGGGCCCGAGCCGCTGGATTTTCTGTGGTGAGTGCGGGCAGGGGTCACAAGTGGCTGCCGCACTTTGCTCAGTCCACGCCGGAGACAGTCTGGGGACACTATGGGCTTACCGAGGAGCAGGCCCGCATCGGCGGGCTCAATCCGAAAATGTTCAATTCGTTTCTCGATGGCTCAAAGCCGGCGATCGAGTGCACCGCGATTTGCAATGCCACCGGGCTGGTGGCGCCACCAGATGGCCTGAGCTATCCGGCGGCATCCGTGGATGACATTCCGTTTGTCTGCCGGCCGATCGCCGAAGGCGGCGTGCTGCATCAAAAGGGCCAGGTCGAGGTTGTTTCCTCGCTAGAAAAAGACGGCCGGCAGGTGCCTTACGATATTCGTTTCGGAGTCTTCGTAGTCTTTGAGGGCGAGACTGAATACATTCGGAATTGCTTTAAGGAATACATGGTACGAACCGACCCAACTGGGCGTTATGCTTGTCTCTATAAACGCTGGCACTTAATCGGCTTGGAAGTGGGCATCTCTGTGGCCTCGGTGGCCCTGCGTGGTGAGGCCACGGGCGCGGCAATCGGCATGAATGCCGATGTCATTGCGACCGCCAAGCGGCCGCTTCGCGCCGGCGAGATTCTGGATGGTGAGGGCGGCTATACCGTGCATGGAAAGCTTCTGCCCGCTCAGAAGTCGCTGGCCATCGGCGGTCTGCCGTTGGGCCTTGCCCATGATGTCAAGCTTACTCGTGATGTGCCAGCAGGCCAGTGCTTAACCTGGTCGGATGTAGCCATTGATACGACTTTGACTGCGTATCGGCTGCGCAAAGAGATGGAGTCAGGCTGCGCGCCCGTCTCAGCATGAGGCTCTAGGGTGCGCCCGCCGAAGCCTCATCTGGGGTTTTTCGGCGGGGCAAAAGCACCACCGCCATCGCGATCAAAATCAAGATCAGCGCGCTGATATCGTAGGGTCCGATCGCCTCATCAAGGCCCCACGCGCCGCTAAACACACCCAATACCGGAATCAGCATGATCGAGAGGCTGCTGGCAATCGGCGGCAGCTTCCGTGCAAGCCGAAACCAGATGACGTGGCAGACGCAAAACACCAGCAAAGCGTTGTAAAGAATGGTGCCCCACTCGCCGAGAGTCGGAGCACGCCATTCGTCGATTTCCAGCACGACGCTGACCAAGCCGATGACCAGTACTGTGGCCACCATCATCCAAAAGGTCAGCGAGGCATTCGAGATACTGAGATGGGTGCGATTCATCATTACGGTTCCTAGCCCCCAGCCGATGGCCGCGATCAACATCAGCGCCAGGCCCAGGGGCTGGCCGATCAGAGAGCTGAATTCCTCGATGGCCAACAGCAGAGTCGCAATCAAGGCAAGCAGCACGCCCACCGCACCTCGCCAGGTAAAAGGGTTTTTATAAAACAGCACACCGATCAGCATGGCCCAGACGGGCATCGTGTAGCCGATGATTGCTGCTCTGCCTGAGGTTAAAAATTTAATGGCGTAGATCGCAAACAGATGCCAAATCAGCATGTTGCCGATCACCAGTTTGAGTATTGGAACCCGTTCTTGCGGAGGAACGTAGAAATGGTCTTTGCGCAGCATCATGTAGATGCCAATCGCAACAATTCCCAACAACATGGAGATGCCGCGAAACGCCATCGGCGGATAGGTCAGCACCGCATATTTCATGACTGGCCAATTGATCCCCCAGAAGAAGGTCAAAAGGGAGAGCAGAAAAAGGTCCGTACGGCTGAGCACCCCGAGATTCTAGTCCACCGGCTTGATTGCAACAGGAAACTGCCAGCTTCAGTAGACTTGCGCATATGAAATCCGCCACTTCATCACCTGCAGGCCGTAAAAAAGACAGCGGACCGAAAGTTGTGGCCTGCGGAGATGATCAGATCCTGATTGACTTTCAGGGCCAGCCGAATCCGAATGAGGCAACGCGCGTCCTCTGGGCGCGGCTGATGCAGCATCCACCCTTTTATTGTCGAGAGCCGGTTGCCGGAGTGGCCACGTTGGCGGTGGTGTTGAACCCTGCTTCAAGAAACGATGAAGTCCGACAGCAGGCCTGCGATGAACTCACCGCACTTGCATCTGACGCAGTCGGGATACCTGCGGGCGAAGGTGCCCACCGCGTGATCCCCGTCTGTTATGCGTCGGAGATGGCGCCTGATCTTGATCGTGTCGCCCAGCTCACGGGCCTAGCCACTACAGAGGTGGTTCGGCTTCATCAAGAGGGTCGCTACTTGGCTGAGCTGATTGGGTTTATGCCCGGTTTTGCGTATATGTCGGGTGTGGACCCTCGGCTTTGCGTGCCGCGTCTGCCACAGCCGCGGCACGTGGTTCCCGTGGGCGCACTGGCGATCACAGGAAATCAGTCGGCGATTTATCCCACCGCTACACCGGGGGGATGGAATTTGATTGGTCGCTGCCCGATTCGACTTTTTAATCCTGTTTTAAATCCGCCTTGTTTGATTCAGCTTGGAGACCAGGTGCAGTTTGAAGCGATTAGCGTGGCGCAATTTGATCGGCTATGGGCAAAGCGTTAAATAAGCTTGTGATCAAACGGCCTGGATTGCTGACTTCGATTCAGGATCAAGGCAGGCCCGGACTTTTGCACGCAGCCTTATCGCGCGGCGGGGCCATGGATCCGATGCAGATGGCCTTGGCCAATCGCCTGGTCGGCAACCCGATTGATGCGGCGGGACTTGAGTTCACGGGCATGGGGCCGACGCTTTTTTTTGAGCGGCCCGCTGCAATCGCCTGGACGGGTGCGGTGATGGCTGCCACTTGGATTGCAGCCGATGGCACCAAGCACCCCGTACCCTCGCATCGGCCTGCGCTACTTCCGGCCAAGTCGCTGCTGCAATTTGGTGCCTGCGCTTCTGGTTTTCGCTGCTGGCTGGCGGTTGCGGGAGGACTGGAGGCGGAGCGTTTATTGGGAAGCCGTTCACAACACCTGGCTGCGGAACTGGGCCTGCCACGGCTTCATGCAAATACAGAACTTTCAATTGGCCCGGACGCTGACCTCGCCCGAAGCGCTGTCGCAGCGGCGTTAGACCGCGATGTTCAGGCCATCGAGATCGGTGGGTCGTCAAAAGCCACACGGCTGCGCTCGACCCGATGGTCGCTGCGGCCATCGATACCCGAGAGCTGGCCCGCAATTCAGCTCGCATGCCTGCCAGGCCGGCACCTGCACCTGCTCGTCGATGCGGATCGTCAGGAGTTGATGACTCAGGCCTGGCAAGTCAGTGCCCGCAGTAATCGGCAGGGCCTGAGTCTTGAGGGCCGGGCGATGAATACTGCGCAGTTCTCGAATCTGCAAAGCGAGCCTGTTCGCGAAGGTACAGTGCAATTGCCACCAGCCGGAATGCCCTTTATTTTGCTGGCTGAGCATCAATCCACGGGCGGATATCCGCGGGTCCTTGAGGTCATCAGTGCCATGACCAGTGTGCTGGCCCAGGCGGGGCCAAACTCACGAATACTCTTTAAACTTGTCGATGAGCAAGAGGCCGACGCGCTTGAGCGAGCACAACGGCGATCGTTTGAAGATACTTTAGCAGCCGTGGATCTTAAGTTACAGCAATGACAAAAACAGTTGACCTGAATGCGGATGTCGGCGAGAGCTTTGGTGCCTGGAAAATGGGCAACGATGCGGCGCTGATGCCATTGCTTACCAGCGCGAATATCGCATGCGGCTTTCACGCGGGTGATCCACGAACCATTGCGCGAACCGTCGAGCTGGCGGTAAAACACGGTGTTGCAATTGGTGCACACCCGGGGCTGCCGGATCTGGCGGGCTTTGGTCGGCGCAATATGGCGATATCCGAGGAAGAGGCCTACCAAATCGTGCTCTATCAATCCGGCGCGATGCGGGCTTTTGCGCAGGCTGCGGGCAGTCGTCTGCATCACGTGAAGGCCCACGGTGCGCTTTACAACATGGCCTCAAGCGACCCTGTGTTGTCGCGCGGCATCGTACGCGCTGTGCAAGCCCTAGGTGATCAGGTCGCGATCGTCGTGCTTTCTGGGAGCGAGACTGAGCGGGTCGCCCGCGAGGCGGGCCTCACCGTCTCGTGCGAAGTCTTTGCAGATCGGCGCTATCAAGATAACGGCCTGCTGGTGCCCCGCTCCGATCCTCGGGCCTTGATCACCGATGAGCAGGAATCAATTGATCAGGTGATTGCCATGGTGACCAAAGGGTCCTGCACCTCCATTACTGGGCGCACGATTTCGGTGCGCGCTGACACGATTTGTCTACATGGTGACCAAGACGGGGCCTTGGTTTTTGCGCAGGCCTTGCGTGCGGCGCTTGCACAGCAGTTGATTGCGCCTAGGGCTTTCCCCTAAACCTAGAAACTTAGGATGGCGGGGCCGTCTGATCAGGCCTTGTAGGGAATAACATTCACGGTGTTCATTCTTGAGGGAGAACTTGTTATGTCTTTCGTGCGTAAGTCATTTGCAGCACTTGCGGCCAGCGCCGCCATGCTGATGTCGGGCCCTTTGCTCGCCCAGGCCAAGTGGGATCTTGCTTCTGCCTATCCCCCAGGTAATTTTCATACCCAGCTTTTAAATCAGTTTGCCGCTGAGGTCGATAAGGCGACTGCAGGCAGAGTCAAGATTACGGTCCATCCTGCTGCTTCATTATTTAAAGCGCCGGAGATCAAGCGTGCCGTTCAGGGTGGGCAGGCCCAGGCTGGCGAAATTCTCCTGGTGAATTTCCAGAATGAAAATCAGATTTTCGGCGCTGACGGTCTTCCCTTCCTGGCAGATAGCTATGACGAAGCCGCAAAGCTTTGGCGTGCACAGCGCCCTGTATTGGAAAAAATTCTGGCTGAACAAGGCATCGTGCTGCTGTACTCCGTGCCCTGGCCACCCCAGGGCATCTACTCAAGAAAGCCTCTGAATTCCGCAGCCGATCTAAAAGGCATTAAGTGGCGTGCTTACAGCCCCGCTACTGGCCGGATTGCGGAGCTCGTCGGTGCACAGCCGGTCACGGTGCAGCAGGCCGAATTGGCCCAAGCCATGGCCACCGGCATTGTGGAGGCGACGATGACTTCGGGCGCAACGGGCGTGGACACCAAGATGTGGGAGCAAATGAAGTTTTATTACGACGTGCAGGCTTGGCTACCCAAGAACGCCGTGCTCGTGAATAAGCGTGCCTTCGATGCCCTGGATCCAGCAAGCCGCACCGCACTGCTCAAAGTTGCTGCCGATATGGAGACCAAGGGATGGGCTGACTCGCGCAAGGTCATGACGGATACAACCGCAGCACTCAGAACCAATGGCATGACGGTAGCACCGCCTTCAGGTGCATTGAAATCCGATCTGCAGAAAGTTGGCCAGACCATGCTGCAAGAGTGGCTGAAAAATGCCGGCGCCGATGGCCAGACCGTGATCAACGCCTACAGAAAATAAGCACTCGTCAAATTTCTGTAGCGCGAAGGTTTGTTGATGCGTCAGGCACTCAATCGTCTCTATGACATCGCCGCCGTCTTGGCGGCGATGTTTTTGGTTGCCTTGTTTTTTACGGTGCTGCTGACGATTGCCTCTCGTGAATTTCACTGGGGCCTTCGGGGCCTGGATGGTTACGCCGGTTATTTCATGGCGGCCTGCGGATTTCTTTCGCTTGCCCACACGTTCAAGCGTAACGAACATATTCGTGTGACCTTGTTTTTAGGAATGGCCAGGGGCCGAGCGCGATTTTGGATTGAGGTCTGGGCGCTTGGGGCCAGCACGGTGCTGGCAGCGCTTTTCGCTGCATTTAGCGTGCGCTTGGTG
Source organism: Betaproteobacteria bacterium (assembly GCA_018970545.1). Taxonomy (GTDB): domain Bacteria; phylum Pseudomonadota; class Gammaproteobacteria; order Burkholderiales; family Burkholderiaceae_A; genus Lacustribacter. The sequence goes on along the minus strand of JAGWWC010000041.1, from coordinate 4,640 downwards.
ATGCAGTCGATTGAATTTAAAGACATTTCGACCGCCATGGATGCCACGCCGCTTTGGATTCCCCAGCTGGCGATGGCGCTGGGGACAGTGATTTTTGCAGTCGCGGTGATCGATGAACTTTTTACTCACTTGAAAAATCCTGATCGCGTCAACGACAGTGCAGAGGCCCTCCGACATGAATGACGCACTGATCGCGGGCCTGCTGGTCTTATCGCTGTTTCTCATTCTGGGCAGTGGCGTCTGGATCGGCCTGACTTTATCGGGTGTGGCCTGGATTGGCATGCAGCTCTTCACGGCCCGGCCCGCCGGGGATGCCATGGCAGTGACCATCTGGGGTGCTTCGTCAAGCTGGACGCTGACAGCGCTACCACTTTTTATTTTGATGGGCGAGATTTTGTTTCGAACGCGCTTATCGGAGGACATGTTTCGTGGCCTTGCACCGCTGCTGGGCCGAATTCCGGGCCGTCTGCTTCATACCAATGTGCTGGGCTGTACGATTTTTGCGGCGGTCTCGGGCTCAAGTGCCGCCACCTGCGCCACGATCGGAAAAATGACATTGCCCGAGCTGCAGCGCCGGGGTTATCCAGAGGGGATAGTAATCGGTAGCTTGGCAGGCGCGGGAACGTTGGGGCTCTTGATTCCGCCTTCCATCATCATGATTGTGTATGGCGTGACTGCAGAGGTATCCATCGCCAAGCTCTTTATTGCTGGCGTAATTCCGGGAATTATTCTGGCCGGCCTATTTTCCGGCTATATCGTTGTCTGGTCGCTGCTGAACCGTCAATTGATCCCTGTCGAAGTCGACACGATGACATTTGCGCAGAAGTTTCGTGAGTTTTGGCGGTTAGGCCCCGTGGTGCTGTTGATTATCGCGGTGCTGGGATCCATCTATTTGGGCATTGCGACGGCCACTGAAGCCGCGGCTGTTGGGGTGCTGGGCGCACTGATTCTCTCGGCCGTGCAGGGCTCACTGAACTGGAAATCATTTTCTGAAGCGCTGATGGGCGCCACGCGGCTTTATTGCATGATTGCTTTTATTTTGGCGGGTGCGGCATTTCTCACACTCTCGATGGGCTATATCGGCCTGCCGCGCCACTTGGCCGAGTGGATTGGCACTCTGGGCTTAACGAAGTTTGAGCTCATCATGGTCATCATGGTGTTTTACATTGTGCTGGGATGCTTTCTGGATGGCATCTCAATGATTGTGCTCACCATGGGCGTCATATTGCCCACTATTGTGGGCGCTGGTATTGATCTGATTTGGTTTGGAATTTTTCTGGTCTTGGTGGTCGAGATGGCCCAGATCACCCCGCCGGTTGGCTTTAACCTTTTCGTGCTGCAAGGTATGACGAAAAAGCCCTTAAGCTATATTGCGCGGGTAGCCATGCCGATGTTTTTCTTGATGATTCTGACAGTGCTGATTTTCTATCAATATCCGCAAATCATCACCTGGCTACCCTCGAAGATGTAGCCAGCAGGGCCGTCGTCTTGGCGGCCCGCCCCAGTAGAATGCCAAGATGCGTTTTGCCTTAGTGCTCTTTATTGCGGGCGGCTTGTGTCTGAGCTCATTGGATGCTGTCGGCAAGCTTTTAATGTCTCAGACCAGCCTCGTCATGCTGATTTGGGCCCGCTACCTTGGCCAATTTCTTTTCTCGCTGCCGCTGGCCTACTGGCGGGCAGGCCCCGAATTTTGGAAGACTTCCCGGCCGCAGCTTCAGCTCATGCGCTCGATACTCTTATTGCTGACCAGCGTGTTGTTTTTCGCTGGTCTGCAGTTTCTCCCACTGGCTGAGGCGTCAGCAATTTCGTTTACGGCGCCGCTGTGGGTCGCATTGCTCTCGGGCCCGATGTTGGGGGAACGAGTTGCGAAAAGTGATGCATGGGTTGCGGCGTTAGGATTCTCAGGTGTCTTGCTCATCGTTCGTCCTGGGACTGATATTTTTCACTACGGGGCTCTCTTGATTGGGTCAATGGCGGCCTTCAATGCGATCTATCAGCTCATGACGCGGCAGCTCACACAAGATAATCCTTTTACGACTTTTTTTTATAGCGGATTGGTGGGCGTCGTGGTCTTCTCTGTATGGCTTGGGCTGACAGGCTTTCCAGCTGTATCCGATCCGCTCACGATTGGCCTGCTGTGTGCCGCGGGCCTACTTGGCGGCTTGGGCCATCTTTTGTTTGTACTGGCGTTTTATCGGGCCCCACCTGCTTCGTTAACGCCGTTTGTCTATCTGCAGATGATCTGGGCGATTGGCTTTGGCTGGCTTATTTTTCGTCAGCTGCCGGATGGGCTGGCCTTGCTGGGCATGCTGATCATCATCGGGTCAGGGCTTTGGCTGATACTGCATCGGCACCGCAATCCCCGGGCTGCCCCCTGAATATCAGCGGGCCTTTCAATCGGTAACAAGGATTTTTAAAACTGCTCATCTGGCCTGAGTGGCCGCCACTGTCCGAGGGGCAATTGGCCCAACGGAATCTTGCCAATTCGAATTCGTTTTAATCCGGTAACTTTTAGGCCGACAAGTTCGCACATTCGGCGAATCTGCCGCTTCTTGCCCTCGCGCAGTACAAAGCGCAGCTGATGTTCATTCTGCCAAGAGACCTTTGCAGGCCGGAGGGCCTGCCCGTCCAGAGAGAGGCCATGATTCAAAAGCTTGAGTCCCTGCGTCGAAAGCACCCCTTCGACGCGCACGAGATATTCCTTTTCAATAGGTGAAGCCTCGCCGATCAAAAGCCGTGCAATCCGGCCGTCTTGCGTCAGGACCAGCAGACCCGTTGAATCGATGTCGAGCCGGCCGGCAGGCGCAAGGCCTCGAGTCACCGTGCGGTTTTGGATCCCAGGACTCTGTTTGGATTTTGACTCTGCCTGCCAGAGATTTTCTGGGGTGATGAGTCGGATGGCGGGCGTGTAGGGCCGATCCGGATCCTCGTGGGAGACCACCCCAATGGGTTTATTCAGAAGAACTGTAATTCGGCGCTGTTGCTGGGCCCTGGCTTTTGTCGCCAGTTCGAGTTGCTGGTGGGCGTAAGCCCTCGAGCCGAGTTCCTGTACGACCGCGCCGTCGAGCAAAACAAGGCCCTGTTCAATATATGCATCAGCCTCGCGCCGAGAGCAAATGCCGCGGTCGGCCAAAAGCTTTGAGATTCGGATTTTTTCCTGCACGGCCGCAGGCAGATGTCTAGCGAACGCTGCCGGTGAGCAGCAGTTTGGTGAGCGCTGCCTTTGCCTCTGGTATACCAAGCAGGGCCGCCTGGTTGAGTACCTCTTGGGCTTTTGGTGTCTGGCCTACATGGGCAAGGACCAAGCCATAGTTATAGGTGGCCCGGCCATTGTTACGAGTCATTTGTTGCTCCAACTTTGCGAAGAGTTCTTTATGCTCAGCGTCGCTTAGCTGATTGGCCATCACCATCTGGCAGCACTTTAAAAACGTAGGCTCAGCCTGTTCCTGCTCAACGAGGATGAAGATTTCAAAGGCCTGAAGATAAGCGCCCATTGATAGCGCGTATTCACCCTCTCTGTAGTCAGCTGACATAGTGAAGCCCCATGGTTACGATAAGTGTGTGAGGCATTATCGTAATACGGCGTAGGTCGCCAGCCCCAGAAGCGTAAAAATAATCGACCCCACCAAATGGCTGGAAATCTCAAGCCCCGCCCAGAGCCACCGGCCCTGCTGCAAGAGTTGAACCACCTCGGCAGAGAAGGTTGAAAAGGTGGTCAGCCCCCCCAAGAGTCCAGTGATCAAGAAAAGTCGCCACTCCTCGGAGAGTCGGGGCGCATCGCCAAAGTAAGCTATGGCTACGCCGATGGCATAAGCCCCGATCCAGTTGGCCGCCAGGGTCCCAAGCGGCAGGTGGGCCAGCCGATGATTCAAGTGCTCTGATAGTTGCCAGCGCAGCACCGCACCCAGACTTGCGCCGAGGCTGATAGCGATCAAGGGAAGAAGACGGAGCGTCACTGGGATGGGGTCGGTGGCAGGTGGGGTCGCTTTTGCTAGTATGCACTAGGCCTATTTTGGAAAAAACTTAGGCGAGCGGGAGGAGAAACCATGCTGCAAAAAAACATGGGCGGGTCGGATCGGCTAGTGCGTTTCATCTTGGGCCTATTGCTGGTCACTTCAGCGGCCGTCGGCGCCTTGGGCCCTTGGGCGTATCTTGGGGTGATGGCGATGATCACCGGGGCAATCGGTAACTGCCCTGCCTACAGTATTTTCGGGTTTACCACCTGTAAGCCAAAGCAGCCTGAATGAGTCAAAAAAAGCTGGTGCATATCACTCAGGTGCCCATTCGCTGGGGCGATATGGATGTGTATGAACACGTCAACAACACCATTTACTTTCGCTACGCCGAGCAGGCCCGAATTGAGTGGATGGAAAATCTTGGCCATCGCCTGAGTCTTTCGCAAACACAGGGCCCAGTGATTGTGAATGCCAGTTGTACTTTCTTGGTGCCGCTGACCTACCCCGGTACGGTCGAAGTCCGAATGCTGATCGGGCCGCTGGGCCGCACCAGTGTCGAGACTTATTACGAGATGCGCATGGTAGGCGAGGACCGTCTGTATGCCGACGGCGCTGCCAAGGTGGTCTGGATCGATCTTGAGACCGGCAAGTCATGCCCCTTGCCGGATGCCCTGCGCGAGCTCA
>JAGWWC010000105.1 GCA_018970545.1 Betaproteobacteria bacterium | reverse complement strand
AATCCCAACGTCAAAAGCGAGTGTGGCTGCGGAGAATCCTTCAAGGTCTAATCCGTGATCACTGCTTCAGGTGACGCGGCCCCAACGGCGGCACGCGATCATTTTTCTTTATTCGGTTTACCGGTCCGGTTCGCGCTCGATGCAGAGGCGTTAGAGCGGGCCTGGCGCGCGGTACAGGCTGCAGTTCATCCGGACCGATTTGCAGCGGGCACGGATGCCCAGCGCTTGCTTGCGCTGCAGTACTCCACCCGCATTAATGAAGCCCATCAGACTCTGCGTGATCCGTTGCGTCGCGCGGCCTATCTCTGTGAACTCAATGGGGTAGATATCGAGGCAGAGCGCAATACGGCCATGCCAGAGGAGTTTTTGTTGCAGCAGATGGAATGGCGTGAGTCGCTGGAAGATTGTGCTGCTGCTGGTGATGTTCGCGGCCTATCGCAGCTTGGCCAGGAGGTGGACTCTGCAATGGCGGAGACCGTTTTGCTACTTGAGCATCTGCTGGATCGGGGCCAGCCCGATTTTGATCGGGCTGCCGCCGAGGTCCGCCGGATGATGTTTCTGGTGAAGTTTGGTGAACAGGTCCATCAGGAACAGAAAAGGATTGAGCGTGGCGCTGCTGCAAATCGCTGAGCCGGGGCAGTCGGCCGCACCACATCAGCGCCGCATTGCGGTGGGCATTGATTTGGGCACTACCCATTCACTGGTTGCTGCCATGAGAAGCGGCAGCATTGAGGTGTTGCCGGATGCGGTGGGCCGCGTGTTGCTGCCCTCAGTCGTACGTTATGGCGCCCAGGGCGTGGTCGCGGTTGGCGAGGAAGCGCTTGAGGCTGCTGCCTCGGATGCGAAAAACACAATCGTTTCTGTGAAACGGCTGATGGGCCGTGGAATACAAGACATTGCCGCCCACAGCACACCCTATGACATCGTTCAGGATGGCGCTCACGCCATGGTGAGCCTGAATACTTCGGCGGGCCTGCGGTCGCCGGTGGAGGTCAGTGCCGATATTTTGCGCGCCTTGCATCTGCGGGCCCGAGAGGCCTTTGGCCTGGGTGCTGCCGACGACCTTGCGGGCGCAGTGATCACGGTGCCGGCCTACTTTGATGACGCACAACGTCAGGCCACCAAGGACGCCGCGCGGCTTGCAGGCCTAGAAGTCCTACGGCTGATCAACGAGCCCACTGCTGCAGCATTGGCTTATGGCCTTGATTCAGGGGCAGAGGGTCTTTATGCAGTTTTCGATCTTGGCGGTGGCACCTTTGATATGTCGGTGCTGCGGCTTTCGCGCGGCGTTTTCGAGGTGGTCGCCACCGGCGGAGATACCGCATTAGGCGGCGATGATTTTGACCATGCGCTGGCCCAGCATTGGCTTGGCAGCTGGGGCCTCGGGCATGATTTTTCTGGCCTCTCGTCCTCAGAGCGCCGTCGGCTGCTGCGCTTGGCCCGCCATCAAAAAGAGCATCTCACCGAACTGCAGGCCGTTGAAGTGATTCATGCCGAGTGGTTGCGTGATGACGGCACCGCCTATGTGGCAAGCATCAGCCGTGAGGCGTTTGATCGTCTGACGTCGGCACTGATTCAGCGCACCATTACCGTTTCTGAGCGTGTTCTCGATGACGCAGGCATCAACGCCAGTGGGCTTGTGGGCGTGGTGTTGGTAGGCGGCAGCACTCGTATGCCGGGCCTGCGGCAGGCCGTGGAGAAAGCGTTCCGCCGGGCGCCGATTACGGGCTTAGATCCTGATCGTGTTGTGGCCATTGGGGCTGCGCTGCAGGCCAATTTGCTAGCCGGCAATCGGGCTGAAGGGGAGGACTGGCTGCTCCTTGATGTGCTGCCCTTATCGCTCGGGCTTGAGACGATGGGCGGCCTTGCAGAGAAGATTATTCCGCGTAACACGCCGATCCCCGTTGCCCGGGCCCAGGAATTCACGACCTTTAAAGATGGTCAGACCGCAATGTCGATACATGTGGTGCAGGGCGAGCGTGAGCTTGTCGCGGAGTGCCGATCGTTGGCGCAGTTCGAGCTGCGCGGCATCCCGCCACTATCGGCGGGCGCCGCCCGGATTCGCGTGAGCTTTCAGGTGGATGCCGATGGCTTACTTTCTGTGACTGCAAAAGAGCAGAGCACCGGAGTGGAGGCGTCCGTGACCGTCAAGCCCTCTTATGGGCTGACGGATGCCCAGATCGCTGACATGCTGCAGGCCGGTTTTTCCTCAGCAGAGCAGGACATGCAGGCCCGCGCGCTGCGTGAGGCCCAGGTTGATGCGCAGCGCATGTTGGAGGCAGTCGCCAGCGCTGTTGCGCAAGACGGGGATCTTTTAA
>JAGWWC010000040.1 GCA_018970545.1 Betaproteobacteria bacterium | reverse complement strand
ATCGTCTCCCTACCGGCGTTGAAATCAAAGCCGAGATCACCCCAGAATATGCCCAGGTGTTAAGTCATGGCGCCCTCGCTTTGGTTGCCCGCCTGCACCGCTCATTTGAGCATCGCCGTCAGGAAATGCTCGAGGCCCGCCGGCTAGTTGCCGAGCGCTTTGATCTGGGCCTGCGGCCTGATTTTCAAAAGTACACCGCATCCATTCGTGATACCGACTGGAAGATCGGCAAGCTGCCTCAGGATCTGCAGTGCCGCCGCGTGGAAATTACCGGCCCGGTTGAGCGCAAGATGATCATCAATGCCTTGAACTCTGGCGCAGATTCCTTCATGGCCGACTTCGAGGACTCCAATACCCCGAACTGGCACAACCAGATTCAGGGCCAGATTAATTTGCGGGATGCAATTCGTCGCACCATCCGGCTTGAGCAAAACGGTAAGACCTATGAGCTCAATGAGAAAACCGCCGTGCTACTGGTGCGGCCGCGCGGCTGGCACTTGGATGAGAAGCATGTTTTTGTCAATGGCAGACGAGTCTCGGGCGGGATTTTCGATCTCGCAATTTATCTCTACAACAACGCTCAAGAGCTGATTGCACGCGGCTCAGGCCCTTATTTTTATCTGCCCAAAATCGAAAGCCACCAAGAGGCCCGGCTCTGGAACGACATCTTGAGCATGTGCGAGGCAGAGCTTGGAATCCCCCGCGGCACAATCAAGGCCACGGTGCTGATTGAGACCATTACTGCCGCCTTTGAAATGGATGAGATTCTTTTTGAGCTGCGCGAACACAGCGCGGGTTTAAATGCAGGCCGCTGGGATTACATCTTCTCGTGCATCAAGAAGTTCAAAATGGATCATGATTTCTGCCTGGCGGACCGGGCGAAAGTCACGATGACAGCCCCCTTCATGCGGGCCTATGCCTTGCTGCTGCTCAAGACCTGCCACAAACGCAATGCGCCGGCGATCGGCGGCATGAGTGCGCTGATTCCCATCAAAAACGATCCCGAGAAAAACGAAATCGCCATGCAGGGCATCATCAGCGATAAGCGCCGTGATGCAACCGATGGCTATGACGGCGGCTGGGTAGCCCATCCGGGTCTGGTGGAGGCCGCGATGAAGGAGTTTGTGGCGGTACTTGGCGATAAGCCCAACCAGATTGAAAAGCAACGGCCGGACGTCTATGTGTCCGCCACCGATTTGCTGAATTTCGCGCCGGAGACCCCGATCACAGAGGTGGGCCTGCGCATGAATATCAATGTCGGCATTCATTATCTTGGCTCATGGCTCACCGGTAATGGCTGCGTACCGATTCATAACCTGATGGAGGACGCAGCGACCGCAGAGATTTCTCGCTCGCAGGTCTGGCAGTGGATTCGCTCACCAAAAGGCAAGCTCGAAGACGGCAGAAAGATTAACGCTGAGCTGGTCCGCAGCCTGATTGCTGAGGAGCTGGTGAAGGTCAAGGCCTCCGTAACAAGTTCGGGCACCTCGGACACGTCGACCTATGAGCGGGCTGCGAAGATTTTTGAGCAGATGTCGACTTCCACAGACTTTTCAGAGTTCTTGACGCTACCGCTTTACGAAGAACTCGCCTAGGAGTGACCTCCATGACACCGTTTATTTTTCGAATCGGCTTTGCCTTATCGGTCGCGCTGACGGCCGGGCCGGCAGCTAACGCCCACCACGGCTGGTCAGAATACGATTCGAACAAAGGTTTCAAGCTCACCGGCAAGGTCATGGAAAGCGGATATGAGCATCCCCATGGCTATGTGCGACTGCAGGCCGAGGGCAAGACTTGGATTGCGGTGTTAGCGCCCCCGTTTCGAATGGAGAACCGTGGCCTTGCGAAGACCTCAATTGCGCCGGGGGCTACCGTGACCGTCGAGGGCTACCCCCATCGCAGCAAGGCCGATGAGATGCGCGCTGAGCGTATTAGCGCCGATGGCAAGACTGTAGAGCTGCGCTGATCGACACCGGGCCTGCAGCATGAGCCAGCCCATGCAGGCGATTGAGGGTTTTTGGATCGCCCAGGTGATGCGCGAGTCGCTTTGGCTGTATCCGACTGTCGAGACACTCCATCTCTGGGGCGTTGGGGCCTTATTCGGCTCGATTCTGCTCGTGGACCTGCGCCTGCTCGGCGTTGGGCGTGGCCTCGAGTTGCGGCTGCTGTTGCGGTTTGCGGTGCCGCTGACGATCTCTGGCTTTGTGCTGGCTGCTGCAACCGGGTTTCTGATGTTTATCGCCCACCCCTCAGAATTTATTGCGTCAACACTCTTTGTGTTGAAGATGACACTTCTCATGCTGCTGGGACTAAACGCCATCTCGCTGCATCTGCGAATTGCAGCGGAGCAGGGCAATGCTGGCCTGGCCCCGCCTGTGCCCTTACTGCGACTTCAGGCGGCAGTTTCGATGCTTGGCTGGGCGGTCGTGATCGGACTGGGCCGATGGCTGGCGTATGTGTGAGGCAGGGCGCAATCAGTGCGAGACGGTGTAACGGAGTCCGAGCAGCCAGTTCCGCGGAGCGCCGGGTTCGTAGAAGCGAAGAAAAGCCTGATCAGCGACCACCGACCCCACATAGCGACGGTCTAGAAGATTGTCGATGCGTGCAAATAAGCTGATTTGCTGGGGGCCTTTGCGAAGGTGGGTTGCCAATCGGGCACTGATAAGCTCATAGCCGGATGCCTTCTCGGTATTCGCGGAGTTTGCCTGCATATCTCCGACCGCGGTCCATTCCAGGCCGCCCTCTGAAAAATTGCTCGTGGGCCGTTGCATCCAGCCGCTTGATCGCCATGCCAGTTCGGCAAAGGCGCGGGACCGCGGAACACCTGGCATCGTGTTTCCGGACTCGACAGTGACCAGCGAGGTCGAGGTCGCCCGCACTGTCGCCAGGGGCTCTTGATAGGTGGCACTGATGATCGAGAGCGCCCCCCGGATGGCCCAGCGTTGGTTCACGATTGTCAGGCCGGATAACTCTGCGCCGCGGCGTTGCGTGTCGGCGTTTTGCCATGCGGATGAGGAGGTGGAGAGATAGAAGGGAACGATGTCATCTCGGGTTCGCGCCTGAAACAGCGATGCATCCAGCCGGGTTTTGGCGTCAGGCCGCCACTTCATACCGATTTCAACCTGCTGGCTGCGGGCGGCACCAAGGCCTGAATAAAAGTTGTTGGTCGGTGTCGAGGTGGCATTTGGTGTGTAGAGCACCTCATTGAGTGTTGGTGTTTCAAATCCTCGCCCGAACTGAAGGAAGGTATTCAAGGAGGGCGAGACATGACGGGTCAAGCCGAGCACTGGTGAGACCCCGGTATAGGCTCGCCGGCCCGACCCATTGCCGTCGGCGAGAAACTGATCCTGGACTTCGAGGAGTACCCGGCTCACGCGGAATCCAGCCGTTGCGGTGTATTGGTCGTTGAGAAAAAGTTGGGATTGCAATATTGCATCCGAGTTTCGGGCCAGGTTTCGTTCCTGTCGGCCGAGCGGTCCAGCGGGGACCCCCGCAAGGTTTTGCCTGGCCGTACGATCGTCATCGACTGCATCGGCCTCCACCCCCAGAAGGGTGAGTGTCGGAATGCCGGCCAATTGTGCTCGTTCACTGAGCGTTACTCCCAGCCCATAAAACTGACGCTCGATCATGCTGTATCCCGTGCCAGAGGTCGCCGGGCCAAGGGGATTATCCAGTGACCGGTAACCCCAGTAGGCTCGGGCGCTAATTTTTCGGGACTCCGATACTTGAAGATCGTGTAGCAGGCCAAGCGAGCCCTGCTCAAAGACTTTGCCAAACCGATTGGCAACATTCGCAGCCACGGCTTGGGTGGGGTTGGCGAGAAATTCGGCGCGCGTGAGCGAGCCGGGTTCTTGCGAGTCGTTGCGGAGCACGTTTGCAATCAGGATGGTTGCCGATGGACCCTCACGATGTTCGATCTTGCCGTTAAATTGCTGCCGACGCGCTGCGCTAAAGGCGCGAAATCCGTCACTCTCAACCGCTGACAGATCGGCGACGAGACCGTAGGCCCCGCGTTTTTCCGCGTACTGAACGCTTGATCGATACAGTCCGTCGCTTCCCATGTAGCCGGAAAGCGAAAATTCCGGCCGCTCGGAAGCGCTGCGGGTAAAGACTTGTACAACGCCCCCGGCAGCGTTGCCGTAGAGAAGCGAAAGCGGCCCCTTCAGCACTTCAATACGTTCGGCTGAGGTCAGTGCGAACTGCGAGGACTGTCCCTGTCCGTCAGGAAGCGTTTGTGGAATCCCGTCGATAAGAAGTCGCACCCCGCGGACACCGAACGGTGCCCGCGATCCGAATCCACGAATAGAAATCTGCAGATCTTGGGAGAAGTTGTTACGGTTCGCGACATGGATACCAGGGATCTCCGCAAGCGCTTCGCTGATATTAATTTGAGGTCCACGAGACTGTATGGAATCGCGATCTATTGATTGAATCGATCCGGGCGCATCAAAACTTCTCTGTTCCGTTCGGCTGGCGGAGACCACAACGTCCTCGAGTGTCTGCGCGCGGGCGTTACTCGGTGCGCAGATCAGCAGGGCTGCCGAGAGGGCGGCGGCAACTGGGATGACTCGGACAGGGCTGAACGCCATGCTCACGGCTTTACCTGGATTTCAATCGAGGCGTACCAGGCCGCTAGGTCTTGGATATCGCGATCCGTGAGCGGCTTGGCAATCACCGACATGATGGCGTTTTGACGCTTACCACTTCGGTAGGCTTGCAGTTGCTCATTGATATAGAGCGCCGGCTGACCCGCAAGATGCGGTGTGGCAGGCTGACTGGAAATGCCGACTACACCATGGCAGACCACACAGGACTGGGCCTTTGTTTTGCCAGCCTGCGCATCACCCGCGGCCAATGCTGCTGTGTCGGCAAGAAGGCCGAGCAGTATGATCGTAACAAAACCAAAACTCTTCATATATCTATTCTTTCGAGGTCGCTACAACTAAAAAAGGGGGGCAGCAATGCCCCCCTTTTTTTCCATTCACGGCGTAAGACGTTTACTTTTTATCTTCGCCGATGTAGCTAATGCGATAAATCGCGCCAGCGAAGTCATCCGAGACCAACAGAGAACCATCTTTCATCACCGCAACATCGACGGGTCGGCCGCGATAAAGACCGGTCTCTGGATCGAGGAATCCAGATGCAAAGACTTCCATCTTGCCAGCACTTCCATCGGCATTTAGGGGAACAAACTGCACTTCTGCACCGCTGGGTTTGGTCCGGTTCCATGAGCCGTGCGCCGCGACGAACATTCCGCCACGATACTTCTCAGGAAACCGGCTGCCGGTGTAGAAGGCCATCCCAAGCTGCGCCTGGTGTGCGGGAAACTCGACTTGTGGTGCGATGGCACCCGCCGGCTCCTTCATGTCTTTCAGATCGGGGGCGGCCGGTGAGCCAGCGACTTTAAATCGGCCATTCCAGTAGGGAAATCCGAAGTGCTCTCCTGCTTTTGTCGAGCGGTTAAGTTCGCCAGGGGGGATGTCATCGCCCAAGCCATCGACTTGATTATCGGTCCACCAGAGATGGCCGTTGCGAGGATTGAAGTCCATTCCGACCGAGTTACGCGCACCGCGGGCGAAGACCTCACGCTTGCTGCCATCAAACGCGTTCATTCGGATGATTCCGCCAATTCCGAGACGATTGTAGAGATCGACTTTCCCTGCGGGCTGCACGTTATAGGGCTGTCCGAGGGTAACGTAGAGAAGTCCATCCGGCCCGATACGGCAGGTGCGGGCACCGTGGTTAAAGGATTCCTCATCGGCAGGAATCAGTCCACCCTGGGGCACCACTTCAATAACAGCGACATCCGGGCCTTCGTAGAAGAATTCAGCGGCCGGGAAGTTCAGGACGCGATTGTGTTCCACGACAACCAGGAAGCCATCACGTGTCCAGCAAACAGCATTCGGATTCGTGAACTTCAGTGACGGCGCAAATGATTTGACTTCATCCGCCACGCCGTCGCTATTGCGATCCGTGACCGCCCAGACGGTTGTTTTGCGGGTGCCGACGAACAGCATATTGGTCGAGGGGGCGACCGCCATATGGCGCGCATCGGGTACGACTGCAAACAAATCGATCTTGAAGCCGGGCGGTAGTTTGACTCGCTTCAGGTTTTCCCGGATCGCGGCGGCATTTTTTCCTTCCTGGGGAACCGTGGGTATATTGAGGTCGGTCGTGGCGACCTTGAACTGCTTGAGCGTACTCAAATTATCCGGGCGGGCCTGGGCAAAACTGACTGTGGCAAGTCCTGCCATGACGAGTCCGGCGGCGATTTTGGTGAGCTTCATGATGCCTCCTTGGGGCGGTACTTTGATTTTTTTGGGCCTTTTGAAACAGGCCCACCGATTAGAAGGGTTACAGCCCAAGGCAATCTATATGCACCGCAGCATTTAATGGGCTTTGACCCCTTAAATCAGGGAAAATCCCCACTCATTGCAGTGCGGAATTCCCCGGCTGTGGCATCCTGACCCCAATTTCGCAAATGATGAAATATCTAAAAATTTTCTTGCCCCTCGCGGCTATTTGTGCGGCAGCGGTTTTCTGGTGGTCGTCGCCCGACGAGGAGAAGCCCAAATGGGTGATGGCCAAGGTCGACCAGGGCGCCATCGTGCAGCGGGTGGCGGCCAATGGCACCTTAAATCCGGTGGAGCTCGTCAATGTGGGCACTCAGATCTCGGGCACGGTGATCAAGCTGCACGTGGACTTCAATCAGCCGGTGAAGGCCGGGCAGCTGCTGGCCGAATTGGATCCCGCCATCTTGGAGGCGCAGATTCGCCAGTCCGAAGCCAATCTGGCATCAGCGCGTGCAGTCTTGAATAACGCCGAGCTTGCGTTAAAGCGCAATGAAAACCTGAAGTCCAGAGGCTTTGTTTCAGACGGCGCTTTAGATGGCCTGAGAAAAGATGTCGAGACCGCTCGGGCCCAAGTCGCGCAAATTGAGGCCCAGATGGCGCGAGACCGTACCAATCTTGGCTACAGCAAAGTCCGCTCGCCCATTGATGGCATTGTGGTGAATCGGGGTATTGATGTCGGTCAGACAGTGGCCGCAAGCTTTCAAACGCCGACACTGTTTCAAATCGCTCGCGATTTACGTCGGATGCAAATTGATACCTCGGTCTCCGAGGCGGATGTGGGGCCCATTCAGCCCGGCCAGCCCGTGCGCTTTACCGTGGATGCATTTCGTGAGCAAGAGTTCACTGCCAAGGTTCGAATGGTGCGACTCAATCCGACAACGCTACAGAATGTCGTGACGTACAACGTTGTGATCAATGTGGATAACAAAGATGGAATTTTGCTGCCAGGCATGACCGCTCAGGTGGCGATCGTCACCAACCGGAAAGAGCGCGTGCTGCGCGTGCCCGCAGCCGCATTGCGGTTTCGTCCGCCCGAGCAAGACGCGGCAGCAGCATCCGCTCCGGTGCCACCTGAGAAGGGCCGCCGCGCGTCAGCTCAGGTGCCGCGCGTGCATGTGATTGGTGAGTCGGGCGCCCTGGTTGCTAAAGAAATCAAGATTGGCATCACGGACGGGCGCTTCACCGAGGTCCTTGAGGGGCTCTCTGAGGGTGACGAGATCGTTGTTCGGGCCGTGGCGGCGCCCGCAAATAATCAAACCAGCGGATTTCGATTCCGGATGTTTTAGTGATGCCGCAATCCCTGATTCGGCTCATCGATATTCACAAGCAGTATGAAACTGCCGGCGCCCCGCCGGTGCCCGTGTTGCATGGTGTATCGCTAGAAATTGCCTCGGGTGAATTTGTTTGCCTGATGGGCCAGTCGGGTTCAGGGAAATCCACGCTGATGAATATTCTGGGCTGTCTGGACTCGCCTACCCGCGGTGAGTACGTCTTGGCGGGGGAGCAGGTCAGTGGCTTGGCGCCCGATGCATTGGCAGCCATTCGCAATCGGCAGCTCGGATTTGTGTTTCAGGGTTTCAATTTACTCAAGCGCATGTCTGCGATTGACAATGTTGCTCTGCCGATGGTGTACGCAGGGGAGCGCCGCGAGCAAGCCCTGCAGCGGGCCCAGGAAAAGCTGCGACTGACTGGATTGGCGGACTTGGCACAGCGACTACCCAATCAGCTCTCGGGCGGCCAGCAGCAGCGGGTGGCCATTGCCCGGGCATTGGTCATGAATCCCTCAGTCTTACTCGCGGATGAGCCCACAGGAAATTTGGACACTGCCACCTCTGAAGAGATCATGGGTCTGATTCAGCGCTTAAATCGCGAGCAGTCGATTACGGTGGTTCTCGTGACGCATGAGCCCGATATTGCGCGATTCGGTCAACGACTCATTCGACTGAAAGATGGCCGCGTTATCTTCGATGGGCCGGTTGCACAGGGCCTTGGGGGGCAGGTCTCGAAATGAAAGCGCCCCAAGTCATCCAGGAGGCCCTGCGGGCGCTCTCGACCAATCGGCTGCGAACCTCGCTCACGATGCTCGGCGTGATTATCGGCGTATCAGCCGTGGTGATCATGATGGGGGTAGGTCGGGGCGCACAGGCGCTCGTCAATCAAAGTATCAGCAGCATGGGCAGTAACCTGTTGGTGGTCTTTCCCGGCTCCCAGACATCGGGGGGTGTGCGTTTTGGCGCGGGCGCAGCGCAGACCCTGACGTTATCGGACGCGGCGGCCGCCCGGTCGATATCTGGCGTGATTCGGGTAGCACCGATTGTGATGCGCTCCTTTCAGTTGGGCTATGGCAATACCAATTGGAGCGCGATGGTGACTGGTGTGACCGCAGAGTATTTCCCAACACGTTCATGGGAGCCCGAGGAGGGCGATCTATTTTCTGAGGCGGACTTGCGATCAAACGCGCGTATCGCCGTGATTGGCCAGACCACTGCCAAGCAGCTGTTCGGTGATGAAGATCCCATCGGCAAAACGATGCGCATCCGCAATCTGCCCTTTACAGTCATCGGCATCCTGGCCCGCAAGGGCCAGAGTCTGGATGGCCGTGACCAGGATGATGCGGTTTTTATTCCGCTGACCACCGCACGGCAGCAGCTGATTCGCAGCACCTTTCCCGGTAGCATCAATTTGTTATTCGTGCAGGTGGCTTCGGCTGAGCAGATGCTCACCGCCGAAGCGGAGCTGACGGACTTATTGCGGGCCCGCCACCGGATTGCGCCAGGGCAGGAGAATGACTTCACGGTCCGAAACCTAACGGCGATCGCTCAGACTGCCGCGGTGGCGGCAGGTGCCATGGCCATCCTATTGGGCTCGATTGCCGGTGTGTCGCTGCTGGTGGGGGGCATTGGCATCATGAACATTATGCTGGTGAGTGTGACTGAGCGTACGCGTGAAATCGGTATTCGTATGGCCATTGGCGCCCGGCAGCGCGATATTCTTCGCCAGTTTCTGATTGAGGCCATTACGATTTGTCTCGCAGGTGGTGCGGTCGGCGTATTTTTGGGCATCTCCGGCGCCTGGCTCATTGCATCGGTCAGTGGCCTGCTGGTGGAGATCTCGGTGTCGTCGATTGCGCTTGCCTTTGGCTTTTCTGCGGCAATTGGTATTTTCTTTGGCTGGTATCCTGCTGCGAAAGCGTCACGGCTGCGTCCCGTGGAGGCACTCCGCATCGAATAACGGTTCTCCAACCGTGAAGTGGTGTTGCAGCCCGCCGTGCTGTCAGCATGCGGTGTATGAAAACACCCTTACATCTGCGGTTTCGCGGTTTTGAGCCCTCGGAAAGCCTGACGCACATTGCGGTCGAGCAGGTACGACGGCTGGAGGCCACCGCAGGAGAGTTCATGGCCTGCCGCGTGAGCATCGAGCAGTTGCAAAAACATCAGCATCAGGGACGGCCGTATGGCGTTTCGATTGACATTACGCTGCCGGGCTATGAGCTTACTGTGAATCGGCAGCAGCATGAGGATGTTTATATCGCGATACGCGATGCGTTCGCGGCAATGCATCGCCAGCTCGAGACCGTCGTGGAGAAGCGCCGCGGACAAATCAAGTTTCATCAGCAGGCCAGTCCTGCTCCGGAATCCAATCCTCGGGCGCGCTGATTTCCACGCCTGCCGTGTCACGTAGTTCGCGCGATGGCGCACGCTTACGGCTCGTTGATCTTTATTTTTTTGGAGCCTGACCCATGACGAGCCTTGCCCGGATTCGCAATGATTTGATGAAACAGTTTTTTGACGACTGGATGTCACCGAGTTTTGTGGTGCGGCCTCTGCATGGCCGATCCCTGCCCGAGGACTTTGCGGTGGATATTCGGGAAAACGAACAGCATTTCACAGTTCAGGCAGAGATGCCGGGCCTGCGGAAGGAAGATATTCAGGTCGATATCGATGGCGCACGCATCACGATTGGCGCTGAGGTCAAGCAGATGGACCAAAAAGTTGAGAATGAGCGGGCGGTCTGCAGCGAGCGTTTTTACGGCGCCGTCTCCCGCAGTTTTCAGCTGCCCTCAGAGGTCGACAGTACGGGCTGCAATGCCACTTATCAGGATGGCATTCTGAAGCTCACGCTGCCTAAGCGTTCGATCAGCGCCGGCAAACGGATCGCGATCCACTGAGGGCCCGCCATGTTTAAGCACTATCTCATTCCGGTAGATGACTACACGGTGGAGCACGCTGACTTTCCACGGCTTTCCGCGATGGCGCAGCGTGATTCAGCAAAAATCACGCTCGCCCATGTCTCGGACCCACTGCCCGCAGTGTTTTATTTACAGAATGGCTTTGGTGGGGACTACATCACGGTGCCCGATCATCGTCGCGCCTGCGAGAGCTACGCCGCCAAGATGTTTCGCTCTGTCGCTGAAAAGCTCTCGCCCTCCGTGAAAGTAAGCCATGTTCATGTGTTTAATAGCGATATCACAGCGGGTATTCTCGAGGCCGCAGAGAAGTCGGGTGCGGATGTGATTCTGATGAATTCGCACAAGCGTTCAGGATTTAAAGCCTTATTGATGGGTAGCGAAACCCGGGAGGTGATGGCCGACTCCCGGCTGCCCGTATTGGTGCTCTAGCGGGCTCCGTGTAGATCTTCCAATGTCTGTTGGTGGATTGCCGTTTTCTGTTAGCGCTGAGTGTTGTGATGCGGTCACCATACTCGAATCCGCATTTCGGACGAGAAAGAGTTGGTGACACGGCAGACGCTTTTGGAGAACTTCTCCGCCCGCCTTCGGGATCATCTTAAGCAGAGATTCCGGGGGCGACTGCCCTCTGCCGCTGCCTTTGCGGTTCAATTTAACTGGCAGTGCCAACATTCCCCCTTGGCGATCTCGGGTGAGACCGCCCGGCGTTGGATTCGTGGCAACAGTTTGCCGGATGAGACCCGACTAACGGTTTTGGTTGAGTGGCTGGGCCTGGATCTACAGCAGGTATTTTCCCACGCACCCGAGCCAGCCGCCGAGTTGGGCGCGGATCTTCAGACCAGTGAGTTACTCAAGCTTTTCATGCAGATGGAGACTCCCAAAAAGCAGCTCGTACTCGATTTTCTGCGATCCTTGACCTGAAGGCCTGCAGGTTGATTCACTTACACTAGCGGACCCGCCAACTTTGGCAGCGTTTCGTGACCTATCGCAGAAGGATTTGAGATGAGAACCCTAATTTCGTCCGGCTCGCCGTTTGAAAAAACGATGGGCTATTCACGGGCCGTAGTGCAAGGCCCTTTTTGTTTTGTCTCCGGCACTACCGGATATGACTACAGCAAGATGGAGATGCCGGAAGATGTTGCCACGCAGACCACCAATGCGCTTCGCACCATTGAGGGCGCGCTGCAGCAGGCTGGTTTTGCAATGAGTGATGTGATTCGGGCCACGTACTATCTGACCGATGTCGCTGATGCGGATGCGATTATTCCGATTCTGGGCAAGACCTTCGGTGAGATTCGGCCGGCCGCTTCGGTCGTGATTGCCCAGTTGTTAAAGCCCGAGATGAAGGTCGAGATCGAAGTCACCGCCTGCAAGTGGCCCGCCTGAAGGCCTAGTTAAGCCCCACGCTTACAACCGTCAGGACGCGAGATCAAAGAGCAGGACCTCTGCTTGATCTCCGCTCTCGATTACGACTTCGCTTTCGGACTCGATCATCAGGCCATCGCCACCGGCGAGTGCCAAGGCATTGACACTCAGTCGGCCGCGAATCAGGTGCACGTAGGCTTTGCGCTTGGGGTCCTGGGCCCAGCGGGCGGACTGATCGCCGTGGAACTGACCGATGTAGAGCCGGGCATCGGCACTCATTGATAGAGAGCCTTCGGCGCCATTGGGAGAGGCGATCAGCCTGAGCCTGCCAGATTTTTCTGCAGCCTCTACGGTCACCTGGGCGTAGCTGGGGACGACTGCCCGCTGATTGGGCTCAATCCAGATCTGCATGAAATGGGTCTCAGCGGTTTTGGAGTGATTAAATTCGCTGTGCGTGACGCCGGTGCCGGCCGACATGCGTTGAACATCCTCGGCCGGTATGGTCTCCACATTGCCCATGCTGTCTTTGTGTGCGAGTTCGCCGGCGAGCACCACACTGATGATCTCCATATCGCGGTGGCCGTGCGTGCCAAATCCCATGCCCGGGGCAACCCGGTCTTCGTTGATGACCCGAAGATTGCCCCAGCCCATGAAACGAGGGTCGTAGTAATTTGCAAACGAAAAAGAGTGGTAACTCTTCAGCCAGCCGTGATCAGCAAAGCCCCGTTCCTGGGATCGACGAATCTGCAGCATCGGATTTATTTTTTCAATCCTGCCGCGATTTCGGCGATGCGTGCGCCGTAAAGCCGGGCGGTCTCCAGATCGCCCGAGACCACCTCCTCAACACCCGCATCGGATGGCGTCTGCATCATTGCGCCTGCAAACGATCCGACATAGTTCACATCCTCTCGTTTTGCAGCCTTAGCGTTTGAGGGCATCAGGCCGGTTCCCACCCAGACACCGGAGTGCTGCATGGCAAGTGTAAAAAAGTAGTGCAGAGTGGAATGTTTGTCGCCATTCATGGTGGCCGAATTAGTAAATCCGCCAAAAACCTTGTTTTTCCATTTCTGGCCAAACCAGGGTTTGGAGCTGGCATCCGCAAATTTTTTGAATTGCCAGCTCGCCATCCCCATGTATGTGGGTGA
Source organism: Betaproteobacteria bacterium (assembly GCA_018970545.1). Lineage (GTDB taxonomy): Bacteria > Pseudomonadota > Gammaproteobacteria > Burkholderiales > Burkholderiaceae_A > Lacustribacter. The sequence continues at coordinate 1,745 of JAGWWC010000040.1, read as the reverse complement.
GCCAAAGACAATTGCATCCGCATCATCGAGCTTTGCCCAGTCTGCGTCGGAAATATTGCCCTCGGCATCAATCTGCACCAGGCTCGCTTCTGCGCCCTCGGCGACGGCATGGGCTTGCTTTGTAGTGTGGCCATATCCACTGTGAAATACAACGACGACTTTCGTCATAACAGCTCCTTATTAAAATGGTGAGGAAGGTTGATTTAGTTATCTTTCCGCTTGGTGGCAAGCTGCCGTACCCGGCGTAGGGCAGAGACCGCCTGTGCAATGGCGGGTTTGCTGACGCCCCGATAGGCCCGATCCAGATGAGCCAAGTGCTGGGGAAACGCCTGCCTAAAAAGTCGCTGCCCTGATTTGCTGAGCGCAATACGCATGCTCCGGCCGTCTTGTGTATTCGGTGAGCGTTCAATCAGGCCCTTGGCCTCGAGTCGATCCAGAACGCCCGTCATGGTGCCTTTGAGCATCAGTGTTTTTTCGCCGAGCGCTTTGCAGGTCATCGGGGGCTGGTTGCCGAGAGTGGCGAGCACATCAAATTGAGGCAGTGTTAGCCCCAGAAGCCGAACATGTTGGGTGGCGCAGGTCTCAAACTCCTGAACCAAGCCACTCATCTCGCGCATGAGCGTCAGTATGCTGGGGTTGGAGGGTGTCCATTTAGTTTCCATGCGTACTAAATAGTACGTATAAAAACTATTCGAGTCAAGGCTCGATCAGCGTTTCCGCATGGCCGCGCGGCCCTCTCACCCGAGATGGCTGCTCGGCTCGAGGCGTGGCTTGGTGAGTCCCGTGGCGGTGATGCTCGGGCCTAGCTGGCCGAGCAGTCGGCCTTCGATCTTTGGCATGCACAAGAAAAGCTTCGCCAGAACAGAGTAAAGATTCGACCTGCTGTTCAAGCCCGACAGACAGTCGCCGCGTGATTGGCTCAAACGCCATTCGCCGGCAAAACTCTCGTGCACAAAAAGAAAAGGGGATCCGATTGCTCTGATCCCCTTGGTGTTTTGGCGCGGCTGGCAGGATTCGAACCCACGACCCCTTGGTTCGTAGCCAAGTACTCTATCCAACTGAGCTACAGCCGCAAGACCGCGAAGTTTAGCAGTTTTCTGGGGGCCCGGCTGCTGTCTCTGGCGGCATCCCCAAGCAATTGGTGCCGCGGTTTATTCCTGGCGGGCGGCTAAGGCGGTCTTCATCAGATCGGCCATGGTGCGGGCCTCAATCTTGTCCATGATGTTGGCCCGATGGGCCTCGACCGTTTTGATGCTGATATCAAGATCATCGGCAATCTGCTTGTTGAGTCGGCCTGCCACGATGCGGTCTAGCACCTGTTCCTCGCGGGGTGTCAGTCTTGCCAGCAGCTCACGGGCCCGCTTGGCCAGCACGCCGCGTGAGCCTTCATCGCGTGCCCGCTGAAAGGCACTGGCCACCAGCATGCAGAGATGCTCGTCGTTAAATGGTTTTTCCAGGAAATCAACCGCACCCTTTTTCATGCTGTTGACAGCCATGGGCACCGTGCCATGGCCAGTGATGAAAATTAACGGCAGCGCAATGCCCCTGCGCAGTAACTCATCGTGAAGTTCGGTGCCGGACATGCCGGGCATGCGCACATCCGCAATCAGACAGCCGCCCATCTGGCCGGTAAAGCCGGTTGGCACCGACGCAAGGAAACGCTCTGCGCTATCGAATGCAGTCACCCGAAATCCTTGACCCTCTAAGAGCCACCTCAGCGAATCACGGACGGCCTCATCGTCATC
>JAGWWC010000039.1 GCA_018970545.1 Betaproteobacteria bacterium | reverse complement strand
ATGCCCGGCACCTGCGTGGCTCTGCCTGGCTGAACTTCCAGCGCGTGGTCTGCGATCAATGGTGGCTGAAAAACCAGCATGGCAGTCATGTGGTCCTGATGGGGGATGCGGTGCACACCGCCCACTTTGCCATCGGCTCTGGCACAAAACTGGCGCTGGAAGATGCAATTGAGCTCACCCGCCAATTCGATCACTTCGGCCATGAGTCCTCACAAATTCCTCAAGTGCTCGCTGCCTATCAGGAACTGCGTCGTGTCGAAACACTGAAGATTCAAAATGCCGCCTGGAATGCGATGGAATGGTTCGAGGTCTGCGGCCAGCGCTATTGCGATCAGCTTGAGCCCGAGCAATTCATGTACTCCATGCTGACCCGCAGCCAGCGCATCAGCCATGAAAATCTTCGGCTGCGCGATGCGACCTGGCTTGAGGGCTATGAGCAGTGGTTTGCCAGCCGGGCCCAGAGCCCCGCCAAAGCCGCCATTCCGCCCATGTTCACGCCCTATCGGCTTCGGTCAGTCAGCCTGAAAAATCGCGTGGTGGTCTCGCCGATGGCGCAGTACTCGGCAGTCGATGGCATCGCGGGCGACTTTCACTTGGTCCATCTTGGCGCGCGAGCCTTGGGCGGCGCTGGCCTGGTCATGGTCGAGATGACTGCCCCTTGCGCCGAGGGCCGCATCACACCCGGCTGTCCCGGCCTCTGGAATGATGCCCAGCAGCAGGCCTTTGGCCGAATCGTCAACTGGGTACACCAGCAGACCGATGCAAAGATCGGCATTCAAATCGGCCATTCGGGGCCCAAGGGCAGCACCAATGCGCCATGGGAACACACGGGAATGGATCAGCCACTACCCGAAAACAATTGGCCGCTGCTGTCGGCCTCCGCCACGCCCTACCTGCCCAACGGGCCGCTTCCACAGGCCATGTCGAAGGCGCAGATGCAGGATCTGATTGAACAGTTTGTCGCCTGTACAGAGCGGGCTGCGAGGGCGGGCTTTGATTGGCTCGAACTCCACTGTGCCCACGGCTATTTGCTATCGGCGTTTATCTCACCGCTGACCAATCGTCGAAACGACACCTACGGCGTCAGCTTAGAAAATCGCTTGCGCTTTCCGCTCGAGGTATTTTCTGCGGTCCGATCGGCATGGCCCGATCATCTGCCGATCAGTGTTCGGATCTCGGCCCATGATTGGGTGGAAGGCGGCATCACACCTGCCGATGCGGTGGAGATCGCAAGGGCATTTAAATCCGCCGGCGCTGACATGATTGACTGCTCTTCGGGCCAGGTCAGCCCCGCGCAAAAACCGACCTATGGCCGTATGTATCAGACACCCTTTGCGGACCGAATTCGGCAAGAAGCGGGGATCGCCACAATCGCAGTCGGTGCAATCAGCGAAGCAGATCATGTCAACAGCATCATCGCCGCAGGCCGAGCCGATCTCTGTGCGGTTGCGCGGCCACACCTGGCCAATCCCGCCTGGACATTGACCGAGGCTGCGCGCATTGGTTTTCGTGGCATTGACTGGCCACGTCAGTATCTGGCGGGAAAATCCCAGCTTGAAACCAACTTTGAGCGGGCGGCAGCACTCGCCGGCGCAACGAGCAAATGACATCGTTACCACTCCAGGACCAGCATGCGGTCATCACGGGTGCGGGCCGCGGTATCGGGGCTGCCATCGCCCGCACGCTTGCGGCAGCAGGCGCTCGGCTGACGCTGATCGGCCGTAGCATGGCGCCGCTGACAGCGTTGGCCGCCGAGCTGCCCCGCGCAGCCGAACATCACGCGGCGGCAGTCGACGTCACGGATCATGCCGGCCTAGAGAGCGCATTTCGGCTGGCTGCAGAACGGCAAGGCCCCATTGCGATTCTGGTGAACAACGCCGGCCAGGCCGAAAGCTGCAGTATTGACGAGACAGGCCCAGCGCTCTGGCAACGCATGATCGCGGTGAACTTAACGGGGAGTTTTAATGCGATACAGGCGGCACTCGGCTCGATGCGTCAGGCCGCCCAAGCCAAACACTTTGCGCGCATCATCAATATTGCCAGCACGGCGGGCCTGCAGGGATACCCACAAGTCAGCGCGTATACCGCCGCCAAGCATGGCGTTATCGGCCTGACCCGATCTCTCGCGCTCGAGCTTGCAAAGCACCACATCACCGTCAATGCCGTTTGCCCGGGCTATACCGAGACCGACATCGTGGCGCAGGCAATTGATACGCTTCAAAGCAAAACCGGGAAAAGCGCCGAAGAGGCCCGGTCAATGCTTGCCAAACGCAATCCACAGCAGCGCCTTGTGCAGCCACAGGAAGTGGCGACCGCTGTGCTTTGGCTCTGCAATCCAGCAAGCGGCTCTATTAACGGACAGACCATCGTGATTGATGGTGGGGAGCTCGCCGGATGAATCATCAGGCGGCCTACGAACGTGATGCGATTCGTCATTCCGATCGGGAAATGCGAGCGCATGAAGACCATCATGAATCGCTCAGGCTTTGGCTGCGACTGCTGTCGTGTAGCCTGCTGATTGAGGGTGAGATTCGACAACGTCTGCGAGCGCATTTTGATGTCACCTTATCCCGATTTGACCTCCTGGCACAGCTTGAGCGGCACCGCGAAGGGCTCACCATGGGTGAGCTGACACGCCGAATGATGGTCAGCGGCGGCAATGTGACGGCCTTGGTGGATCAGCTTGAACAAGAAAAACTCGTGCAACGTCATGCGGACCCGCAAGACCGCCGTTCGTTTCGAGTACGACTCACGGCCGCTGGACGCCGAGGCTTTCATCGAATGGCGGGCCAACATGAGCAGTGGGTCATCGATCTTTTCTCCGGCCTTGGGGATCGTCAGCGGGCGCAGCTCCACCGCCTACTGGGCGACCTGAAGTCGGCCGTTCATCAGCATCAGGCCCACGCCCAGGAGGAATCTCAATGAGCGGCCGTTATTTGCCGGGAAAATCCCACCAGCTGCCACGACATCGGCAGCCGCTGGCCCACTATCAGGGCCAATTCATACGCTATGAGTTTGAACAGTCCGTGGCCACCATTACGCTGAACCGTCCTGAGAAAAAAAATCCGCTGACCTTTGATTCGTATGCGGAGTTGCGTGATTTGTTTCGTGCCATGACGGCCGCAGACGATGTGCATGCCATTGTCATTCGCGGCGATGGCCAGAATTTCTGCTCGGGCGGCGATGTCCACGAGATCATCGGGCCCCTGACCGAACTCGATATGCCGGGCCTACTGGCCTTCACGCGCATGACCGGCGATGTCGTCAAAGCCATGCGGGCCTGCCCCCAGCCGATCATCGCGGCCATCGATGGCATCTGCGCAGGCGCTGGCGCCATGCTGGCCCTGGGTGCTGACTTGCGATTGGGCACTGGCCGCAGCAAAACCTATTTCCTCTTTAATCGTGTCGGGCTCGCGGGCTGCGATATGGGGGCCTGTGCATTGCTGCCCCGTGTCGTTGGCCAGGGCCGGGCTGCTGAATTGCTCTACACCGGCCGCGGCCTCGGCGGCGAGGAGGCAGAACGCTGGGGATTTCTGAACCGCCTCTGCACGCCAGAGACACTTGATGAGCAGGCCCGATCAATGGCACAGGAATTGGCGCAAGGTCCAACATTTGCCAACGGCATGACTAAAAAAATGTTGCAGCAGGAATGGGCCATGAGCGTTGATGAAGCGATTGAATCTGAGGCCCAGGCCCAGGCCATCTGCATGATGACCAACGATTTTCATCGGGCGTATCACGCTTTTGTCGCCAAGCAAAAGCCCAGCTTTCAAGGCGACTGAGATGACGGCCCGCCTGCCCGCAACTCCCCTCATGGCCCCGCTGCAGTGGCCCTTTTTTGATCCGCATCATGCTGCCCTACGTCAGTCGCTACATGCATGGGCAAGCCAACACCTTCAGCACGATGCCGATGAAAAAAATGTCGATGACAGCTGCCGTCGTTTGGTGGCTGCGCTTGGCCGAGATGGCTGGCTTACGCATGCCGTAGCAGGACCGGCTTATGGCGGCCGGCACGACACCATCGAAACACGCAGCATCTGCCTGATTCGTGAAGGGCTCGCCTGGCATCATGGGCTTGCTGATTTTGCTTTTGCTATGCAGGGCCTGGGCTCAGGCGCCATCAGCCTGTTTGGCAGCAGTGACCAGCGAGTGGCATTTCTGCCGCGTGTTGCATCGGGTGCGGCCATTGCCGCATTTGCACTCAGCGAACCCCAGGCCGGCTCGGATGTCGCCGCCATGCAATGCCGGGCCCGACGGGAAGGCAACGATTACATCTTAGAGGGTGAGAAAACCTGGATCTCCAATGGTGGCATTGCTGAGTTTTATGTAGTGTTCGCCCGTAGTGACGATGAGACCATAGGCGCTGGGGCTGCCAGCCGGGGAGCAAAAGGCATCAGCGCGTTTATTGTTCCGGCCTCGACCCCCGGCCTTGAGATCGCGCAACGCATTGACGTGATTGCGCCTCACCCCTTGGCCCATTTGAAATTTAATGGAGCGAGAATTCCTGCCCATCATCGAATCGGCGATGAGGGCGGCGGCTTTAAGATCGCAATGGCAACACTCGATGTCTTTCGGACCTCTGTGGCGGCCGCAGCCTTGGGCTTTGCACAGCGTGCACTCGATGAGGCCATCCGCTGGACAAAAGAGCGGGCCATGTTTGGCCAGACCCTGGCCGATTTTCAAATCACGCAGTCCAAGCTCGCAACAATGGCCACTGAGTTAGACGCTGCACGGCTGCTGACGTATCGGGCCGCCTGGATGCGTGACCAAGGCCATCGCATCACCCAGGAAGCAGCAATGGCCAAACTCACCGCAACCGAATCTGCCCAACGCATTATTGATGCAGCGGTTCAACTGCACGGAGGCGTTGGTGTTCGAGTCGGCAGCATCGTGGAGTCCCTGTATCGAGAAATACGCGCTCTCCGTATTTACGAGGGGGCAACCGAAGTTCAGCAGCTGATCATTGCACGCGAGTTGCTAAAGCGCTGAGACAAAGGAGCTGCTATGCCACAGGAACTCGCCCCGTCATCTCATCAAGACTTATTCTCCCGACAGCACTTGCCACCCGCCGATCAATGGCCAGTATTTTTATTGGATCGTCCGGAGGTGCAATATCCAGCGGCACTGAATGCGGCGGACGAGTTAATCGAGCCCCATCTACAGCGCGGCCAAGGCAATCGAGTGGCCTTGCACGGCCGTAACGCCGCGGGTGATTTTCAGTGGAGTTATCACGAGCTCAGTGATCGAGTCGATCGAATCGCCCACGTGCTCACCGGTGAGCTGGGACTGGTCAGCGGCAATCGACTGCTGCTCCGGGGGGCCAACAGCCCCATGATGGCCGCCTGCTGGCTTGCTGGAGTCAAAGCGGGGCTGGTGGTGGTGCCGACCATGCCGCTACTGCGAGCCGCAGAGCTCAAGAAAATCATCGACAAGGCAGAGATTCATGCCGCTTTATGCGCCGAGAGCCTCGCAGAAGAGCTTCAGCATTGCATGGATGCAGGCCATCCCCACTACTCGCCTTTTTTAAAGCAGGTGCTGCATTTCGGAAATGATCAGACTGATCCTCTGTCCCAGGCCATGCGATCCCAAACCGGGCGGTTTCACGCCCACCCCACCAGCCGGGATGATGTCTGTCTGATTGCTTTTACCAGCGGCACGACCGGTAACCCAAAGGGCACGATGCATTTTCACCGCGATATTTTGGTGATGAGCGATTTGTTTCCACGGCATATTCTGCACATGGGCCCGGACGACGTCGTCTGTGGCACGCCACCGATTGCATTTACATTTGGCTTGGGCGGACTCCTGACATTTCCCTTGCGATACGGCGCCTCCGCTGTGCTTTTGGAGCGGCATACACCCGAGACACTGCTGCAGACCATTGAGCGTTTTCGTGCGACACAGTGTTACACAGCACCGACTTTTTATCGGCAGATGGCCGCCCTCACTTCGGAATTCGACCTGCGCAGCCTGCGTCATCCGGTCTCGGCAGGCGAGGCCCTGCCCGATGCAACGCGCCAGGTCTGGAAAACTGCGACTGGCATTGAAATTACCGATGGCATTGGCGGCACCGAAGTCATTCATATTTATATCGCAAGCGCCGGCAAACAAGTCCGCCCCGGTTTTATTGGCCAGGCGATTCCGGGCTATGTCGCGCAGATCGTTGATGAAGACATGCGGCCCGTGAGCGCCGGCACACCGGGCCGGCTGGCCGTGCGCGGGCCCACCGGCTGCCGCTACTTGGATGACCCGCGTCAGAAAGACTACGTCAAGGATGGCTGGAATCTTCCCGGCGATACCTTTGTGATGGATCGCGATGGCTACTTCCAGTATCTCGCACGCAATGACGACATGATTATTTCAGCCGGATACAACATTGCGGGCCCCGAGGTCGAAGGCGCCCTGCTTCTACACCCCGCCGTCGCCGAATGTGGTGTTGTTGGCGATCCTGATGAGGAACGTGGTCAGGTCGTCACCGCCTATGTCGTGCTCAAACCAGGCCATGAGGCCAATGCAGCCATGGTGGAGGCCCTGCAGGATTTTGTAAAAGCAAATATCGCGCCCTTTAAATATCCGCGACGTGTGCACTTTGTCACGCACTTGCCGCGCACCGAGACTGGCAAACTCCAGCGCTTCAAACTTCGGCAGATGAGCAAAGGATAAATTCATGTGGAATGTATTGCAGCCGCCGGGCTGGGTTCAGCCAAAAGGCTACTCAAACGGCATCGAGGCCCGCGGCCGTCAGATTTATGTCGCAGGCATGGTGGGCTGGAACGAAAAAGCCGAATTCGAAACCGATGATTTTGTTGGCCAGTGCCGCCAGACCCTGCGCAATATCGTGCAGACGCTGGCCTGCGCGCAGGCGGGTCCACAGCATATTGTTCGGATGACCTGGTATGTCAAAGACAAACATGAGTATCTCGCGCGCGCTCGGGAGCTGGGCACGGTGTATCAAGAAGTGATCGGCCGCCACTATCCTGTCATGGCGCTCGTCCAGGTTGCCGATTTGGTCGAGGATCGGGCAAAAGTTGAAATTGAAGCCACCGCGGTTGTTCCTGACTGACCGGCGCGGCGGTCCTCGGCTGAAGGTGACGGCGTGTCGGCAGAAGGCTGCAGAAAAAGTGCCGCCATGACCCTGCTTCGGGGTTTCGCCTAGATCCCAGAAGCCCGACTTTCAGGTTCAATTTTGAAGTGCATTTTAATAAGGAGATGTCAATGAAAGCTTCACCAATTAAATCGGCGGTCTTGGCTTGCATGCTCAGCCTTGGCAGCCTTGGGGTTTACGCCCAGAGCCAACCGCTGAAGATCGGCTTTATCGGCACGTTGTCCGGGCCGGCAGGCGCGTTGGGTCAAGACCAATACGATGGCCTGATGCTCGGCATTGAGCATCTGGGCGGTCGGCTTGGCAATCAGACCGTGCAAGTCATTAAGGAAGATGATCAACTCAAGCCCGACCTTGGCGTTGAGATCGCCAAGAAATTAATCGAGCGTGACCGGGTCAACATCATCACGGGCGTAACATTTTCCAACGTGATGATGGCGATTCATAAGCCCATCACAGATGCCGGCGTATTTCTGATCGGTTCAAATGCGGGCCCAACCCCGATTACTGGCAAGGGCTGCAGTCCCATGTATTTCTCGACCTCATGGAATAACGACTCACTGCACGAATCCATGGGCGTCTATGCCCGCGAGCAGGGCTATAAGCGCGTCTATCTCATGGCGCCGAACTATCAGGCCGGTAAAGACGCACTGTCCGGATTCAAAGGCCAGTACAAAGGCAAGCCGCTCGATGAGATTTACACCACGGTCAATCAGCCGGACTACTCCGCTGAAATCGCACAGCTTCAGGCCGCCAAGCCCGATGCGGTCTATGTGTTTTATCCCGGCGGCATGGGCGTGAATTTCGTCAAGCAATATCAGCAGGCGGGTCTGCTGGGCAAAGTACCGCTCTTGTCCGCCTCCACCGTCGATGGCACCACCCTGCCCGCGCTGAAAGATATTGCAGTGGGCGTCATTACCGGATCGCCCTATAGCCCCGACCTCGACAATCCGCAGAATAAGAAATTCGTTGAGGATTTCCGCAAGAAGTACAACCGAGTTCCGTCTCTCTATGCGGCACAGAGCTACGACGCGGCCATGCTGCTGAACTCGGCGCTACTGAAAACCGGCGGAAAGATTGATCGTGAGCCGCTGCGTGCAGCATTAAAGCAGGCGGACTTTCGCTCGGTCGCGGGGCCATTTCGCTTTAACAACAATCAGTTCCCGATTCGTAACTTCTATCGGGTCGATGTGGGCCGCGACAGCGGCGGGCAGGCAGCCTTTGTAACCCGCGCGACGGTGCTGAAGGATCATCCGGATCCCCATGCATCACAGTGCGCCATGAAGTAAACGGTTTTCCCCCGAGCCGATGACCCTCTCGCTATTTTTAATTCAGCTGCTCAACGGTCTTCAGCTCGGGGTGTTGTTGTTCATGCTTTCTGCCGGGCTAACGCTCGTGTTCGGAATCATGAACTTTGTCAATCTGGCCCACGGCTGTATGTACATGATGGGGGCCTACTTTGCTGCAACAGCACTGGCAGCCAGCGGATCCTTTATGGTGGCAGCAGTCGTCGCGGTCTTAGGCGGCGGCCTGCTGGGCATCGTGATTGAGCGCCTCATGGCACAGCATCTTTATATGCGTGACCATCTTGACCAGGTTCTTGCTACCTTCGGATTAATTTTGTTTTTCAATGAGCTCGCCCGCTGGATCTGGGGTGCCTCGCCCGTGTTTATGAGTGTGCCACCAGCGCTCTCTGGGACTGTCAGCATTTTAGGGGTGACTTATCCCACGTATCGATTCTTCATCATCTTGGTGGGCTTGCTGTGCGCAGTCGGCTGCTGGCTGCTGATCTCTCGCACGCGCGTGGGCATGTTGATTCGAGCTGGATCGGTCAACCCGACCATGGTCTCGGCCCTGGGAGTCAATATCGGATTACTCAATGCATTGATTTTTTCCCTTGGCGGTGCGCTTGCCGGTGTGGCGGGGCTAATGAGCGGGCCGATTCTCTCGGTACAGCCCGGTATGGGCGAGCCCGTACTGATTCTGGTCATGATCGTCATTGTGATTGGCGGCATTGGTTCCATACAGGGTGCGTTTTATGCCGCCCTGATGGTCGGGCTGATTGATACTGCTGGCCGTGCCTTCCTGCCCATGCTGCTGCGTGAATTCATCGATCGAAGCATTGCTCAGGCAGCTGGCCCCGCAATTGCATCGATGCTGACTTGTGTATTTATGGCGACCGTTTTGGCACTGCGTCCAAGGGGCTTGTTTCCGGTGAAAAACGGATGACAGCTTCACCGATGGTCAACCGGCTGTTAATGGGGCTGCTGGCGCTACTGGCTTTTGTTCCGCTTTATGCACAGTGGGCGGGAGAGCCCTTTCTGATTACGTTTTTATCTCGAGTGCTGATCTTTGCACTTGCGGCACTCAGCTTAAATATCATTTTGGGCTTTGGCGGCTTGGTGAGCTTTGGTCATGCCCTCTACCTTGGCCTGGGTGCCTACAGCGTAGGGCTTCTGGCCCATTATCAAATCGATAACGGATGGCTGCAGCTGCTGGTCACTGTGGCCTCCTGCGCCGTCGTTGGTTTTTTGACAGGCTGGGTCTCGCTGCGGACCACTGGCATCTCTTTCATCATGATCACGCTGGCCTTTGCGCAGATGTTTTACTACCTGTTTGTCAGCCTGAAACAATACGGCGGCGACGACGGCCTCTCCATTAGCCTAAAAAGCGACTTCGGATTCATTCATCTGGGCTCACCCATTACCCTTTACTACGCCGCATTTGTGCTGGTGGCCCTGGTGCTTTGGTGGAAACAACGCATGATCCAAGCACCCTTTGGACTGGTGCTGCAGGGCTGCCGCATGAACGAAGCGCGGATGAAGTCCCTTGGATTTCCTACGCTGCGCTACAAGCTGAGTGCCTATGTGCTGGCCTGCGTCATCGCTGGCTTGGCGGGCCTGCTGTATGCCAATCTCACCGGCTATACCTCACCCGCCTACCTGAACTGGACCATCTCTGGAGAACTCATTGTGATGGTCGTGCTGGGCGGAATGGGCACTGTGGCAGGGCCGCTCATTGGCACATTGGTGCTCTTGGTCTGCGAGGAATTGCTGAAGGCCTGGACATCCCATTGGCCAATCATTCTCGGGCCGCTGATCGTGCTGGTGGTCATGACCGCCCGCCGGGGCCTGGTGGGATATCTGATGCGCGGTAAATCGTCGCCATGAGCCTAGCGCTACAAACGCATGCGCTGGTAAAGCGCTATGGCGGCCTGCTCGCGACCGATCAGGTGAGTCTCAGTCTCGCAGCCGGAGAGGTCCACGCCATTATTGGTCCGAATGGTGCCGGCAAAACAACATTGATTGGCCAGCTCAGCGGAGATCTCAGCCCGGACAGCGGGGAGATTGATCTGCTCGGCGAAACCATCACCCATCAGACCTCATGGCAGCGGGCCCTGTCGGGCCTGGGCAGGTCGTATCAGATCTCTTCAACATTTCCAGAATTCACAGTCCTACAGTGCGTGGCGCTTGCCCTGCAGGCTCACCGCGGCAGCAGTTTTGACACTTGGCGACCACTGCTTTCTCGTGCCGAGCAGACCACACGGGCCGAGCAGGCAATCGCACAGGCCGGACTCTCCAGTCGGGCACAGCGCCATGTCAGTGAGCTGGCCCACGGAGAGCGTCGTCAGCTCGAGCTTGCAATGGTGCTGGTTGCCGAGCCGCGTGTCTTACTACTCGATGAACCCACTGCAGGTATGAGTCATCACGAGACTCACTCGGTCGTCGATTTGCTCGCCTCTTTTAAGGGCCGCTATAGCATCCTGCTTGTCGAACACGATATGCATGCAGTCTTTGCCTTGGCCGATACGATTTCAGTGCTGGTCAATGGGCGCATCATTGCCTCCGGCCCACCCGCGGAGATTCGCGACAACCCGGATGTCCGCACGGCCTATCTCGGCGACGAGGAGCTTCCCCAGTGAGCGAACATCTGCTGCGGGTCGAAGCCATTCAGAGTTTTTATGGCGATGCACAGGCGCTTTTTGATGTTCAGCTCGAAGTCGCCTCAGGGGAATTTGTCACCCTCCTGGGCAGAAACGGCATGGGAAAAACCACGACCGTGCGCTCCATCATGGGCATCATGACGCCGCGTCATGGGCGTGTCATGTTCAAAGGCCAAGACATTACCGGCTGGCCTTCTTTTAAAGTGGCCCGCCTGGGTATCGGACTAGTGCCGGAGCAACGCCAGGTATTCCCCAATCTCTCGGTTCGGGAAAATCTTGTTGCCACCGCTGGCAATCGGCTAGGCCATTCCGGGCCCTGGACAATGGAGCGTGTTTACAGTCTGTTTCCACGGCTCAAAGAGCGGGCAAAAAATCTTGGCGCCAACCTCTCCGGCGGGGAGCAGCAGATGCTCGCCATTGGCCGAGCCTTGATGACCAACCCGCAGCTGCTGATTCTTGATGAAGCCACCGAAGGGCTCGCCCCTTTGGTGCGTGCAGAGATCTGGGACTGCCTGCAGACCCTGAAGGCCTCTGGCTTATCGATACTCATCATCGATAAAAATCTAGTGCCACTCATGCGGCTTGCGGATCGGCATTTTCTACTCGAGAAGGGCCGCACGCTCTGGCAAGGTTCATCCCAGGATCTGCTGGCATCACGACACGATTTGCGTGAATCCCTCGGCGTTTAGCAAGCGCCGATCTCCGGCGCCGCTACGATCGAAGTGCCGCCTGAGGAAAATGCTCTACACAGAGCTGATGCCAGGACTGCCAATCGCGGCCGCTGTGAACTGTGCCGCATTCAGGGCAACGCCGCTCTGATTCGCTGGAATCGTAAAAGGCTGAGTAAGTCTTCGGCAGATCCTCGACGATGCTCAGCAGCTGCACCTCGCGTCGTGTAACACGTGTGCCACATTTCGCGCAATACCATTCAAAGGCGTCAATGACTCCGTGGGGCCGAGAGCGCTCAATGACCGTGCAGAGGCTGCCCGGCTCGGGGCGCTGGGGTGAATGCCGGACATGTGCCGGTAGCAAAAAAATGTCGCCTTCGCGCAGAGGCACCCGCTCGAATTTGCCCCGATCCGCGATCAGTAAAGAGGCACTGCCTTTAAATTGATGAAAATATTCCTCATAGGGATCATCGTGAAAATCAGTCCGCTGATTGGGACCCCCGACTACCGTACAAATTAAATCAGAGTTCGGCCAGACCTGTTGATTTCCTACTGGCGGCTTCAGTTGGTGCTGGTGGTCCTGCAGCCACTGTGAGAAATTAATCGGCGCGCTGTAATGAAATACAGAGGATGCGGTCAACGGGGTTCTCCTTTTTTTCTCGTGTAACGATGACACCAGCGGCGAAACGCGTGGGCCAGCCGAGACCATCGCGGCCTACGGACTGATGCCAAAGGCTCGCCCCCAAGTATTGCAGACAGGCGAGTGAAAAATTCCTCACTTAATCGTTTGGCACTGATCTGCGTGAGCCGCTGGCCCACCTGCGCAAGCTGGCCCTGAAGCTGTGGCAGGGCCGACCAGGTCAGCCGAGTGCCCTGAGCCATCGGATGCAGATGGATATCGATCGTTGCCTGCGCTTGGCCAAGCCGCCCCGCATCGCCCTCAGCCTGCAAGAGAAAGTGCGCAACTCGACTTGCCGATACAGGTTTGATCACAGTAAGACTTACCTGGCTTGAGAATCGCGCGGCAATCGGTCCAAGACCAACGCGGACCTGGGCCTCATAGCGCAGCGGCGCAACTTCCTGAATCTGATCGCATCCGGGAATACAGGCCTGGAGTACTTCTGATTTCAGCACTGCCTGCCAGATGACATCTGGCGATGCGGCCAACAAGGCCTCGCCCTGAATACGAAATGTGGAATCCAAACCCGTGGTTGGCGTGAATGCTGCTGGCAATGCCGTGGGTGGCAGGCCAGGGGCCGCTGATCGTTTCGGCAACAGGGGCTCTGGATCCTCGCCCGCTAGCGATGCCACCAATCGACGACAAAGCACCCGGGCCAAATCGCATCGGTATTCAGCGCTGGCATGTACGTCGCTCTCCGCATGGTGGGCCGGCAGATCAAGATCATCCAAGGCATGCTGACTAAAGCGCCCCGCAAGGGCCTGCTCTGCCGCCTGCCATCGCATGACGCCCTGCCCAAGGCCGGTGACTGCAATGCGAATCGCGCCCTCGGGCATACGCGCAAGGGCCACGCCCGGCATGGCGAATCGTGATGCCGGATGCTCGTGCTTGCGATAGGCGCCCCGCACGCCATGACGCACACGAATTCCCAACAGGATTTCATCGCGCCGCAATGACGTCGCAAAGAGTCCAGGAAAAAAATCATCTGCTGCGATTTGTCGTTCGGAAGTCACGAGCACGGCCTGACCCGCCAAAACGGCGGCCGGCCAGCAGGCGGCAGGATCGTGGTGGGCAATAGATCCGCCGATCGTGCCCACCTCGCGGACCTGGGCATCTGCAATCTGTGCCGCTACCTGCGCAAAAAAAGGCAGGATTTCACAAATCAGTGGGTGTCGCGCAATCTCTGCATGGGTTACCATCGCCCCGATCCATACGTCATTCTTGGCATTCTCAATGGATCGCAGCTGGCCGATATCTTGAAGGTCGATTAAATGAGAGGCCTCGCCCAAACCCCAGCGGAGCATCGGCAGCAGACTCTGACCGCCAGCCAGTAGCCGTGACTGCGGATGACGCTGCAGCCAGCCAATCGCCTGCTCAACATTCTCTGCGCGTAAATAGGCCGTATTCATCAGTGATCCGGCAGCACTTGATCAGTCGCCACCCTGGGGCTACGCAAGAGTTCGCAAACCGCACGCACGATTCCTTCATATCCGGTACAGCGGCAGAGGTTTCCAGATAAGGCGGCTCGCACAGACTCCTCATCAGAGGGCGCCCGCTCCTGAATCAAGGCGATGGACCGCATAATCAGGCCTGGAGTACAAAAGCCGCACTGTAGAGCATGGTGCCGACTAAAGGCCATCTGCACTGGATGCAAGGGCCCATCTTGAGATGCAATGCCCTCAATGGTGGTGATCTGCCTATCTTGGCATTGCAGCGCTAGCCGATTACACGACTTTACTGCCCGGCCATCGATCAATACGGTGCAGGCCCCACACTGCACCGTATCGCAGCCCTGATGGGTTCCCGTCAGATGACAGTGCTCACGCAAAATATCCAGCAGACTCGTCATTGGGTCTGCCTGAATCTCGACCTGCTTGTTATTCACCGTCAATCGAATCATAGGATTTACAGTGGTAGCCATGTGACCGCTAAGCGACCTTTAATCCGCAGCCCTCAAATGCAGCCCGCGTCTGCGCCCGTTCCGCACCCGTCAGCTGCAGCAGGGGCCGACGCACGGGGCCGCCATGCTGGCCAAGCAACTCTTGCCAATACTTCGCGTGGGCCTGCGGCTTTCCTTTGGGTTTACTCTGCCGAATCGCCTGGCGCACTGGCTCCAGGCTGTCGCGGACCTGTCGGGCCTCCGCAAGTCGGCCCTCAAAAGCAAGCTGGGTATAGGTATTCATGCGCTGATCCACGGCGGTCTGCAGCAGAAATGGTGGCGTGGAGCAGAGATAGAGCTTCCAACCTAACTCAATGATGTTTTCCAGCCAATCGGACTCATCAGGATTGCTCACATGAATCTGATCCCCGACCATCTCGGTAAGGCGCTTGTATTTTTCTCGATCAGTGCTGTATTTGATTGCAACGACATTGGGCAGGACAGCGATTCGGGCGCAGAGTTCGGGGCTCA
>JAGWWC010000038.1 GCA_018970545.1 Betaproteobacteria bacterium | reverse complement strand
GATGGTGATGCCTGGCGATAACGTGAAGATCAAAGTCGCCTTAATTGCCCCGATCGCCATGGAGCAGGGCTTACGCTTTGCGATCCGCGAAGGCGGCCGCACCGTTGGCGCAGGCGTGGTGGCCAAGATTATTGAGTAGGCGGGAAACACGGGCTTAAGGGCAGAAGGGGCATAGCTCAATTGGCAGAGCGTCGGTCTCCAAAACCGAAGGTTGGGGGTTCGATTCCCTCTGCCCCTGCCACCAACGCAGAAAGACATCATGTCGCAGCTTGATCAGGTTCAGTCATCAGGAGCAATTGACAAGGCCATGTTGGTCGGAGCGGTGCTCGCCCTGTTGGCGGGAATCGTCGGCTTTCATGCGCTGACTGAAGCCTCGGTGTGGTTTCGGGCGGGCGCGCTGATCGCGGGCATTGTGGTGGGCGTGATTGTGGCGTTGTTATCGCAGTCCGGCCGGCGATTCATTGGTTTTTCACAGCATGCGATTGATGAGACCCGTAAGGTGGTATGGCCCACACGAAAAGAAACGATTCAGACGACATTGATCGTGTTTGCTTTTGTGCTGGTGATGGCGATTTTTTTATGGGTCGCCGATAAGTTACTCGAGTGGGTCCTCTACGACCTCTTGTTGGGATGGAAGCGTTAATGGCCGCAAAGCGTTGGTATGTGGTACATGCCTTTTCAGGCATGGAGAAGAGTGTTTCCAAGGCCATCCAGGAGCGGATTGACCGGGCCGGCATGCAGGACTTTTTCGGACAGATTCTTGTGCCCGTGGAAGAGGTAGTCGAGGTCCGGGGTGGCCAGAAGGCCATCTCTGAGCGTCGCTTTTTTCCCGGCTACGTATTGGTCGAGATGGAAATGAACGACGAGACCTGGCACCTAGTGAAAAACACCAACAAGGTCACTGGTTTTGTTGGTGGCTCGGGCAGTAAGCCCACGCCGATTTCGCAGGCCGAGGTCGACAAGATCATGGCCCAGATGCAAGAGGGTGTCGAGAAGCCGCGTCCCAAGGTCCTCTTTGAAGTTGGCGAAGTGGTCCGTGTCAAAGAAGGCCCCTTCACTGACTTTAATGGCAGCGTTGAAGAAGTGAACTATGAGAAGAATCGTCTGCGGGTGTCGGTCACCATCTTTGGCCGGGCCACGCCAGTCGAGTTGGAATTTGGTCAGGTCGAAAAGCTCTGACTGATTGGGTAGTCGATGTTGTTGGTGCAGTAGTAAACCGAGGAGCGCTCGCTGAAGGCGGCCGCGATTGAACTCACTAAGGAGCCCTTATGGCAAAGAAGATTATTGGTTATATCAAGCTGCAGGTGCCTGCAGGCAAGGCCAATCCCTCTCCACCGATTGGCCCCGCGCTCGGTCAGCGCGGACTAAATATTATGGAATTTTGCAAGGCCTTCAATGCCCAGACTCAAGGCATGGAGCCTGGCCTGCCAATTCCGGTGGTGATTACGGCATTTGCCGACAAGACCTTCACCTTCATCATGAAGACACCGCCCGCAACGGTGTTGATCAAGAAGGCGGCCAAGCTCGACAAGGGCTCCCCAAAGCCCCATTCCGATAAGGTCGGAAAGATCACCCGCGCCCAGGCCGAAGAGATTGCAAAAAGCAAAATGCCTGACCTGACCGCTGCGGATCTTGACGCTGCTGTCCGAACGATTGCCGGTAGTGCCCGCAGCATGGGCGTGACCGTTGAAGGAGTGTGATGGTCATGAGCCAGACAAAACCAACGAAGATTCCCGGCTCCAAGCGTTATGCAGCTGCTCGATCCAAGGTCGACCGGGCCAAGCTCTACTCCGCTCAGGAGGCCCTCGAGCTTGCCAAGGCATGCGCAACTGCGAAATTTAAAGAGTCGGTTGATGTTGCTGTCCAGCTCGGTATTGATGCGAAAAAATCAGACCAGCTGGTCCGTGGCTCCATCGTGTTGCCCGCCGGCACTGGTAAGACCAAGCGTGTCGCGGTCTTTGCGCAGGGCGAAAAGGCCGAGCAGGCGAAGGCCGCCGGGGCTGACATCGTCGGCATGGACGATCTCGCCGATCGCATCAAAGGCGGCACGATCGATTTTGATGTGCTGATTGCATCGCCGGACACCATGCGGATTGTTGGAACGCTTGGCCAAATTCTTGGCCCCCGCGGACTTATGCCGAACCCGAAGGTCGGCACCGTCTCGGCGGATGTTGCTCAGGCGGTGAAAAACGCCAAGGCAGGCCAGGTGCAGTACCGCACCGACAAGGCTGGCATTGTGCATTGCTCAATTGGCCAGGCGTCGTTTGAGATCGATGCATTGAAAACGAATCTGGTGGCGCTGATTGATGCGCTAAACCGGGCCAAGCCTCAGTCATCAAAAGGAGTGTATCTGCGCAAGGTGGCGATCTCGACCACGATGGGCCCGGGTATCCGTGTCGATCAGGCGAGCATCATGCCTGCGCAATAAAAAGACTTTGGGCTGCAGGCTCCGGCGCATCTGACCGGAGTCTGCAGGTTGTCAAAGACCGTTGGGGTGTTCGATGTTTTGGTGGGCACTTAATCGCAGCCTTTTGGGGCGGCACCCAACGCAGATGGCGATCCCGAAAGAAGTCGATGTTCAGTGTGGTTGTGATTCATCGAAGTTTTCTGGTCTCGCCGGTTTCAACCGTTTCAAATTCCGCAAGGAATACGAAACATTGAGAAGGAGTGAAATGTGGCACTAAACCGCGAAGCAAAAGCCGTGGTGATTGATGAAGTCTCGGCCCAGGTGGCCCAGGCCCAGTCCATCATCCTGGCGGAGTACCGTGGTCTTGATGTGGCCAACATCACCGATCTCCGCAAGAAGGCGCGCAATGCCGGCGTATACCTGCGGGTGTTGAAAAACACTCTGGTTCGCCGTTCCGTTGCAGGAACACCATTTGAGCCGCTGGCCGACAAGATGTCAGGTCCGCTGATCTACGGTATTTCCAAAGACCCCGTCGCTGCAGCAAAGGTCATGCAAGACTTTGCCAAAGGCAATGAGGTCTTCGTCATCAAAGCGGGCGCGATGCCGAATTACGTAATGGATGCAACTGGCGTGAAAGCGCTGGCGGCAATGCCTTCGCGTGATGAGCTGCTCGCGACGTTGCTCGGCACGATGCAGGCCCCGATCGCCAAGTTTGTGCGAACCGCCAACGAGATCCCGTCGAAGTTTGTTCGAACGGTGGCTGCGTTGCGCGATCAGCGCGAACAGCAATCGGCCTAATCATCAAGGCAATCGGATTCAAACCAACTGAACAAAAAATTTTTGGAGCAAGAATATGAGTAAAGATCAAGTATTGGACGCAATTGGCGCTATGACCGTGCTGGAGCTCTCTGAGCTCATCAAGGCCATGGAAGAAAAATTTGGCGTGTCGGCTGCAGCCGCCGCAGTCGCCGTCGCTGCTCCGGCAGCAGGGGGCGGTGCTGCCGCCCCGGCCGCCGAAGAGAAGACCGATTTCACCGTGGTGCTGGCCGCTGCAGGCGATAAGAAGGTTGAAGTCATTAAGGTGGTGCGTGCTGCCACCGGACTGGGCCTGAAAGAAGCCAAGGACCTCGTTGATGGTGCGCCGAAGCCCGTCAAGGAAGGCATCAACAAAGCCGACGCCGAGGCGCTGAAAAAGCAGCTCGAAGAGGCCGGTGCCAAGGTCGAGCTGAAGTAATCGACCGACGCATTTTCGAAGGCCACGCCGTTTGGTGCGGCCTTCGGGAGTGCGGGCTATGCCATGGCGATGCACACAAGATGTGGGCCGCGTCGCCATCGCATAGCTCGGAATGGTAAGCAGTGCAGTGGGCTGTGGTAGTCAGGTCGAATTTTTTTGAGCGTTTCTCAACAGGAGCCGTGATGGCCTATAACTTCACCGAGAAAAAACGTATTCGTAAGAGCTTTGCCAAACGCAAGCCCGTGCTGGAGATCCCCTATCTTCTGGCGACCCAGCTGGCTTCCTATCGTGCTTTTTTGCAAGAAGAAATTGTTCCGGCGACCCGCAAGAACCAGGGCCTGCAGGCTGCCTTTCAATCCATTTTTCCCATCAAGAGCCACAATGGGATGGCCGAGCTCGAGTTTCTGTACTACACGCTGGGCGTTCCGGCTTTTGATGTTCGCGAGTGCCAGCTGCGTGGTCAGACCTTTGAGGCCCCGATCCGCGCCCAGGTGCGATTAAAGATTTATGACCGCGAGGCCGCCAAGCCGACCGTCAAAGAAATTCGGGAAAAAGAAGTCTTCATGGGCAACATCCCGCTCATGACCGACAACGGCTCGTTTGTGATCAACGGTACTGAGCGGGTAATTGTGAGTCAGCTGCATCGCTCACCGGGCGTGTTTTTTGAACATGATCGCGGCAAGACCCACTCTTCGGGCAAGCTGCTGTTCTCGGCCCGGGTCATTCCTTACCGTGGCTCCTGGCTCGATTTTGAATTCGATCCGAAAGATATTCTCTATTTCCGTGTCGATCGTCGGCGCAAGATGCCAGTCACCATTCTGCTGAAAGCAATTGGCTTAAATGTCGAGCAGATTCTGGCCCACTTTTTCGACTTCGATCATTTCTCGCTGCATCCGGAAGGCGCCCAAATGGATCTGGTGGCTGATCGTCTGCGCGGTGAGCAGGCGCGATTCGACATTACGGATAAAAACGGCAACGTCATTGTCGGCCGCGATAAGCGGATTAACGCCAAGCACATTCGTGATATCGAAAAGGCAGGCTTAAAACGGATCAGCGTTCCGGACGATTACCTGCTGGGCCGGGTCCTTGCCCATGCCGTGGTTGATCCTGAGACCGGCGAGATTATCGGCAAGGCCAATGAAGAGATCACGGATGAGCTGCTTGCGAAGATGCGCGGAGCAAAGATCCGCGAATTCAAGACTCTCTACACCAATGATCTGGATCATGGCCCCTATATGTCATCCACGTTGCGCATGGATGAGACCCCGGATCAGATCACGGCCAGAGTGGCGATCTATCGCATGATGCGCCCCGGTGAGCCGCCCACCGAAGATGCGGTGCAAATGCTCTTTGATCGGCTCTTCTTTAACGAAGACTCCTACGATCTTTCGGCAGTTGGTCGCATGAAATTTAATCGTCGTCTGGGCCGCGAAGAGGTGATTGGTCCGATGACGCTCACCAATGAGGATGTTCTCGACACCATCAAGCTGCTGGTCTCCTTGCGCAATGGCCGGGGTGAGATTGATGACATCGACCACTTGGGCAATCGTCGCGTGCGCTGCGTCGGTGAGCTGGCTGAGAACCAATTTCGCTCGGGCCTCGTGCGGGTAGAGCGGGCGGTACGTGAGCGCCTGGGCCAGGCCGAGGCCGATAATCTGCAGCCCTATGATTTGATCAATAGCAAGCCCATCACTGCTGCGATTCGTGAGTTTTTTGGCTCATCGCAACTCTCGCAGTTTATGGATCAGACCAACCCGCTGTCAGAAATCACCCACAAGCGTCGTGTGTCGGCACTCGGCCCCGGCGGACTGACGCGTGAGCGCGCAGGCTTTGAGGTCCGCGATGTACATCCGACCCACTATGGCCGCGTCTGCCCCATCGAGACACCGGAGGGGCCGAACATTGGCCTGATCAACTCGCTGGCGCTGTATGCACGTCTGAACGAATATGGATTCCTCGAGACACCCTATCGCAAGGTGGAAGACGGCAAGGTCACCGACAAGATTGAATATCTCTCGGCGATTGAAGAGGGCCGCTATGTGATTGCCCAGGCCAATGCTGAGATTGATGGCAAGGGCAAGCTGACCGGCGACCTGATTTCGGTCCGCGTCAATGGCGAGACCACGCTGTCGACCGTGGAGAAAGTGGAGTACATGGACGTTGCGCCTTCACAGATTGTGTCGGTAGCTGCCTCACTGATTCCTTTCCTTGAGCATGATGATGCGAACCGCGCACTGATGGGCTCGAACATGCAGCGCCAGGCCGTGCCTTGCCTGCGCCCGCAGAAGCCTTTGGTGGGCACTGGCATCGAGCGGACCTGTGCAGTGGATTCCGGCACCGTGGTCCAGGCCCGTCGTGGCGGCCTGGTCGACTATGTTGATTCGCGGCGCGTGGTGATTCGTGTCAACGACAATGAGACCAAGTCAGGTGAGTCGGGGGTTGATATTTACAACCTTCAGAAATACACCCGCTCCAACCAGAACACGAATATCAACCAGCGGCCAATCGTTCGGCGTGGTGATGTTGTGGCCCGTGGTGATGTGATTGCCGATGGCGCCTCAACCGACATCGGCGAGCTCGCGCTGGGCCAGAACATGCTGGTGGCCTTCATGCCCTGGAATGGCTATAACTTTGAGGACTCGATTCTCATCTCCGAGCGTGTGGTCTCTGATGATCGTTATACCTCGGTCCACATCGAGGAGTTATCGATCCTCGCCCGTGATACCAAGCTCGGCCCCGAGGAAATCACTCGCGACATCTCGAATCTCTCCGAGGGCCAGCTGGGCCGTCTGGATGAGTCGGGCATCGTGTATGTGGGGGCCGAGGTGCAGGCCGGTGATGTGCTGGTGGGCAAAGTCACGCCAAAGGGCGAGACCCAGCTCACGCCGGAGGAAAAACTTCTCCGCGCGATCTTTGGTGAGAAGGCCTCAGATGTCAAAGACACTTCACTGCGCGTGCCATCCGGCATGAGCGGAACAGTGATCGACGTACAAGTCTTCACCCGCGAGGGCATTGCCCGTGACAAGCGTGCCCAGCAGATCATTGATGATGAGCTGCGCCGCTTTAGGCTTGATCTGAACGATCAGCTGCGTATCGTGGAGGCCGACACTTTCCAGCGGATAGAAAAACTGCTGATTGGCAAGGCCGCCAATGGCGGACCGAAAAAGATCGCCAAGGGTTCGGCCATTACGGCCGAGTATCTGGCCGATCTCGATCGGTATCAGTGGTTCGAACTTCGTTTATCGGATGAGTCAGCTGCCAAGCAGCTCGAAAGCCTGAAAGAGTCGATCGAGTCCAAGCGTCATCAGTTCGATTTAGCGTTCGAGGAAAAGCATAAAAAGCTGACCCAGGGCGACGAGCTGCTGCCGGGCGTACTGAAAATGGTCAAGGTCTACTTGGCGGTTAAGCGCCGCCTGCAGCCGGGCGACAAGATGGCAGGCCGCCATGGCAACAAAGGCGTGGTCTCGCGGATTGTCCCGGTGGAAGACATGCCCTACATGGCCGATGGCCGCCCGGTGGACATCGTCTTAAATCCCCTCGGCGTTCCCTCCCGGATGAATGTGGGCCAGATTCTGGAGACCCATTTGGGCTGGGCTGCCAAAGGCATCGGCCAGCGCATCGGCGATATGCTTGAAGCACAGGCCTCTGCCAACGAGGTCCGTAAATATTTGGAAAAGGTCTACAACAGCAGTGGACACCCCGAGGACCTCAAGCATTTGGCAGACAAGGAGGTGCTCGAGTTGGCCTCGAATCTGACCGACGGCGTTCCTTTTGCAACGCCAGTGTTTGACGGTGCGGCGGAAAAGGAAATCCACAACATGCTCGAGCTGGCCTATCCCGCAGAGATCGCCAAGCGTATCGGCCTGACCGAGACCCGCACCCAGGTGCAGCTCTTGGATGGCCGCACAGGCGAGCCCTTTGATCGCAAGACCACGGTGGGCTACATGCACATGCTCAAGCTCCACCATCTGGTGGACGACAAGATGCACGCGCGTTCGACCGGTCCTTACTCGCTGGTGACTCAGCAGCCCTTGGGCGGTAAGGCCCAGTTCGGTGGCCAGCGTTTCGGTGAGATGGAGGTCTGGGCCCTGGAAGCCTATGGGGCTTCCTATGTGCTGCAGGAAATGCTCACGGTCAAATCCGATGACGTCGGCGGACGTACCAAGGTCTACGAGAACTTGGTCAAAGGCGAGCACACCATCGATGCGGGCATGCCCGAGTCGTTCAATGTGCTGGTCAAGGAGATTCGTTCGCTGGGCATTGATATCGACCTGGAGCGCAGCTGATTGGCCAGCACTTGGAACACAAAGGATGTGGGCGTAGGTTCACAAGAACACACTTATTGAGGTAGACCCATGAAGGCACTACTCGACTTATTCAAGCAGGTTCAGCAGGACCAAGTTTTTGACAAAATCAAAATTGGTCTGGCATCGCCGGAAAAGATTCGCTCCTGGTCGTATGGCGAAGTCAAAAAACCAGAGACGATCAACTACCGTACATTTAAGCCCGAGCGGGATGGGCTTTTCTGCGCCAAGATTTTTGGCCCGGTAAAAGACTATGAATGCCTGTGCGGCAAATACAAGCGCCTGAAGCATCGTGGCGTGATTTGTGAGAAGTGCGGCGTCGAGGTCACCCTCACCAAAGTCCGCCGTGAGCGGATGGGCCATATTGATTTGGCCAGCCCCGTGGCCCACATCTGGTTTTTGAAATCACTGCCCTCGCGTCTGGGCATGGTGCTGGACATGACCCTGCGGGATATTGAGCGGGTGCTGTATTTCGAAGCCTACGTGGTCATTCATCCCGATGTCACGCCGCTTAAGCGCGGCCAGATCATGACCGAGGACGATTACCTTGCCAAGCAAGAGCAATATGGTGATGGCTTTGTGGCCATGATGGGCGCAGAGGGCATCCGTGAGCTGCTGCGTGAGATCGATTTAAAGAACGAGATCGAAAAACTTCGCACCGAGCTGGCCGAGACCTCGTCTGAGGCCAAAATTAAGAAAATTGCAAAGCGTCTAAAGGTTCTGGAAGGCTTTGATAAGTCGGGTGTCAAGCCTGAGTGGATGATTCTCGAGGTACTGCCCGTATTGCCGCCCGAGTTGCGGCCGCTGGTGCCGCTCGATGGCGGCCGGTTTGCGACATCGGATCTCAACGACCTGTATCGCCGCGTGATTAACCGCAATAACCGTCTGCGTCGTCTGCTGGAGCTGAAGGCGCCCGACATCATTGTGCGCAATGAAAAGCGCATGCTGCAGGAGGCAGTGGACTCGCTTCTGGATAACGGCCGCCGTGGCAAGGCCATGACGGGTGCCAATAAGCGTCCGCTGAAGTCGTTGGCCGATATGATCAAGGGCAAGGGTGGCCGCTTCCGTCAGAACCTGCTGGGCAAGCGGGTGGACTATTCGGGCCGCTCGGTCATCGTGGTGGGACCGACTTTGAAATTGCATCAGTGCGGCCTGCCCAAGCTGATGGCTCTTGAATTATTCAAGCCTTTTATTTTCAATAAGCTTGAGCTGCGTGGCATGGCCACAACGATTAAGGCCGCCAAAAAACTCGTCGAACAGCAGGTGCCCGAGGTCTGGGACATTCTCGAAGAAGTCATTCGCGAGCACCCCGTGCTGCTGAATCGTGCACCGACACTGCACCGCCTGGGCATCCAGGCCTTTGAGCCAGTGCTGATTGAGGGCAAAGCCATTCAGTTGCATCCGCTGGTCTGTGCGGCATTTAACGCTGACTTTGACGGCGACCAGATGGCGGTGCATGTGCCGCTCTCGATCGAAGCTCAGATGGAGGCCCGCACCCTGATGTTGGCCTCCAACAACGTGCTCTTTCCTTCAAATGGTGAGCCCTCAATTGTGCCGTCGCAAGACATTGTGCTGGGCCTTTACTACACCACCCGCGAGCGGGTCAACGGCAAGGGCGAGGGCATGTTCTTTGCTGACGTTGCTGAAGCTGAGCGGGCCTATGGCAATGGCGAAGTGGAATTGGGCACCAAGATCACGGTACGAATCCAGGAAGTGGATTTAGATCCCGTCACGCGGGCCAAGACACCCAAGGTTACGCGCTACGAGACTACGGTAGGCCGTGCCTTACTGTCGAAGATTCTTCCGCCGGGATTGTCGTTTGTACACATGAATAAGGCGCTGAAGAAAAAAGAAATTTCGCGCCTGATCAATGCGTCATTTCGCCGTTGTGGCCTGCGCGATACCGTGATTTTTGCGGACAAGTTGCTGCAGTCTGGATTTGCGTTGGCAACCCGCGCGGGCATTTCGATCTGTGTGGACGACATGCTGGTGCCGCCGCAAAAGCACGACATCCTTTTCAAGGCGGAGAAAGAGGTCAAGGAAATCGAGCAGCAATATGCCTCAGGCCTGGTGACCCAGGGCGAGCGCTACAACAAGGTGGTCGATATCTGGGGCCGTGCCGGTGATGAAGTGGGCAAGGCCATGATGGCCCAGCTTGCCACCGAGCCCGTGAAAGACCGAAAAGGCAAAGAAGTCCGTCAGGAATCTTTCAACTCGATTTACATGATGGCGGATTCGGGCGCCCGCGGCTCGGCAGCACAGATTCGTCAGCTCGCTGGCATGCGTGGCCTGATGGCCAAGCCCGATGGCTCCATCATCGAGACCCCGATTACCGCGAACTTCCGCGAGGGCTTAAACGTTCTGCAGTACTTCATCTCCACCCACGGCGCACGTAAGGGCCTGGCGGATACGGCGTTGAAGACCGCGAACTCCGGCTATCTCACGCGTCGTCTGGTGGACGTGACCCAGGACTTGGTGGTCATTCAAGACGACTGCGGCACCAGCAATGGCATCAATATGAAGGCGCTGGTGGAAGGTGGAGAAGTGATTGAGGCCCTGCGCGATCGTATTTTGGGCCGCGTGACAGCTGCGGAGGTGGTCAATCCCGAGAGCCAGGCAACTTTATTTGAGGCAGGCAAACTGCTCGATGAAGATGCGGTGGATGAGATTGATCGTTTGGGCATCGACGAGGTGCGCGTTCGCACACCATTAACCTGCGATACCCGTTTTGGTCTGTGTGCCAAGTGCTATGGCCGCGATCTCGGACGTGGCCATCTGGTCAACGTGGGTGAGGCGGTGGGTGTGATTGCAGCCCAGTCAATCGGTGAGCCAGGAACACAGCTGACCATGCGGACATTCCACATTGGTGGTGCGGCATCGCGTACTGCAGCCGCCAGTGGCGTGGAGGCAAAATCCAACGGCACCGTGCGCTTTACACCGACCATGCGCTATGTGACCAATGCCAAAGGCGAGCCAATTGTGATCTCGCGTTCGGGCGAGGTGCTGATCACCGATGACAACGGCCGCGAGCGCGAGCGTCACAAGGTGCCGTACGGTGCCACGCTGCTGTCGATGGACGGAAAGTCAGTGAAAGCGGGATCGCTACTGGCGACCTGGGATCCGCTGACGCGTCCGATCATCAGCGAGTACGGTGGCCGTGTGAAGTTCGAAAACGTCGAAGAAGGCGTGACCGTGGCCAAGCAGATCGATGAGATCACCGGGCTTTCGACCCTGGTGGTGATCGATGCCAAGCGCCGTGGTGGTGCCCAGGTCAAGGGCGTGCGGCCGCAGGTGAAGCTGATCGATGCCAAGGGCGAGGAAGTCAAGATCGCCGGCACCGACCACAGCGTGAACATCTCCTTCCCGGTGGGCGCGTTGATCACGGTTCGTGATGGCCAAGAGGTTGCTGTCGGCGAAGTGCTGGCGCGGATTCCGCAAGAGTCCCAAAAGACCCGCGATATTACCGGCGGTCTGCCACGCGTTGCTGAGCTCTTCGAGGCCCGTTCGCCAAAGGATGCTGGCATGCTGGCTGAGGTCACCGGCACGGTGTCCTTCGGTAAAGACACGAAGGGCAAGCAGCGCTTAATCATTACGGACATGGATGGTATTCAGCACGAGTCTCTGATTTCGAAAGAGAAAAACGTGCTGGTCCATGATGGTCAGATCGTGAACAAAGGCGAACTCATTGTTGATGGTCCAGCCGATCCGCAAGACATTCTGCGCCTGCTCGGTGTCGAGGCCCTCGCGCGCTATATCGTGGATGAAGTCCAGGATGTTTATCGTTTGCAGGGTGTGAAGATTAACGATAAGCACATTGAAGTCATCGTGCGTCAGATGCTGCGCCGTGTTCGGGTGACGGATGCCGCGGATACCCGCTTCATTAACGGCGAGGAGGTCGAGCGTTCTGAGTTGCTGGATGAGAACGATCGTGCGACCGACGACAACAAGCGCCCCGCGATGTACGAGAACAAGCTCTTGGGTATCACCAAGGCATCGCTCTCGACGGACTCGTTCATCTCGGCGGCCTCCTTCCAGGAGACCACCCGTGTGCTCACCGAGGCGGCCATCATGGGCAAGCGCGATGAGCTGCGTGGCCTGAAGGAAAACGTGATCGTGGGCCGCCTGATCCCAGCCGGAACGGGCCTCGCTTATCACAAGGCCAAAAAAGAGCGCGAGGCGATTGAGGCCGCAGAGGCCCAGACTGCCGCCCAGCAGGCCGCGATTGAGGCCGAAGCGTTGTTCTCAAGTCCGGATGCAGAGGAGTCGGTTACCGAGGGTGGCGCCGAGTCAGCGGCTCCGGCCCCTGGAGAGGGTACCGCCAGCGCCGAGTAAGCATCAGTGCAGTTGTTCTGAAACGGCGTCAATCGATAGGTTGGCGCCGTTTTTTATTGCTCAGCAATCAGGTTAAATTTCACTATATGAAAAAATGTACAGCAATCAATCGTTTTTGCTGCATTGCGGGTTTGGGGCCATCAGCGGTTGACAGAGTGGCCGTAAATCCTTGAAAATTGAAGGCTTTTCGCCATTTGGCGAGCCCAAATTTGTTTTTATTGAGAGAGAACTTCGTCAATGCCCACCATTAACCAGCTGGTCCGCAAGGCCCGGACCTCTGAAGAGATCAAAAGCAAAAGCCCGGCACTGCAGGGCAGCCCGCAGCGTCGCGGCGTCTGCACTCGTGTCTACACCACCACGCCGAAAAAGCCGAACTCCGCCCTACGAAAAGTTGCCAAGGTCCGGCTGACCAATGGATTTGAAGTCATTAGCTACATTGGCGGTGAAGGCCACAACCTTCAGGAGCACTCGGTGGTGCTGATTCGCGGCGGTCGCGTGAAGGATCTTCCTGGTGTTCGATACCACATCGTACGTGGCTCACTGGATCTGCAAGGCGTGAAAGACCGCAAGCAGTCCCGTTCGAAGTACGGTTCCAAGCGCCCGAAGGCGGCGTAATCGGCGGGGCCTGTATCCGGCCCCATCAAAAACTGCCTTCAACAAGCGGCACGACCCACGCTGGTGGGCGTGCCACGTAAGGGTCCAGACAAGAGAAGCGCGTGCTGGACTGAGTCGGTGAATCTGCCCCGAAGGCGGATTCGCTGAATCAACTGAATAAGGAAAATTGCTATGCCCCGTCGTCGCGAAGTACCGAAGCGTCTCATTCTTGCCGATCCAAAATTTGGCAGCGAGGACGTCTCGAAATTCATTAATGTGGTGATGCTCCACGGCAAAAAAGCTGTTGCCGAGCGTATCGTTTATGGCGCTCTCGATTTCATCGAGAAGAAAGCCAACAAAAACCCGATGGACATCTTCCTTCAGGCCTTAAATAACGCCAAGCCGGCGGTGGAAGTGAAAAGCAGACGTGTGGGCGGCGCCAACTATCAGGTGCCCGTTGAAGTTCGGCCCGCTCGGCGCTCCGCCTTGGCGATGCGCTGGCTACGTGAGGCGGCGAAAAAGCGCGGTGAAAAATCCATGAACCTGCGGCTTGCCGGCGAACTCCTTGAGGCGGCCGAGGGCCGGGGTGGTGCGGTGAAAAAACGCGATGAGGTTCATCGTATGGCAGAGGCCAACAAGGCCTTCTCGCACTTCCGTTTTTAATTGTTGATTTGACGTTATCGAAAGCAGGTTTGTTTTATGGCCCGTAAGACCCCCATTGAGCGCTATCGCAATATTGGTATCAGCGCCCATATTGATGCAGGCAAGACCACCACTACCGAGCGAATCCTTTATTACACAGGGGTGAATCACAAAATCGGTGAGGTCCATGATGGTGCTGCCACCATGGACTGGATGGAGCAGGAACAAGAGCGCGGCATCACGATTACGTCTGCCGCAACCACCTGCTTCTGGAAGGGCATGGACCTGTCGTTTCCTGAGCATCGTTTCAACATTATTGATACCCCGGGCCACGTCGATTTCACCATCGAGGTGGAACGTTCCATGCGCGTGCTGGATGGCGCCTGTATGGTCTATTGCGCGGTCGGTGGTGTCCAGCCCCAGTCAGAAACAGTCTGGCGTCAGGCCAACAAGTACCGTGTGCCACGGCTGGCATTCGTCAACAAGATGGATCGGACGGGCGCGAACTTTTTCAAAGTCGTCGACCAGATGAAGACCCGTCTGCGGGCAAATCCTGTGCCCGTCGTGATCCCGATCGGCGCTGAAGAGAACTTCAAAGGCGTGGTCGATCTGATCAAGATGAAGGCCATCCTGTGGGATGAGGCCTCTCAGGGCATGAAGTTTGATTATCAGGAAATTCCTGCGGATCTACTGGGCACCGCCAAAGAGTGGCGCGAAAAAATGCTTGAGGCCGCCGCTGAGGCCGATGAAGAGCTCATGAATAAATATCTTGAAAGCGGCGATCTCGATGAGGCCGATATCAAGAAAGGCCTGCGCGCTCGGACCATCTCAACCGAGGTCCAGCCAATGCTTTGTGGCTCAGCGTTTAAAAACAAAGGCGTGCAGCGTATGCTCGATGCCGTTGTTGATTTTCTGCCATCGCCGATCGATATTCCTCCGGTGCAGGGCACCGATGTGCGCGAGCAGCCGGCCAGCCGTAAGGCCGATGACAAAGAGAAGTTTTCCGCACTTGCATTTAAGTTGATGACAGATCCGTTTGTCGGTCAGCTGACCTTTGTGCGGGTCTACTCGGGCGTTTTGAAATCTGGCGATACCGTCTATAACCCGATCAAGGGCAAGAAAGAGCGTATCGGTCGAGTCTTGCAGATGCACGCCAATAACCGTGAAGAGATCGATGAGATTCTCGCTGGTGATATCGCCGCCTGCGTAGGCTTAAAAGAAGTCACTACAGGCGAGACCCTCTGCGATCCGGATGCGGAGATTGTGTTGGAGCGTATGGTATTTCCTGAGCCGGTCATCTCGCAGGCCGTGGAGCCCAAGACGAAGGCTGACCAAGAAAAAATGGGCATCGCTCTGGGTCGGCTTGCGAAAGAGGACCCCTCATTTCGGGTTCGCACGGATGAAGAATCCGGCCAGACCATCATCTCGGGCATGGGTGAATTGCATCTGGAGATCATCGTTGATCGGATGAAGCGTGAATTCGGTGTCGAGGCGACTGTGGGCAAGCCGCAGGTGGCGTACCGCGAGACCATTCGCAAGCCCACCGAAATCGAGGGCAAGTATGTCAAGCAGTCTGGCGGTAAAGGCCAGTATGGCCACGTCTGGCTCAAAGTCGAGCCCCAGCAAGAGGGCAAGGGCTATGAATTCGTGGATGCGATCAAAGGCGGTGTTGTGCCGCGCGAATTCATTCCCTCTGTTGATAAGGGCGTCAAAGACACCATGAATAGCGGTGTGCTGGCTGGCTACCCGGTAGTCGATGTGAAGGTCACGCTCTTTGATGGCTCGTACCACGATGTGGACTCTTCGCAGATTGCCTTTGAATTGGCGGCTTCGATGGCATTTAAAGACGGCTGCCGAAAAGCGAATCCGGTGCTGCTCGAGCCGATGATGTCCGTCGAGGTCGAGACGCCGGAAGACTATGCAGGCACCGTGATGGGCGATCTGTCGTCACGCCGTGGCATGGTGCAAGGCATG
>JAGWWC010000037.1 GCA_018970545.1 Betaproteobacteria bacterium | reverse complement strand
GCGCGTTGGTGATGCGCTTTTGGTAACGGTTCCTTTTGACTATCCTTATCACCCCGACCCAATCGACACCATGTTTCGCCCTGACCCACTCGATTTAACGAGCCGAGCCCCCCTGAATTGGGTCGGGCAGGCAATCGTTGAGGCGGGATCGTTTCGTCAGGAATTTAATCACATGAGTATTTTAAAAAGAGTAAGAAAGCTCATCAGGCCGCTATGGCCTTTTCAGAGCATTTCCTCCTGGAGAAAGAGTCTCCGGGTCAGGTGGCTGTTCAGGCCCTATCGGGTGACGGTTGTCTTGGGAATCAAGACCGCATGAATTTTCGAGATTGATATGGCTGCTCCGACTGTTGACGTGTGTCTGATCTCGGGGGCCCGTCCGGAGCTGCTCTCACAAACCTTAGACTCATTTCAGAGTGGGTTGATTAAGAAGCTCACTGTTTCAAAATGCATTGCAAACATTGACCTATTCGGAGGCGATGAGAGTCAGCGTCAGCAGTGTGCAGCCCTGGTGCTTCGTCATTTTCGCCAGGCCGAGGTGCTGACACCGCCGGCCCCCCACTTCACCACTGCTGTAAAGCGAGTGTGGGAAAAAACATCCCAATCAATTGTGCTTCATCTTGAGGATGATTGGCTGCTCAAGGAAGAGGTAGAACCGGAGCTTCTTGTTTCCAAACTAAATGAAAAAACACGCGCAGTGAAGTTTCTGTTTAAAGAAAAAAATAAAGATCTGCAGCGTGATGGGAAATTTGATATCGACTGGATTCGAAGAAAATTTCTCGGAATCACCTGGCAGAAGAAATCCTACAACCGACACAGCACATCCCCTGGTTTTTTTGATGGAGACTTCATTCGCGAGTGGGCGGCGAGAATGGATTTATCGCTGGATCCTGAAAAACAGGCAAAGCCACCGTTCAACCCCCATTTGTTTGAGTATGTGAGTCGTTACCGAAGCGAGTTGGTGGCGGGGCCAACTCAGTCTGAGTTGATTGTGGATATTGGCCGTGCGTGGCGGAGCGACCACGGGGTCATCAAGCAGACGGTTGGGGGCCGTAGCGAGTGGAGAGCGGATCCTGAGCGATAATCGCTATAGTCGCTATAGAAATAGATAAAATAGCCAAATGCCAAACAGTACCGGCCGCAAGGTGCTCACCCGCCTGACAAAGGTGTTCTATGAGGTGATTCCGCCGCAATACAAGACCTATTGCGCGCTCACCTCGAGAATTTCGTATCGCGTGTTGCGGCGATTTGGCCACGAAGCAAGCATTGTTCCTTGTCAGCTTTCGTTGGCCATTCCCAACCAGGTCTTCCTTTTCGGCTTCATTGATCCAGCCCCGCAAGCGCAATGGAACGGCCATGCGATCTGCACTTCAGATGGTTACCTGTTTGATGCGGCACTGGCCCATTGTCAAAAATTCGTGGAGAGCATTCCAGATAGCCTCGCAACGCCGCTTGCCCCGCCTTTTGCGACTGCGATTGCCCGAACAACGCTGGACCAGGCCGCCAATGTGGCCCTGTGGTGGCTGCCCCCACCCTCCGGTTTTGACACAGCGCTGCCCGATGAGCCCGAGAGTCTTATTGAGCAGTTCGCCGACCGTCTGTTTAAACGGCTTCTCATTCTTTAAGTATTCCTGCTGCCGGCTGCGCTCGCCGCTCGACTCAGACCGGCCTGATATCCTTTTGGCTCGACTTATCCCGAAATCGTATCCGCATGCACCTTCATCACGTCAAAGCAAGTGTTTTCTTAGTTGGCGTTCTCATCTGCGGCGCTGTCATGGCACAGGCCGATTGCAGACCCTCGGGCCCCGAGGTAGCACAACTCGTTGAAATCCGGCCCGGCTTTCATCGTGTCACAGGGCCGTTGGCGGAGTTTGATCCTTGCCATCGATCGGTGCAGTTATCGCTACCCACTTTTTTTGCTGACAAACTTGGCGACAAACCCCCTCTGATGCTGATTGCTCACGGCGGCAATGGCCCGGGAGCTGCAGAGCAAGAACTGGCCCGACGGATGAATGCTCGGGGCGTTGCTGCCTTAATTTTTGATGCTTACGAGATGAATGGATTTCGATATCGGGGCACCTCACTTTTTTTAACTGGGGCGACCAACGAGTCACGCCAGCGAATGATCTTCAAGACGACGCTCGGGGCCTACCATTGGGCGAAGCAGCACCCGCGTGTTGATGGTTCTCGCCTATTCATTCATGGCCTATCCAACGGTGGTGCTGTGGCGCTGAATATGGCTGCTGTAGTGGATCCCGCACACGTTCGGGCAGTCTTTGCGGAGGGGGCGCCCTCAGCAGGTATTGGTATGCCCGATCAGATTCGGGTGCCCCTGAAAATGATTTTTGGCAAGCTCGATAACTACGGCGGCCGAACGGAAGATGACTGGATGCATCTGCGAACCGATCCCTGCGTGGTCAATCAATCTGCGGAGGGGGCCGCACCGGGCACCACGCAGCGCTGCAGCCTCGTTGCGAACCCGTCTTCTCGTGGACTTTCTCCGCAGGAATGGGGCGATCAGTTAAAGGCGGCAGGCCAACCCATTGAGTTTTGGTTTTATGAGGATGCAGCCCACGGAATCCTCTTCGGTCCGATTGATCGAGGCATGCGAACCTATGGTTCGGGACCATCCGCCGCGAGGCGTTATGGATGGGTGGGCGCTAGTCCTGATGCAGCGAATCGATTTACTTTGGATTTGATGCGTGTGATCAAGGCGAGCTACCCCTAAGGTAGGGGCGGCTCCATTTGTCGGAGATTTGTAAAAATGCCCTCACCCTACACCTGGACGCCGATCATCGTCAGCCATACCGTTTTTGCGGTGACCTCCCTGATGCTCGGGGCGTTGCTGTTACGGGGCCGTAAAGGCCATCGAGCCCATCGGATCATGGGCTGGATATGGGTAGGATGCATGGCATCCGTTGCCTTGATTTCTTTTGCAATCGTAGGGCCTAAGGGATTTTCTTGGATCCATGGCCTGTCGGTGTTCACCCTGGGCGCTTTGGTCGTCGGGGTTTGGTTCGCACGAACCCACCAAGTGAGGTCGCATCGGATCCAAATGATTTCTCTATACGTTGGGGCGCTCTTGATTACGGGGCTATTCACTCTGCTGCCTGGAAGATTGATTGGCAGAGCAATCTGGAGCGGCTTGGGTTTGACTTAAGAAGGCTTTTCCTGAGCCCAAGTAGTCAATAAAAAAGGTGTATCCACACCGTCTGCCGAGTACGTGCCATCAAGAGATGGTGGCTCGGGGTGGAATCACACCAAAACAGCGGTCGGCCATAGCCGCTTAATGTCTACCTCCGATCCTTACTAAAAAGGGGAGGGTTACCGAGTTTCCTGAGAATCAAGCGGGGGTCTTGGGCCTCATCGGCAATGGGATTACCTATGAGCCTTGGGTGGGGTGATTGTTTTCTTCAGAACCGGCTTGCGCATTTCGCTAAATTCTTGTTGATAGTCTCTCGACAAAAAACAACTTGAATAATTTTACAGTCTCTCTAATTTAACTAAGAAGTTCAGGCTGGATACTTGTAGGCCTATCGTCGGGTCAAATGCAAAAATCGGGTTGATTTATTTCACGTTAAATCTATATTTTTCATGAAAAATTTTTTAAAAAGAATACGAAAATTGCAATAACGATGACAGCCACGACCTTTAGAAATGCGGCGTTTGCTTGGTGGAATGATCCTTTAAACGCTCGGGTATCTGATGACAGGATATTCTTGTTAATAGACCATATTAAATCTATCGGATACTCAGGGGTTACATTTTCGTACGGAATTCCAGTTGACCTCGGCAGCGGAGCGGCCGCCGAACCATCGATAAGCAGGCTCTGGAGGTTCGTGGACTACGCCAAGACCATTGGCTTAGATGTCCAACTAAAAACACATATCACAGACTCTCAAAACAGTAATTTAAATTTGTGGAGCAATTACCCGAAGTCCTTCTCATTCGACAACCTTCTACAGACCCTCATAAATCCGATATCAAACGTTGCAAAGATTGCTCAGGAGCATCAAATAAGTGTTTTTTATATTGGTACTGAAAATAATTCATTTGATACCGTCAAATATTATGATCAGTGGAAAGTAATTATTGATCAAGTAAAGAAAGTCTACAGCGGCCTAATTTCCTATGATGCGCTGTATCTAGACTGGCTTAATAAATACGGAACCAGCGGAGGGCCCCACAAGAATGATTACGGAGTTACTGCGCTATGGGATCTCGTCGATGCGGTATCTGTCTCGTTTTATCCACAACTGCAAAGCAAGCCTACATCAGACGTCAACACCATAATTGACAAATATTTTTATAGAGACGAATTCACAAACTACAGTATCGTCAATGACATCATTAATCTAGGGAGAGCGACTAATAAGCCAATATTTCTTGGAGAAGCTGGATTCATAGGGACCGACCTTGCGCTCAACGGTTCAGGTTCTGAGGTAGATATGGTTAAGAACGGGATTCCACAAAACTATCCATTGCAAGCGTTAGCCTTTCAGGCGCTTTTTGAAATGATCGGAAATAACCTGAGCAAATACGTAAAAGGAATAAATCTATGGGAATACAATGCATGGACTTTCTCTGATTGGATTCAAAATCCCGGAGATTCATCCTCAAGACTTTTTCACGATGCATATATAACCAAATCCTGGAATCTGTACTCGAATAAACTTGCAGAAGAAATTATTTCCAAGTACGTCCAACGCGACTGGGCATACCATACAAATTTGACCGTTAATGGCAGCCCACGAGACGATATTCTTTACGTTTCCACAGGTAATAACTTAATACAGTCAGGAAAGGGGAGTGACGAGATTCATGGGGGTCTGGGTATTGATACCTCATCATATCCAAGCTTAGCGTTGAGTTATTCCTTACTTTTAAACGCGAACAATGCCACGGTAAAGTCAAAAAGTGGTGACGATGTAGATACACTTTTCGGAATTGAAAGAATTACCTTTTTAGATAAATCGATAGCGCTCGATTTATCCACCAACGCCGGCCAAGCCTATCGCGTCTACAAGGCTGCATTCAATCGCGATCCCATGCAAGGAGATACGAAGGGTCTTGGCTATTGGATCGCCCAGATCGATAAAGGTATGAACCTTACTGAGGTCGCCGCCCGGTTCGTTGACTCCAACGAGTTCAGAACGTTGTACGGCACCAACCCCACCAATGAGCAGTTTTTAACCAAGCTCTACACCAACGTTCTGGGTAGGCAGCCGGAGGCTTCAGGCTTTAACTGGTGGCTAAATGAGCTGAACACCAACCCCACCAAAACCAGAGCCAAGGTCTTGGCAGACTTTGCAGAATCTGCTGAGAATCAAGCGGGGGTCTTGGGCCTCATCGGCAATGGGATTACCTATGAGCCTTGGGTGGGGTAGCCGAGAACGATCGAGCAAAGTGTAGTTCCTGGCGAAATACTAGACCTTCATTGATATGACCTACCGGATATCTTTTTCAAAAATAAGCGGTCCTACATCGCTTGGTAACTGGTGGAGCTGGGGCGTAGTTTTTAAAAAGACCGATTCCAGCCCCGTTGCTTTCTTTATGGAAGATGCCGGTCGAATCAACGATCCCAGAGCAGTCCCAGTCGCTTACCCTCTTAAGATTTTTGAGTCGAACGATGGGAGTTGGTACGAGGAAACTACGCAAAAAGTTTTTCCCACCGCGCCGAAAATAAATTTTCTTCTCGGATTTAGATCTCATATCGACGTAAATCGAGATGGACTGTACGACATTATTCCGTTTGATGAAACGGAGTATCCTTCGCCAGGACCAAATTTTAATGGCGCACGACAATTTATGTTGATGAGCCAAGCGGACGGTACATATCGAGAAATACCGCTAATTTCTCAGCCTGTCACAACTCACGCTCTGTCAGCCGCAGATCTCGATAAAGATGGCTCTACAGAGATACTTTTTACAAATATTGGTGGAAATAATCCCAACTCTTTTCTTCTGTCGGTGACTCCAACTGGAAGTGTGACTAACTATCCGGTAAGCGAAGACATAGTTCGCAAAGATACGCACAATCAAAACAAGTCACGTGACATTTATTTTTACAGTGGAATCGCCGACCTTAATAAGGATGGCGCATCCGATTTGGTATTTTTTTCCCCATCTAATCCTGCTGCGTACTGGAATCTGCCTGAAATCAGCAATCGTTCAGTTATTTATTGGAACGACGGCAAGGGTGGATTCGCGACTGAGAGAAAAACGCATATTCCAGTTGAAAAGTATCTTTACTCAGGAAAAACAAAGTACTACATGGTTGTTCAAAACGTTTCGTTTGAAGACTTCAACAAAGATGGTGCGGCAGATATGCTTTTGTCGTATATGGCAATGCCCTCGGGGAAAGATGAATTTACTGTGACATATCCCGCCCAGGCTTATGGGATTCTTATCAATGACGGTCGAGGCAATTTTGTAGATAAGACGAGCGAATGGTTTGGAGCTGATGAGTTTCACTTCACTGACATTTCAATGACTTACGGAAAAAACGATTCTCGCATACAAGTGGGAGATTTTAATAACTCTGGTTTGCCGAGCTTTTTTACTCGAACCTACTATTTTGACAGCGCAAATAATATGCATGCGAATTGCGTAGTCTATTTGAATACAGGAAGAAGCTTCAGTCCAGTTTTGATAAATGAGTTTGATCCCTTCTACTACAAAAGATTCACAGGAGAGTGGCCCGAGCTACATCTAACGATTACGTCGCCGATGGTTGTTGATCCATACGAAAAAAAATTAACACTTTATTCGATGAATAATTACGCACCGCATCCAGACAAGGGCGTCATTTACCGAACTGTAGTCGATGGCCTACCGACACGATTTAATGTAAACGGCGAAAGTATTGCGACCGATATTAATGGGGCGGGCGGTAAAGCTTACCGTGTGTATAAGGCCGCATTCAATCGCGATCCTGAAATCGGCGATAAATCGGGCCTAGGCTACTGGATTGGCCAGATGGACCGGGGAATGAACCTTACGGAGGTCGCCGCCCGGTTCGTTGACTCCAACGAGTTCAGAACTTTGTACGGCACCAACCCCACTAACGAGCAGTTCTTAACCAAGCTTTACACCAATGTCCTAGGCAGGCAGCCTGAGGCCTCAGGCTACAACTGGTGGTTAAGTGAACTGAACACCAACCCCGAAAAAACAAAAGCTAAAGTTCTAGCCGACTTTGCAGAATCTGCTGAGAATCAAGCGGGGGTCTTAGGCCTCATCGGCAATGGGATTACCTATGAGCCTTGGGTGGGGTAGCCAAGCGAATGTCCTTTCAAAGGACATCATCAGAGAAATGAATGCACGGTTCGAGAATGGTGGCTCGGGGCGGAATCGAACCACCGACACAAGGATTTTCAGTCCTCTGCTCTACCAACTGAGCTACCGAGCCAGCCGGGCGCGAAACTGAACGCGCCGCAAAGAGGCAAAAGTATAGCCGATCGAGGCGTGCGACTTGCCAGCCCGGGCCCTCTCGGGCGATCCTCTCGAATCTATGAGTCCACTCACTTCGCCCCAGTCGGGATCATCGGTATTCCCTGCCGCAGTCGTAGGCGGCGGCGTGATGGGCGCCCTTTCCGCACTGACTGCCGCACAGTTGGGAATGCGCGCGCTGTGGTTTGGGCCCCCGGAGTCCGATCGAATAGATGGGGCGCAGGCGCGTAACTACGCCCTCTCGCCATCTTCGGTGGATCTGCTCAAGCGACTGGGCGTATGGCCCTCGCTCGAAGCACTCAGCTGCAAGGTGACTCGGATGGAAGTTTTTTCCGGATCAACGCGAGTGGATCTGACGGCCTCTGACTCCGGATCGGAGTTTCTTGCGTCGATGGTGACTCACGGACACCTAATCAGCGCTCTAGAGCAGGCGGTGCAATTTTGCGCACCAATCACACGCATCGAGGGGCGGCCCAGCAGCCTTTCATTTTTTGCTGATCGTGTACAGCTTTCCTTCGGCGAAAGCGTGTTCGAAGCGCGACTCGTTTTGGGCGCAGACGGCGCCCGCTCGTGGGTCAGGAACCAGGCGGGCCTGCTGTGGGGCCAGCGAGACTATGAGCAAAGCGCAATTGTGGCCACATTCCGAACTGAGTTTCCTCATGGTGGTGTGGCCGCGCAGTGGTTTGATGATGGCGACATTCTTGCGCTTTTGCCGCTTGCAGATCCGCATCGGGTTTCGATGGTGTGGTCACGTTCGCCCATGGATTCAAACGCACTCGCTCTCGCAGCAGATGGCATGGCCCAGCAGGTCACGGATCGGACCAGCCGGCGCTTTGGATGCCTTGAACTTGAGGGGACGCTCACCGCAGCGCCCCTCCGCATGCTGCTGACCGACCAACTCACTGCTATGCGTGTGGCCCTAGTGGGAGATGCTGCCCATACCGTTCATCCTCTGGCCGGTTACGGACTGAACCTCGGCATACAGGATCTGCTGTGTCTTGAATCAATTTGGAAGCACCATCGCGCCGACCCTGGAAGTCGTGTCGCGCTCCAGGCCTTCGGCAAACAGCGTGCCCCACAGTTAAAGCGCATCCAATGGGGCCTCGATCTCTTGCAGCGATCGGTGGTGCAGACTCATCCCACCTGGCAGCGCGCCCGAGAGATCGGGATGCGGGTAGTCGCCCACACGGGATTATTGCGTCAACTTTTGATCAAACAGGCGCTCGGCCCCCACTAAGGAATACACCATGCTGAAATCCATCAATCTGTCCGGTTCTCCTCGCCGAGTGATTTCGCGGTGGACGCTTGCGGCAGGCCTGCTGTCTATCCTGGGCGCAATGCCGCTTACTTTGGCGCTCGCTCAAGAGCGGATCAGTCCTGCAGTGGAAGCGGCCGTGAAAGGCGCGGTCGAGACCTGGTTAAAGGGCCGCTTTAAAGTCGACAGCGTCAGCCGGACTGCAATGCCCGGCATAGCGGAGGTTCGAATTGGTAACGATCTGATCTATGCAGATGAGAAAGGCCAGTTCGCGATTGTTGAGGGCCAGATGGTAAACCTCAAAACAGGAGAAAACCTTACCGCCGCTCGGCTAGAGGAGATCAATCGAGTTGATTTTGCGAAGCTGCCCAAAGACCTTGCATTGAAGACAGTCCGCGGTAACGGCAAACGTACATTGGCCGTTTTCGAAGACCCCTACTGCAGTTTTTGTCGGACCTATCGCAAAACACTGACTGAGTTAAACAACGTCACGATCTACACCTACTTCTATCCCACGCTGCGCGCTGAGTCAGAGACCATTTCACGAAATGCCTGGTGTGCGAAAAATCGAGAAGAGGCTTGGAATGACTGGATGCTCTTTGGAAAAGAGCCACCCAAAGCCGCGGCAGATTGTAAATTTGCGGCCGCCAAGCTCGTCGAGCTGGGCCGCAGCCTGGGGGTATCGGGCACGCCAACCACCTTCTTGGGCGATGGCCGTCGGCTTACCGGCGCCATCAGCCGGGACCGGCTCGAGCAGTTATTTGCCGATTCAAAATGAAGCACCAAAACTTTTTTTAGTATCTATTTCGGAAGCAGCACAAACATCTTTCCGTCGGCCCGCATTCTTCCGGCTACTTCGCCAGCCTCTGGGCCCGTGCCGAAAAAAATATCACCACGATGGGCTCCCAGCACTGCGCTGCCGGTGTCTTGCGCAATCATGAGTCGCTGAAACAAAAGCCCCGGATCCCTTGGCGGCGCCCCGGGCTTGGGCACCCGAGTGGAGAGATACACCACGCTGCCTGGGGCGATAAAGCGTGGATCGATCGCCAGTGATCGTCCAGCGGTCAGCGGAAGTCCCATGGATCCCAGAGGACCCTGCGCACTTGGCAATGCAGTGATTTCTCGAAAAAACACCACGCTCGGATTTTGGTGCAGGACTTCGTCGCGACGATGGGGGTTGGCGGCAACCCAGGCCTTGATACTTTGCATCGAGGCGTCGTTCGGCTTGAGCTCGCCCTTATCGATGAGGTAGCGGCCGATGGAGCGGTATGGATAACCGTTTTGTTCGGCATAGCCCACTCTTACCGTTTCGCCGGTGGGCAGTTGGACTCGGCCCGAGCCCTGAACTTGCAGGAAAAAGGCCTCCACCGGATCGTCGACCCAAAGAAGCTCTTCGCCCACCAAGAGGCCCTTGCGCTCGATTTCGGCCCGAGTGGGATACGGCACCACGCGATTGCCTTCAAGCCGACCCCGAAGCCTGAGCGACTTGATCTCGGGATAAACCGAGGAGAGGTCGACGTTGATCAAGTCTTTCGGTGTTCGATAGAGCGGAATCTGAAAGGGTCCGCCGCGGGTCCGGGATCCCTTGAGCAGCGGCTCGTAATAGCCTGTCATCAATCCGGTGCGGCTGCCTTTCGTGTCCGACAGTTCATGCGGCACAAACTGCGACTCCATGAATTGCCGCAGAGCAGAGGCGTCCGTGGCGTTGATCTGCTCGGCCTCGCGGCAAAGCCGCCCCCAGGCGGCCACCTTGGCCCGCAGGGCGCTGCAATTGGTCGTCAGCGCGGTAGAAAAGCCCTGTAAGTCATCCTCCGGCCAGCCAGGCAACTCGGAAAACGGGATGGGCCGAAGCCGAGCCTCCGACTGCGCAGCCGATTCCACTGGCAGCAGGCAGAGGGAAAAAATCCAGAGCGAGAGAATGAGAAATCGCGATCGGGACGCAGTGCGATGCACCGTACAATCTGACCAACTCATCCAAGACCGTGAATCCATGTGGCTCATCTTTCTGGAAGCCGGTGTCGCACTGGCACTGCTGCTTTTTATCGTCTGGTGGACCATGCGCGGCAAGCGCTGATCTAGAATCAAAACCATGACTGCCTCCACGACTTATCGGATTGCCCCGAGCATCCTTTCCGCAGATTTTGCCCGA
This sequence comes from Betaproteobacteria bacterium, assembly GCA_018970545.1. Classification (GTDB taxonomy): domain Bacteria; phylum Pseudomonadota; class Gammaproteobacteria; order Burkholderiales; family Burkholderiaceae_A; genus Lacustribacter. The sequence goes on along the minus strand of JAGWWC010000037.1, from coordinate 5,220 downwards.
CTTGGCGAAGAGGTTCGGCACGTTCAGGCTGCTGGCGCTGACTTTATTCATTTTGACGTGATGGATAACCATTACGTCCCCAATCTCACCATTGGACCCATGGTCTGCAAGGCGATTCGGCCTCATGTTCAGATCTCAATTGACGTGCATCTGATGGTGTCGCCGGTGGATGCCCTGGTGGTGGAGTTTGCGAAAGCCGGCGCCGATCTCATTACTTTTCACCCCGAGGCCTCCCCGCATGTCGATCGCACCCTGAGCCTGATTCGCGATCAGGGCTGCAAGGCGGGTCTGGTGCTGAACCCGGGCTCTCCCGTCGAGCATCTTGATTGGGTCATGGAAAAATTAGACATCGTGCTGCTGATGTCAGTGAATCCGGGCTTTGGCGGCCAATCCTTTATTCCCTCAACGCTCGAGAAATGCAAAGCGGTGAGAAAAAAAATTGATCAGCATGTCAGCGTGGGCGGCCAGCCTATCCTGCTCGAGGTCGATGGCGGGATCAAAGTGGACAACGTGGCGACAGTGGCCGCAGCAGGCGCTGATACATTTGTAGCGGGGTCGGCAATCTTTGGAGCCCCCGATGCCGATGGCCGCTACCAGGGCGTGTTTTCTCAATTCCGCTCTGCTCTGTCAGCGATTCGGCAGTGACCACCCGGGCTGAATTTAAAGCCCTCGCGGCGCAGGGCTTTAACCGCATTCCGCTGATGCGGATGCTGCAAGCCGATCTCGACACGCCGCTGTCGCTTTATCTAAAGCTTGCCAATCAGCCGAACAGTTTTTTGCTGGAATCCGTCGTGGGCGGAGAACGGTTTGGCCGCTACTCGTTTATTGGCCTGCCTGCCAAAACCCGCATCGAGGCCCGGGATCGACAAATTACTGTTTTTTCCGAAGGCGAGCCGGTCGAATCAAGCCAAGGCGATCCACTGGCCTTCGCCGAGCAGTATCTGGCCCGATTCAAAGTGGCACTCACACCAGAGTTACCGCGTTTTTGCGGCGGCCTCGCAGGCTATTTCGGCTATGACACCGTTCGACATATCGAACCCCGGCTCGCTACTGAGCGCGCAAAACGGAAACCGGATCCGATCGGTGTGCCTGACATTGTTTTATTGCTCACCGAGCAGCTTGCAGTGATCGATAATCTGGCCGGGCATTTATATCTTGTGGTGTACGCAGACCCGACGGCCACCGCCATGACCTTGGATCAGTCGTACGACAAGGCGATGGCCGCCTTGGATCAATTGGAATCAAAGCTCGTAGCACCTGTTGTGGCGCCACGTGCAGAGCGCCTTGATCCGACCGAAGTCACCCGAGATTTCAAAAAAGAAGACTACTTAAAAGCCGCGGCTGCCGCGAAAGAGTACATCGCAGCCGGCGACGTCATGCAAGTTCAGGTCGGGCAAGTCTTGCGTAAGCCCTACCAAGGCGCACCGCTCACTTTGTATCGTGCATTGCGCTCGATCAATCCATCGCCCTATATGTATTTTTACGATCTCGGGGACTTTCATGTCATCGGTGCGTCACCCGAGATCCTTGTGCGCCAAGATCAGATCAAGATCGACAACGCGCCGCAGACCCGAATCACGATCCGCCCCATTGCCGGCACCCGGCCACGCGGAGCCACGGCCGAGCAGGATGCGGCCCTAGAGCAAGAGCTCCGCGGCGATCCAAAAGAGCGTGCCGAGCATGTCATGCTGATTGACTTGGCTCGAAACGATATCGGTCGTATTGCACAAATTGGTTCGGTGAGAGTCACCGAGCAGATGACAGTGGAACGCTACTCTCATGTGATGCATCTCGTTTCAAATGTCGAGGGACTGCTGACGCCTGGCCTAAGCGCGCTCGATGTATTGCGCGCCACTTTTCCAGCAGGGACCCTGTCGGGTGCACCGAAGATTCGAGCGATGGAGCTCATTGATGAGCTTGAGCCCACCAAGCGGGGCTTGTATGGCGGCGCTTGCGGATACCTCTCGTTTACCGGTGAGCTGGATCTTGCGATCACCATTCGCACGGGGGTGCTCAAAGACGGGCTGCTGCACGTGCAAGCCGCCGCTGGCATCGTGGCCGATTCGGTTCCCGAGAGTGAGTGGCTCGAGACGGAAAATAAAGCGAGGGCCGTCATCCGTGCTGCTGAACTTGCGGAGCAGGGCCTTGATCCCGCTGCCGTCGTCACGCCACAGCAACTTCGCACCCGTTAGAAGGCTGTCTGGCATGCGCGTGCTCATGATTGATAACTACGACTCATTCACCTTCAATCTGGTGCAGTACTTCGGTGAATTGGGTGCCACGGTGGAAACCATCCGAAATGATGCCCTCTCAGCCGATCAAGTCTTGGGCCGGCCTGCCAGCCAGCGGCCCGATCGAATCGTGATTTCTCCTGGGCCCTGCAGTCCAGATCAGGCGGGCATCTCGGTGGAACTCATCCAGAAGGCCGCCGGCCAAATTCCCGTGCTTGGCGTCTGTCTGGGCCATCAGGCAATCGGGGCAGCCTTCGGCGCAAAAGTGGTGCGGGCCAAGGCCCTCATGCACGGGAAGACCTCGGCCATTGAACATACCGGCCAGGGTGTGTTTCGGGGGCTTGCCTGTCCCATGACCGTGATTCGGTATCACTCCCTCGCAGTCAGCCGAGAGGGGCTGCCTCAGGATCTCGTGGTCACGGGCTGGACGGATGACGGGGAAATCATGGGCCTGCAGCATCGGCGCCTGGCGGTACATGGGGTGCAGTTTCATCCCGAATCAATTCTGAGCGAGTATGGACATGCGCTCTTGAAAAATTTCCTGGATCATCCTGGCATTGACTAACCAACGGTAAATCATCATGGCTTTCACAATTGCTCAAGCCCTCAACCGAGTAGTGGCCCATCAGGATCTCACCCACGAAGAGATGATCGACATCATGCGCGCCATCATGTCGGGACAGGCATCTCCTGTGCAGACTGCGGGTGTGCTGGCCGCGATGCGAGTCAAAGTGGAAACCACCACGGAGGTTGCCGCCGCCGCAACGGTGATGCGTGAATTCGCCACCCGCGTCCATGTTCAAGCACCACATTTGGTGGACATGTGCGGCACCGGCGGTGATGGTGCGCAGTCGTTCAATATCTCCACGACAGCAATGTTCGTGGCAGCGGCAGCGGGCGCCCAGGTTGCCAAGCATGGCGGCCGCTCGGTTTCCTCTTCCACTGGAAGTGCCGACATTCTCGAGAAGCTCGGTGCCAACATTCATCTCTCGCCCAGCAAAGTCGCCGACTGTATTCGCGGCTGCGGCATTGGATTTATGTTCGCGCCGGATTATCACCCGGCGATGAAACACATCGCGCCCATTCGGAAAGAGCTCGGGGTGCGCACGATTTTTAATATCCTGGGCCCGCTCACCAATCCTGCTGCTGCCCCCCATCAGCTCATGGGCGTGTTTCATCCGGAGCTGGTCTCGATTCAGTCGGAAGTGTTGCGAAAGCTTGGCAGCAACCATGTTCTTATCGTGCACGCCAAAAGCGGCATGGATGAAATCGCTTTGCACGGCGAGACCATGATCGGAGAGCTACAGTTTGGCCATGTGCAGCACTACGCCATCACTGCCCAGCAGTTTGGTTTTCCAAATTATTCTGTTCAAGAGTGTGATGCCGCCCTCCGGGCTTTAAGCCCCGAGGAGTCCGAGGCGAAACTGCGCGCAGCGCTCAATAATGAACTTGGGCCCGTGCGCGATATTGTTGGTTTGAATGCAGCAGGCGCCTTGCTTGCCGCCAACGTGGCAGTCGACTGGCAGTCGGCGGTTGACCTCGCCATGCGGACCATTGCTTCGGGGGCTGCGCGAGCGAAACTCGACGAGTTCATCGCCCTGTCTCAGGCCCTGTCTGCCCAAACGTAGATGTCCGACATCTTGCAGCGAATTGTCACGGTCAAGCGCCGTGAGATCGAGACAGCCCGCCGGCAAGTCTCCGAGGCAGTGTTGCAGCAACGGCTATCGGCCTTCGCTGCCGATTCCGCCCACCGCCCTCGAGGGTTTCTCTCGGCCATACAGGCCCAACACCGAGGGGGCCTGCCAGCGGTGATCAGTGAAGTGAAGCGGGCAAGCCCAAGCAAGGGGGTGATTCGAGACCCATACGATCCCGCCGAGATTGCGCGGGACTACGAACAGGGCGGCGCCTGTTGCTTGTCAGTACTTACTGACATAGAATTTTTTCAAGGCGATCCAGAGCATCTGCAGGTCGCGCGGGCTGCCTGTCGCCTGCCCGTGCTGCGCAAAGACTTCATGTTGGATCCCTATCAGGTCCTACAGGCCCGTTATTGGGGGGCTGACTGCATCTTGCTCATCGTGGCGGCCTTATCGGACGTCCAGCTCAGTGAGCTAGAGTCGGCCGCGATTGCGCTCGGAATGGATGTCTTAATCGAGGTTCACGACCACGACGAGCTGGATCGCGCCCTGGCGCACTGCGATTCCGCCTTAATTGGAGTTAATAACCGCGACCTCCGCACCTTCGAGACTCGCCTGGACACCAGCCTGGAGCTGGCCCGAGCGTTGCCTCCTGGCCGGATTCTGGTCTCTGAGAGCGGCATCCACACGCCAACCGAGGTGTCCATGCTGAAGGCTGCCGGCATCAAGACGTTTCTAGTGGGCGAGGCCTTCATGAGGGCGCCCTCCCCGGGCGCGGCGCTCAAAGCTCTGTTTTTTCGCCCTGATTCGCGACCCTGAATCCCACCGCCGGACGGGGGCGTTTTGCACACGATGTGTGGAGCCCATTTCATACGTTTGACATACTCGCTATGGCCAGCCATAATTCCGCTTCTTCGCTGCTTGCGAATGACGCGGTGCAAAAATTCCGGAGTGCCAGCAAGACCAAGGGCCCTCTTTTTCCCGCGAATTTGGCAAGTCAAGCGAACCGCTCTTTAACAATGAACAGCCGATAAGTGTGGGCACTGAGGTAACAGCGCACAGCATGTTTTTGAACTCACGTGATAAAACATTGCTGAATGCTCAAAAACTAAGTGCTCACAAAAAATATACGTGTGTATTTGTCTGTCAAGAGAAATACCTCGTAATTTTTTTGAGTAAAGAAATATTGCGTCAGAAGTATTTATTTGACGCCACGAGATTGAACTGAAGAGTTTGATCCTGGCTCAGATTGAACGCTGGCGGCATGCCTTACACATGCAAGTCGAACGGCAGCACGGGAGCTTGCTCCTGGTGGCGAGTGGCGAACGGGTGAGTAATACATCGGAACGTACCCA
>JAGWWC010000104.1 GCA_018970545.1 Betaproteobacteria bacterium | reverse complement strand
TTCATGATGCTGACCTTGGTGTATCTCGGCCAGGCTCATGAGGGGCACTGAAAAAACATCAGAGCCTGGTTTTTTTGAAGAAGAAGTTTTTATTGTTTATTCCCACTGAGGAGTTGTTATGACGAACGTTGCTTTTGTTGCTCTTGCCTGCGGTCTGATCATCGGTCTGGGTGCTATCGGCGCCTGTATCGGCATTGGAATCATGGGTGGCAAATTCATTGAGGCCTCTGCTCGCCAGCCCGAGCTGATGAATGCCCTGCAGACCAAGATGTTCCTGCTGGCCGGCCTGATCGATGCCGCCTTCCTGATCGGTGTTGGTATCGCGATGATGTTTGCGTTTGCAAACCCGTTCGCAGGCTAAGGCAGCTGATCGCTGATCGAACGACAGTTTCTGTTCCGGCATTGCCTGGGCCGCTGGCCTCGGATCTGCCGGTCGTTTGACCAACACATAAAGAGGGTTCCAACGTGAATCTGAATGCAACACTAATTGCCCAGCTGGTGGTGTTTTTCATCCTGGCCTGGTTCACCATGAAGTTTGTGTGGCCGCCCGTGATGAAGGCCTTAGATGACCGTGCCAAAAAGATTGCCGATGGCCTGGCAGCAGCCGACAAGGCCAAGGCGGATCTGGTTGCGGTCGAGCGCCGCGTGCAAGATGAGCTCTCCAAAGCCAAGGATGTCGCCTCGGATGTGCGGGGCTCCGCAGAAAAGCAGGCCTCTTCGCTGATTGATGAGGCCAGGGCAGAAGCCGCAAAGCTCATTGCGCAGGCCCGAGAGGCCGCCGAGGCAGAGGCCGGTGCAGCAATGCAGCGGGCACGCGACGCCTTGCGTGAAGAAGTGGCCGCCTTGGCAGTAAAAGGCGCCCAGCAGATTCTTTCGCGTGAGGTCAATGCCCAGGTCCATGCCGAGCTTCTGGCCAATCTGAAAAAAGAGCTTTGATCCATGGCTGAACTTCGTACGATCGCCCGGCCCTACGCAGAGGCAGCCTTTGGTTTGGCCAAAGAAGAAAATGCTTTTGGCGCATGGTCCGAGGCGTTGTCTGCGATGGCGGCTGTGGTTGCGGCCCCCGAGATGAAGGCCCTGATTGGAAATCCGGCCCTGGCCCCGGCGCGGCTTGCGGAGTTGATTGCGTCTGCAGTTCCCGGGTTGTCCAAAAGCCAGAGGGACCTGCTGTCGGTGTTGGCAGAAAACGAGCGGCTAGCGGCCTTAACTGAAATCAGTGCGATGTACGAAACCCTGCGTAATGAAGCAGAGCGTGTGCTGGCGGCTGAGGTGACTTCGGCCTATCCCATGAGCGATGCGCAGGTGGTGGAGATTACTGGCCTGCTTGAGAAAAAGCATGGCAAGAAGGTCAAAGTCTCTGTGAGCGTCGATCCCGAATTAATCGGTGGCGTGTCAATTGCCATCGGCGATGAAGTAATGGATGCATCGGTGCGGGGAAAGCTCGCCCGTATGCAATCCGCCCTGACGAACTAGGAGTTAATCAATGCAGCTCAACCCGTCTGAAATTAGCGAACTGCTGAAAAGCAAAATTCAGGGACTCAATCTCGCGACAGATTCCCGTAACCAGGGCACGGTCGTGACCGTGACCGACGGCATCTGCCGCGTGCACGGCCTCTCAAATGTGATGCAAGGCGAGATGCTCGAGTTCCCCAACAATGTGGTTGGTCTCGCGCTGAACCTCGAGCGCGACTCGGTCGGTGCAGTGATCCTCGGTGACTATGAAGGCATTTCCGAAGGCGATGTGGTCAAAACCACGGGCCGCATTCTGGATGTGCCAGTGGGCAAAGAATTGATTGGCCGGGTGGTGAACGCGTTGGGCCAGCCAATTGATGGCAAGGGCCCGATCAATGCCAAAGAAACCGATGTGATTGAAAAAGTAGCGCCCGGTGTGATCTGGCGTCAGTCCGTCTCTCAGCCGGTGCAGACCGGCCTGAAGGCGATTGACTCGATGGTGCCCGTGGGCCGTGGCCAGCGAGAGCTGATCATCGGCGACCGCCAGACGGGTAAGACGGCCGTCGCAGTGGATGCCATCATCAATCAAAAAGGCCAGAACATGTTCTGTATCTACGTGGCCATCGGACAGAAAGCGTCCACGATTGCCAACGTAGTCCGTAAGCTGGAAGAGACCGGCGCGATGGCGTACACCATTGTGGTGGCCGCCTCTGCCTCTGAATCCGCAGCGATGCAGTACATCTCGGCTTATGCGGGCTGCACGATGGGCGAATACTTCCGTGATCGTGGCGAAGACGCCCTCATCATTTATGACGACCTCTCTAAGCAGGCGGTGGCCTACCGTCAGGTCTCGCTGCTGCTGCGTCGTCCGCCAGGCCGTGAGGCATTCCCGGGCGATGTGTTCTATCTCCACTCGCGTCTTTTGGAGCGCGCAGCGCGTGTCAACGATGGCTGGGTTGAGCGCTATACCAAGGGCGCGGTAAAGGGCAAGACCGGCTCGTTGACTGCGTTGCCGATTATTGAGACACAGGCGGGTGACGTTTCTGCCTTCGTGCCGACTAACGTAATTTCGATTACGGATGGCCAGATCTTTCTTGAAACCGACTTGTTTAACGCGGGTATTCGCCCAGCAATTAACGCGGGCATTTCAGTATCGCGTGTGGGTGGCGCCGCGCAGACCAAGATCATGAAGCGTAAAGACAC